>NZ_CP010029.1:353369-706739 GCF_001656035.1 Yersinia entomophaga
GCATCGGATGCTGAGATGAATATAAAATTGCAGTTGTACAGTTTTTTTATTTTATTCGGATTTTTATGGTTTCCGACAATTTGTTTAGCGGAAAATAATAGTTTTATTGATATGAACCAACGTGCGGTTAGTTTACTTGAACCGGTCAAGCGTGCGGTGGTTATTCCAATACCGGCAGCGTCATTACTGGTTAGCCTTGACCGTAGCACTCAGCGTCTGGCCGGTATTCATCCTTTTGCCAAAGTTGCCGCGCAGGAAGGCATGCTGAGCCGCATGTTTCCTGAAATCGATCTTTTACCCAGTGACACAGTTGGTGCGGGTTTTACTCCCAATATTGAAACCTTACTGGCCGCGCAGCCTGATTTAGTCTGGCAATGGGGGCATTTGGGCGATGATATTGTTACGCCTATTGAGCTGGCGGGGCTAAAAGTGGCGTTAATTTTGTATCCGTATCACGACGATAGCCGGATGCAGCAGTGGATAACACTGATGGGACGCTCCATTGGTCAGAATGAAAGGGCGCAGCAAATAATTGCCTGGCGTCAGAGAACGTTAGCTGAAGTGACACAAAAAGTGGCGCAAATTCCGCAGCAACAAAAAGTCAGAGTACTTTATCTGTCGCGCTTCCTTTCAGAAATACACACCATCGGTAAAACCTCCCACACTAACAGCGATATTCAGCGCGCAGGTGGGCTGAGTATTACTGCGGATTTTGGCGGCGCTCGCACCATTAATCAGGAACAAATTATGGTGTGGAATCCAGACGTTATTTTATTGGGCAATTTTGAGCCTGGGCTTCTCCCTCGTCATATTTATCAAAGCCCGGCCTTAGCTGAAGTGGCTGCAGTGAAAAATAAGCGCGTCTATAAAATCCCTATCGGCGGTTTTATCTGGGATGCGCCTAATCAGGAAACGCCGCTGTATTGGCAGTGGCTTTCCATGGTGTTTTACCCCGATAAGATTTACTGGCCGCTGCGTTCGGAAATTGTTCGCCAGTATGATTTTCTTTATCGCTATCAGCCTACAGATAAGGAGTTGGATAGCATTCTGCAAATGGACGCTAATAACGTGACGAAAGAATATAGCCAACGTTTCAAGGACAGAGAATGAATATTTCCAGCCGTATATATGGACGAAATAAATTTTTCTGGTTAATAACTCCGGGTCTATTGCTGGCCGTCATGTTGCTTGCATTGTGCTCCGGACGTTATCCGTTATCCGCCGGGAAAGTCCTCGCTATTCTGGCATCATCCTTTATTTCAACAGAAAGTCTGGCGGAGTTTGTTCAATGGACACCTATTGAACAACGCGTGGTGGAGTTTATTCGTTTGCCGAGAATGCTTATTGCGTTGCTGACCGGCGCGGGTTTATCGGTTGCCGGAGCTGCGCTTCAGGGGATATTTCGTAACCCGTTGGTAGGGCCGCAAATTATCGGCGTATCCTCAGGTGCGGCTTTGGGAGGCGCATTAGGAATAGTTTTATTTTCCTCGCTGATGATGATTTCCGGCCTGGCTTTTATTGGCGGCTTTTTAGCTATTTTGCTGGTTTATTTTCTCAGTCGCAGTAGCGGAGCCTCCAGTATTTTGATGCTGATTCTGGCCGGCGTGGTGATTAGCGCCTTTTTCGCCGCGTTAATTTCTTTAGTGACCTATTTTGCCGATCCGAATAATACCTTGCCGGCGATTGTTTTCTGGCTGATGGGAAGCTTTGCCACCGTGACATACCACAAGCTAGCCTTGGCTACTTTACCGGTACTTTGCGGTTTAGCGCTGCTTTATGCTCTGCGGTTCCGTATTAACGTGCTATCGCTGGGGGATGAAAATGCCGCCGCGCTGGGCGTGCCGGTGGAGAAAGTGCGTTGGCTGGTGTTGATTTCTGTTGCGCTGATTACTTCTGCCACCGTAGCCGTGGCTGGCACTATTGGTTGGGTCGGATTAGTGGTACCGCATATTGCCAGAATGCTGGCTGGTCCTGATCATCGCCAGTTGCTGCCTGCCTCGGCAATCATTGGCGCAATTTATATGATGGCGATCGATACGCTTTCCCGCAGCGTGAGCAGTGCAGAAATTCCCTTAGGTATCATGACTGCCTTGATAGGAGCGCCGGTGTTTGTCTGGCTGCTGCGGCAAACTCAGCAGAAAGGATGGACTCATGATTAATATCGATCGGTTGACGTTAATCCGAGGAGAAAAAACGCTGTTTGAACGACTTTCCCTCCAGATAGAGCAAGGCAGCGTAACCGCTATTCTGGGCGCGAATGGACGAGGGAAAACTACGCTTTTACGCCTGATCATGGGCGCGATTAAGCCCACTTCGGGCCAGATTTCCGTTGCTGCGAATATTGGCTATGTTCCGCAGCAGGAAAATGCGGTTTTTCCTTATAGTGTCAGAACTATGGTGATGCTGGGGCGAGTGCGACACATGGGCTGGTTTGCTTCGCCAAACCGGCGCGATAGCGAAGTGACTCAGCAATGTCTGGATTGCTTCGGGCTGTCGCCGTTGGCGGATAAACCGGTGAATCAGCTAAGCGGAGGCGAGCGGCAGTTGGTGAGTATTGCTCGTGCGTTGGCCAGCGAGCCTGAGATTCTGATTCTGGATGAGCCTGCTTCGGCGCTGGATCTGGCAAATCAGGACAAAGTGCTCAGCGGGCTGCGGGATTTATCCGCCCGTTTGGAGATGACGGTGGTGTTGACTACTCATTCTCCGTTACACGCGCTGCATATTGCCGATCGGACTTTGTTGCTTTATCCGCAGACTGACGGGGAAGACACGCAGGTAGCAGAGCAAACGAAGGGCGTCGCCTTTGGCCTAACGCGGGAGGTGGTAACGGATAAGAATCTGACGCAGCTTTATCAGTTGCCGGTACACGTAGATAAGTTGGATTTTGCGGGAAAAACTCGGGATATATTTATGCCGTTGTTTAACTGATCCAGCGTGTTCTGTCGGACATAAGCCCGGTAAATACCGGGCTTGAGAGGTTTAACCGAGTTTTTGCAGCGTTTGCTCCAATGCCTGACGCAGTAATTCTCGATCGTGACGATAAGGAATATCCTTAGCTTCCAGCGGCTGCTGAGTCACGATACGATCTTGTACACCGCTAGTGTCTACCGTTGGGCTAACCACTACCGCATCAATCATTTTACGACCGATTTTGCTTTCCATCATCGCCAGCTTGTCCTGTAACGTCAGAGCGGCGGCGGCCACGCTGAGTTCCTTACCAAGATTACCAATGTAAATCATGCTGGCGGAGCTACGGCGCAACGCCTGAGTTAAATCATCCAGCAACAACAACGGCATCAGGCTGGTTAAAAAGCTGCCGGGGCCGATCAAAATCAAATCGGCCTGACTAATGGCTTCAATGGCTTCTCGCGTAGCGCTAACGTGGGGAGACAGCGTCATTTCCTGCGGCATATGGGTCAATTGGTCAATATTGACCTCTCCATAAACCGGGTGCCCTTCGTGATCTAACGCCTGTAAATCCACCGGCTGCTCGGACATCGGAATCAGCCAGGCGTCCACTTTTAGCAGGCTGCGCAGCAGATTGATGGCTTCCATCGGCCTGACACTCAAGTGATCCAGCGCCTTTAACATCAGGTTTCCGAGATTATGGCCGGATAATTCACCATTACCGCTAAAACGGTACTCAAACATGGCAGAAGCAACGCTGGGTTCAGTAATCAACTGGTTCAGGCAATTTCGGGTATCACCCCAGGCAATACCGCCTTCAGAGCGGCGAATTCGGCCAGTAGAACCACCGTTATCGGTGGTAGTGACGATTCCTGTCAGGCGTGATCCTAATGGAGAAAGGGCTGACATAACCCGGCCTAAACCGTGGCCACCACCGAGTGCAACGACTCGATCCAGATCGGCTAATGTGCGATTTCGCATAAGTTTCCTATCGATTTGCCCCAACCCGGTTTATTTATCAACCAAAGGCATAAAAATTTGCCATAAGTTAACGGATTTATGGCAAAAACGCGATAAAAGCCGCAGTTTCCGTGATATTGGACAAGAATTTATCCCGCGAATGATTTAGCCTTCAAACCTCGTTTCATGGTCTGCTAAGTCGTTGTATATAAAAATATATAGCGCAAAGACCCGATTGGCTATCCCGACGTTTTAGCGCTAGAATCCTTGGGAAAACCACGGTTTCTCCTGACAGTCTTTGGGCCGTCGCTGAAATCAAACTCCTAGCCTCTGTGTCTACGTTGCTCACGCAATATGATGCTTTGGCCGTGGCATTGAGCCACCAGGGTGCGAGGTAGAAATGCCTGCATCTCCCGTATTTGGAAAGGTGTTATGGTACCGCAACTGACCGACGCATTTGCGCGCAAGTTCTATTACTTGCGCCTATCGATTACTGACGTGTGCAATTTTCGTTGCACCTACTGCTTGCCCGATGGTTATCAACCCAATGGGGTGAAAAGCTTTCTGACGCTGGATGAAATTCGGCGCGTCAGCCGCGCTTTTGCCGAATTGGGGACGGAAAAAATCCGTCTGACCGGCGGCGAACCTTCCATGCGACGCGATTTTACCGATATCATTGCTGCTATCCGTGAAAATCCGGCGATCCGCACGCTGGCGGTGACGACCAATGGTTATCGTCTGGCTCGCGACGTGGCGGCGTGGCGCGATGCGGGGCTGAGCGCTATCAACATTAGTGTCGATAGTCTCGATCCGCGCCAATTCCATGCCATTACCGGGCAAGATAAATTTCATCAGGTCATGCAGGGCATTGATAAAGCCTTCGAAGTCGGTTTTGAGAAAGTCAAAATCAACGCGGTATTGATGCGTGATGTCAACGATCGCAGCCTGAAAGCCTTTCTGGACTGGATAAAACCGCGCCCGATTCAATTGCGTTTTATCGAACTGATGGAAACCGGTGAAGGGAGCGAGCTATTCCGTAAACACCATGTTTCCGGCGGAGTGATTCGCCAGCAGCTACTGGAGCAAGGTTGGGTGCAGCAAGACCGTGCACGAAGCGACGGCCCGGCGCAGGTTTATCGTCACCCGGAATATCAGGGTGAGGTCGGCTTGATTATGCCGTATGAAAAAGATTTCTGTGCCAGCTGTAACCGCCTGCGCGTATCGGCCATCGGCAATCTCCATTTATGTTTGTTCGGCGAGCAGGGGATTCCTCTGCGGGATTTATTATCCGGCGATCTGCAACAGGACGAACTGAAAGAACGTATTCAAAGCGCGTTGCAAACCAAAAAACAGACTCATTTTCTGCATCAAGGCAACAGCGGTATCACGCAGAATCTCTCTTTTATTGGCGGTTAACGCGTTGGCGCATTGCGCTATATCAGGAGTATTTATGACCCAATTAACTCATATTAACGCCGCCGGCGAAGCCCATATGGTGGATGTTTCTGCCAAAGCCGAAACCGTGCGTGAAGCCCGCGCGGAGGCGTTTGTAGAAATGCAGGCCACGACGCTGGCGATGATTATTGATGGTAGCCACCATAAAGGCGATGTGTTCGCCACGGCGCGCATTGCAGGTATTCAGGCGGCGAAGCGAACCTGGGAGTTGATTCCCCTGTGTCACCCATTGATGCTGAGTAAGGTGGAAGTCAATTTGCAGGCTCAGCCAGAGCACAATCGAGTCCGAATCGAATCTTGCTGTCGTTTGACCGGTAAAACCGGCGTAGAAATGGAAGCGTTGACGGCCGCTTCGGTCGCCGCATTAACCATCTACGATATGTGTAAAGCGGTGCAAAAAGACATGATTATCGGCCCTGTGCGTCTGCTGGCGAAAAGCGGCGGGAAATCCGGTGATTTCGAGGTAACAGTATGATTCAAATTCTCTTTTTTGCGCAGGTGCGCGAGCTGCTCGGCACCGAGAGTTTACAGCTGGTGGCGGAATATCCTACGGTGGAAGCGTTGCGCCAGGCTCTGTGTCAGCGTGGTGACCGCTGGCAACTGGCTTTGGACGAAGGAAAATTGCTCACGGCGGTGAATCAATCGCTGGTCAGTTGGGATCATCCGCTGTCTGCTGGAGATGAAGTGGCCTTCTTCCCGCCGGTAACCGGAGGCTGAGGATGGAAAATACTCGCATTCGCGTCGGCGCGGAGCCATTTAACGTCGGTGATGAATATCAATGGTTGGCTCAGTGTGGCGAGGACGGCGCCGTCGTGACTTTCACCGGCAAAGTGCGTAACCATAATTTGGGCGATAATGTTAGCGCGCTGACGCTAGAGCACTATCCGGGGATGACGGAAAAAGCGCTGGGAGAAATTATCGCCGAAGCCCGTGAGCGCTGGCCGTTGCAGCGAGTTTCGGTGATTCATCGTGTGGGATCGCTGTATCCTGGCGAGGAAATTGTGTTCGTTGGCGTGACCAGTGCTCACCGCAGTGTGGCCTTTGAATCAGCAGAGTTCATCATGGATTACCTGAAAACTCGCGCGCCATTCTGGAAGCGCGAAGCGACTCCCGCGGGTGAGCGCTGGGTCGAATCTCGCGATTCTGACCATGAAGCGGCCAAACGCTGGTAAACTCATGTAAATAATGCCCTAAAATGCCTATTTTAACTCCTAGGGGGCGGGCTGTTTTGTGGTAATCTTAGGACCAGGTGGGCCGTCAAGGACGGTCTGTATCATTGTTCACATGCAGAAGGTAATTACCATGGGCCACTATCCACGCTCTAATGGTTCGATTGTCGAACGTGCTAACACAGGCATTCAGGCATATATGGCGCAGGTATATGGCTGGATGACCTGTGGTCTGTTATTAACCGCCTTTGTGGCTTGGTATGCGGCGAATACGCCGGCTATCCTCCACTTTGTTTTCTCTAGCCAGATTACGTTCTTTGGCTTGATTATTGCTCAGCTTGGTCTGGTATTTGTTATTTCCGGTATGGTTAACCGCCTGAGCGGCACCATGGCCACCAGCCTGTTTATGCTGTATTCAGCGCTTACCGGTTTAACGCTTTCCAGCATTTTGATCATGTATACCGGCGCTTCTATTGCTAGCACATTCATTATTTGTGCTGGGATGTTTGGTGCCATGAGCATTTACGGTTACACCACCAAACGTGATTTAAGCGGTATGGGCAGCATGCTGTTTATGGGGCTGATCGGTATCGTGTTGGCCTCACTGGTTAACATATGGCTGAAAAGCGACGCGTTAATGTGGGCCGTGACTTACATCGGTGTTGTGGTGTTCGTTGGCTTAACCGCTTACGACACGCAGAAATTGAAAAATATGGGCGCTCAGTTGGACGCTAACGATAAAGACGGTTTCCGTAAGTATGCCATCGTTGGTGCGTTGACCCTGTATCTTGATTTCATCAACCTGTTCCTGATGTTACTGCGTATTTTCGGCAACCGTCGTTAATTTGGGTGATTGAGGGCAGCGTCAAAACCATTCATACGTTACGCTGTGATTGAAAGACAAAAAGGCCACCTTATGAGGTGGCCTTTCTTTTGAATGACAACGGCGGTGATATTTTTTCGATGATTAGTGTTATCTATCAAATTGTAAATCAGAATAGTTCCGCTCTTTTCCCCTCATTTCAATAGCCACATCTTGCCCATCAGGCAATTTTACGTCTGAACATCCCGTAAGCGGCGCTGCCCGTTGTCGCGGTAATCACCAATAAGGGCCACAGGCTGTGCCAGATAATATCGAAGCTGGCATCCTTCAGGTAAATCTGTTTGGTGATATCAGTAAAGTGGCGGATAGGATTAATCCAGGTGATGTTTTGTAGCCACACCGGCATATTTTCCACCGGCGATACATAGCCGGAAAGTAGTATGGCAGGCATCATAAACACGAATACCCCGATAAATGCCTGTTGTTGAGTCGAGCACAGCGATGAGATCAGCAAGCCAAACCCGACCAGCGATAGCCCGTAAATCAGCATGGTGCCGTAGAATAGTGCCAGCGACCCGGCAAAGGGAATTTGGTAGAAGAAAATGCCGATAAATAGCACAATTGAGGCCTGAAAAGTCGCGACAATCAGCGCTGGCACCGCTTTACCGATAAATATCTGCCAGGTGGTAAGCGGTGATACCAACAGCTGATCTAGCGTTCCCTGTTCCCGCTCACGTGCTACCGACAGCGAAGTTACTATCAGCACGCCGATGGTGGTAATCATCGCAATCAATGACGGAACCACAAACCATTTATAATCCAGATTCGGGTTATACCAATTTCGTACTACCAGTGCGCTGTTATTCGGTTTTATCTGTCCCTGCGTCAGCTCGTCCTGATAATTTTGAATTATTTGCTGAATATAATTGGCCGCTATCTGGGCACTGTTGGAGTTACGTCCGTCCAGAACTAGCTGCAATGGCGTGGTGTGTCCGTTGGCTAAATCGGCGCTGAACTGCTCGGGAAAACGGATCAGTAATAGTGCGCGCTGGTTATCAATCGTTGGTTGGATTTCCTGCGGGCTATGGAGCAGCAAAACGTTAGAGAATGCCTTCGCCTTGGCGAAACGCTGCGTCAGTTCAATTGATGCTTTTCCGCTGTCTTCGCTATAAATAGCGATGGTAGCATTAGTCACTTCTAGCGTGGCGGCGTAGGGGAACAGCACCACCTGTAAAATAACCGGCATAATCAATATTGCCCGGGTTTGCGGCTCCCGCAGCAAAGACTGCAATTCTTTGATAATCAAAGTATAAAGACGATGAAACATCATAGCTCCTTGCTCAGTCGAGTCGGCGTTGGGTTTTCCACGCCGTCAGGCCGATAAACACAATGGCCGAAGCGATCAGGAATAACAGGTTAATCCACAGCACTGTGCCGATATTTCCGGCTAAAAACAGGGTTTGCAGGCTGCTGACGAAGTAACGAGCGGGGATGATATAAGTCACGGCCCGGACTATCGCAGGCATACTATCGATCTCAAAAATAAAACCGGACAACATAATTGATGGCAGAAATGCCGCATTCAGCGCCACCATGGCTGCGTTAAACTGGTTGCGAGTCACGGTAGAAATCAGCAGCCCCATGCCTAAAGTGCTGGCCAGAAACAGGCTGGTCATGACGAATAAAATCCACAGAGAGCCGCGATAAGGCACCCCGAGGATAAATACCGAGACCGCCATACACAGCACCATGGCGATCATACCGAGGAAGTAGTAGGGAATAAGCTTGGAAAGCAATAGCTCGCTACGCGTAACCTGCGTGGAGAGCAGGGCTTCCATGGTTCCGCGCTCCCATTCGCGGGCAATCACTAGCGAGGTCAAAATAGCCCCGATTACCGTCATAATAATGGTAATCGCACCGGGAATAATAAAGTGCTGGCTAATTGCCGCTGGGTTAAACCAATAGCGCAACTGCACATCAATCAGTGGTGCGTTGGTTTGCCCTAGATTTTGCGATTGTTGTTGCTGCCAGATTTGCCAAATTCCTTGCGCATAACCTTGCACAAAGTTGGCCGTATTAGGCTCGCTGCCGTCGGTAATCACCTGAATTGGAGACGTATCTAATGGGCGATCCAGCCGTTGGGCAAAATCATTGGGAATAACGATCAGCCCGCGAATTTTCCCTGCTTGCATTGCCTGAATCAGCGCCTGACGGTTATCGCTGATTTGGGCGGCAATATAAGGCGAGCCGGTAAAGGCGTTGGCCAAATCCTGTGCCGGCTTGCTTTGCTGCTCCATCAAAATGCCGACATGTAGTTTGCTGGAATCCAGATTGATACCGTAGCCGAATATAAAAAGCAGCATGATTGGGATGACAAAAGCGATCAGGCCACTACTGGGATCGCGTAAAATTTGTCGGGTTTCTTTGCGGCACAACGCTCGCAGGCGTCGCCAGGAAAAACCGGTATCCTGATAGGTTTCGCTGTTATCTATCGGAGCGGCAGGGTGCTCAGACATGGCTCTGCTCCTTATCGTAGTTTTGTACTAACTCGATAAATGCCTGTTCCATGGAAGGATTAGGGTTATCGTCGCGGGCGACCTGCTGTTTCAGCTCATCTGGCGTTCCGGCGGCGATGATTTTCCCACGATAAACCAGACCGATACGATCGCAATATTCTGCTTCATCCATAAAGTGCGTGGTGACCATGACGGTGACGCCTTTGTCAACCATGCCATTGATATGTAACCAGAATTCGCGGCGAGTCAGAGGGTCGACCCCGGACGTGGGTTCGTCCAGAAACAGAATGTCTGGTTCATGCATCAGTGCGCAAGCCAGTGCCAAACGCTGTTTAAACCCTAGCGGCAGAGAATCCGGCGTTTGATTGAGAATCGACGTAAAGTTAAAGGCTTCGGTCATATCACGGATTTTATCCCGCTGTACCTTGCCTTGCAGGCCATAAACACCGGAGAAAAACTTCAGATTCTGCGCGACGGTCAGGTTGCCATACAGCGAGAATTTTTGTGCCATATAGCCCAAATGCTGGCGTGCCTTGCCTGAACTGGTTTTCAAATCCATGCCCAGTACCAGCGCTTTACCTTCACTGGGAACCAATAGCCCACACATCATTTTAAATGTTGTAGATTTCCCCGCCCCGTTAGGGCCGAGCAGCCCAAAGATTTCACCGCGTTTTACCTGAAAATCAACGTGATCTGTTGCGGCAAAATCGCCAAATTTTTTCGTCAGCCTCTGAGCTTCAATCACGGTTTCAGTGTGATCGCCGCTGACCGTCGGCATGATTTTCGCTAAAGCGGATTCACTTTCTGGCCCACCGCCGAGCAGATCGATAAAAGCATCTTCAAAGCGCGGATCGGCCTCTTGAATCTCAGTGGTTGGCTGGTTTAACTGCTGCAAGAGCTGTTGGCGATCGGCATCGGGTTTAAGAATCAAACGGACATATTTACCCTGAATGACTCCGTCGCTGACCAGCGGTAGCGTTAATGCCCGCTGTAAAAGTTTTCGGTTAGTGCCGTTTTGCGCTGACAGCAGAATAGTGCGGCCGCTCATACGTTGGGTAAGATCTTGAGGCGCACCGCTGTATAGCAATTTACCTTCGTTAAGCAGTAGCACCTCACGGCACTGTTCGGCTTCATCCAGATAGGAGGTACTCCAGAGAATCAGCATGCCGTCACTGGCCAGTTCGTGCACCATGCGCCACAGTTCTCGGCGGGAAATAGGATCAACCCCCACGCCCGGTTCATCCAGCAGTAAAACCTGAGGTTGGCCGACCAAAGTACAGGCTAAACCGAGTTTTTGCTTCATCCCTCCGGACAGTTTTCCGGCTAATCGATCGGTAAAGCGCGTCAGATCGGTAAAGCTGAGTAGACGATCAAAAGTCTGACGTCGTTGCTCGCCGGTGACACCGCGCAGGTCGGCGTACAGCGTCAGGTTCTCCATCACCGTCAAATCTTCGTATAACCCGAATTTTTGCGGCATATAACCAAGAATTGAATGCAACTGGCGATCGTTTTTAATTGGGTCCAGACCTACCACTGAAAGCTGGCCACTGCCGGGTTTCAACAGTCCGGCTAGCATTCTCAGCAGAGTGGTTTTCCCTGCGCCATCCGGGCCTACCAATCCGGTAACTGCACCGCTGCGTATTTCCGTGGTTAAACTGGCCACGGCCGGATGATCCAGTCCAGGGAAGGTTTTCTCTACCCCATCCAGAGTAATCAAATGCTGTACTTCAGCCATGACAATGCCTCTCGATTAAGGTTGTGAGAAGCGAATAGTCACCGGCATACCCTGACGCAATTCTTCATCGGCATCGGTAACAATAATGCGCAGGCGATAGACCAGATCGGTGCGTAAATCGGGCGTTTCAACGGTTTTCGGGGTGAATTCCGCGGTTGGAGAAACGAAACCTATCTTACCGTGATACGGCTTATTGGGCCGGCTGTCGGTATACACTTCGATTTCCGCGCCCGGTATTGCCTGACCTAAATGGCGCTCATCCACATAGGCGCGAATCCAGACCGGAGTGGTTAACGACAGGGTGAATACGGTGTTGCTGGCAGACAAAATGGTGCCCGGTTCAACGGCCCGGGTCAAAATAGTCCCGGCAGAAGGTGAGGTTAGCGTGGTGTCATGCAGGTTTAATTGAGCCTGCGCCAGTTCAGCTTCCGCCTGTGCGACATTGGCTTCAGCCTGAGCAATTTCCTGCGGGCGATTGCCGCTCAGGAATTGGGCCAGTTTATCTTTGGCCGCTTGCAGCGCAGCCTGCGCCTGATTACGTGACGTACGCGCATCTTCCAACTCGTTAGCGGAGGTGGCTTTTCTTGACCACAAACCCTGCTGACGTTTTAAATAGCTATCGGCGTAGTTAAAGGCTGCTACTTTTTGCGCCATTTCGGATTTTACCTGTGCGATTTCCTCCGCTCGATAACCGGCTTTCAACAGCGCGAGCTGCGCTTGCGCGCTGGCAAGATTAGCCTTCGCCTGATTTAACGCATTGTTATACGGGCCCTCATCCAACTGACCAAGACGTTGACCCGGCTGGATTTTATCGCCTTCATCGACATCCAGTGAGGCCAGACGACCGCCGACACGGAAGCCCAGATTCACCGTGCGAATATCAACGTTGCCATACAGAGTGAGCGTTCCATTTTGCTGTTGGCGATAGTAGCTCCATCCATATAGTGCCGCCGCAATGACGGCGATAACGACGACTATCACTGCAATACTCTTGCGATTCATAACATTCCCTACCTGCAAACATGTAATTATTGCTGCGCCGCCTGATGCCGCAGCCCGTTGAGAAGAAGGTCGATATGTTCGATAAGCACCTGATTTATTAACTTATTTTCGGCATTGCCAATGTCGTTCCAACCCGCCTGATAGCGTATGGTTTCCCGCGCCATGCGAAATGCCAATACTTCGCCCAATAATGCATGGGTATGAATGATGGTTTTGGTAGCAAGAGCGTCAGCGCCAATGTAATTCGCCAACAATAAATTAAGTTTATGGTGTAGTGGGGCAATCGCCTGTTGATGAATCAATGGATAGGCTTCGGTAGGGGAAAGCTGTTCCCGAGCCATAATTTTGCTCAGATTAATGGTTTCCGGCTGAGTCATTAAATGGCTGAATTGCAGCACACCCTGTCGCACATAATGTAACTGTCGTTCAGCGCATTGCTCGGATGGCGGCGTTTGCAAAAACTGGTCAATTTCGGCCGCCAGAGGCACGAAAGCCTGACGAATAAAATCCGCAATCTGCTGCGCTACCGCCAGATAGAGTTTTTCTTTGGAACCAAAGTAGTAGGTAATAGCAGCAATATTTTGGTCTGCTCGCTGGGCAATATCGCGAGTGGTCGCTCCTTTCAAACCCAATTCCCCAAACAGCTCGGTGGCGGCGCGCAGTAACTGTTGCCGTGCCTGTTCACCGCGCAACGTTACCGGAACGTTGGAATGGGGCATGATAAAGTCTCCCTTATGGATAGAATGAATTTACGCTAAAGCCTTATGGTTAGGCTGGAAATAAATTAATCAATCATATGATTAACTTTAGGCCATAAGTATAGGCCTGTAAAGATGGGGAATAGGAAAGGATCTTTGACTGGCGTAAGGCAATTTTTCTACAGTTTTTACCTATAAATTCATCTGATTGTTTAAATATCTCATGTTTTCACAAAAATCTGATATAATCCGCCTCAATGGTGCACTGCAGTTTGTGCCAATCCTCGTGGTAAAGCCTCATTTAATACCTCGTCTGATCATCTTCCCTTGAAACTGCACCTGACTGAATTGTTAGGATGGGGAAGATCTGGAGTTTCTCGTAATATGTCATTTGATACTCTCGGCTTAAACGCCGATATCCTGCGTGCAATTGAAGAGCAGGGCTACCTCGTGCCGACGCCAATTCAGCGTCAGGCGATCCCTGTAGTGCTGCAAGGCCGTGATTTAATGGCCAGCGCTCAAACCGGTACTGGTAAAACCGCTGGTTTCACCTTGCCGCTGTTGCAAATGCTCAATGATACCGCGCAGCCGATCAAAGGCCGCCGTCCGGTACGTGCCCTGATTTTAACCCCAACGCGTGAACTGGCTGCACAAATCGGCGAAAACGTCGAACAGTACAGCAAGTACCTTAAATTACGTTCGCTGGTGGTCTTTGGCGGTGTGAGCATTAACCCGCAGATGATGAAATTGCGCGGAGGCGTCGATATTCTGGTCGCTACTCCGGGCCGTTTACTGGATCTGGAACATCAGAACGCGGTTGATTTGTCTAAAATCGAAATTTTGGTGCTGGATGAAGCCGACCGTATGCTGGATATGGGCTTTATTCACGATATTCGTCGCGTGTTGGCTAAATTGCCTGCAAAACGCCAGAACCTGCTGTTCTCTGCGACCTTCTCCGACGAAATCAAAGGGCTGGCCAGTAAATTGCTGCACAACCCAGCTTCCGTTGAAGTGGCGCGTCGTAACACTGCCTCTGAGCAAATCACCCAAAGCGTTCATTTTGTGGATAAAAACCGCAAGCGGGAACTGCTTTCTCAGATGATTGGCAGCCAGGATTGGCAGCAGGTATTGGTGTTCACCCGAACCAAACACGGTGCTAACCATTTGGCAGAACAATTGAATAAAGACGGCATTACTGCCGCCGCTATTCATGGTAATAAGAGTCAAGGCGCTCGTACTCGCGCGCTGGCCGACTTTAAAGACGGTAAAATCCGCGTATTAGTAGCGACTGATATCGCCGCTCGTGGCTTGGATATCGATCAGTTACCGCACGTTGTTAACTATGAGCTGCCAAACGTACCGGAAGACTACGTGCACCGTATTGGTCGTACAGGCCGCGCGGAACGTACCGGTGAAGCGATCTCTCTGGTTTGCGTCGATGAGCATAAACTGCTGCGTGATATCGAGCGTCTGCTGAAACGTGAAATTCCACGTATCGCACTTGAAGGCTACGAGCCGGACCCAAGCATCAGAGCTGAGCCGATCCAAAACGGTCGTCAGGGACGCGGTGCTTCCCGTCCTGGTATGGGCCGTGGCAGTGCCACCCGCTCACAGGGCGGTGCAGTTGCCGGCCGTGGTGATAGCCGCGGCAACAGCAGCAAACCTCGCAGTCAGGGTGACGGTCAGCGCCGTTCAGCGCCACCTTCATCACGTCCGGGCAGCCGTAAACCGGGCGAGTAAATCGTTCGAGCTTAGGGAAAACCGCTCATTGCCGAGCGGTTTTTTTTGTCCTAAATTCGGCTATTCCGGGCTAAATTCGCGTTATTTCTTGTCTTGTCGCAAGGTTCGCTCGTATCATTGCCGGTCTTTTTTAGGGGGTATTTTGATGCAGATATTCCCACCTTATTTTTCAGCAGGCAGGTAATCAGGTCATGCGGGTACTTTTGGCACCGATGGAAGGCGTTCTGGATTCACTGGTTCGCGAATTATTAAGCGAAGTGAATGATTACGATCTCTGTATCACCGAGTTTTTGCGGGTGGTCGATCAGTTGCTGCCAGCCAAATCCTTCTATCGTTCATGCCCTGAGTTGCATCATCAAAGCCGCACTCCGTCTGGCACATTAGTTCGTATTCAATTATTAGGCCAATACCCAGAATGGCTGGCTGAAAATGCCGCACGCGCGGTCGAACTCGGTTCCTACGGCGTGGATCTGAACTGCGGTTGCCCGTCAAAGCTGGTCAACGGTAGCGGCGGTGGGGCGACTTTACTGAAAGATCCTGAGCTGATTTATCAAGGGGCTAAAGCGATGCGCGAAGCGGTGCCCGCTCATTTACCTGTGACGGTAAAAATCCGTTTAGGTTGGGACTCGAGCGATCGTCAGTTCGAAATTGCCGATGCTGTACAGCAGGCTGGAGCCACTGAACTGGCGGTTCATGGGCGAACCAAAGAAGAGGGCTATCAGGCCGATCGTATTAACTGGCAGGCGATAGGTGATATACGTCGCAGGCTCACTATTCCTGTTATTGCTAACGGCGAAATCTGGGATTACGCCAGCGCGCAGGAATGTATCAAAGTGACCGGCTGTGACGCGGTGATGCTAGGGCGCGGCGCGTTAAATGTCCCGAACCTGAGTCGGGTGGTGAAATATAACGAACCTCGAATGCCTTGGCCCGAGGTGGTGAAGCTGCTGCAAAAATATGTTCATCTGGAAAAGCAGGGTGACACCGGTCTGTACCACGTAGCCCGAATTAAGCAGTGGCTAGGATATTTACGTAAAGAATATGACGAAGCTACCGAGCTATTTACTGAAATTCGCGCGCTGAAAACCTCGCAGGACATCGCGCAAGCTATATGCCGTTAACGGATTTTTGCTAACGGCATAACATTGACCCGAACAAAACCCCTGCTACGTGAAACGCCTCCTTCCAGCAAACAATATCAGATATGTACCAGACAGCCTCGTGCAATAAACGGGGCGAGTACTTCTGGCAATTCGGAGAAGTTATTCCAGCGTAAATCCAAGCGCTTTAACTGGCTCAATTCTGAGAAGCTTTCCGGCAGGGTGGAAAGTTTATTGGCGCGTAAATCCAGACTGTGCAGATTTTTCAGTGCGCCAAAGTTTTCTGGTAGCTGGGAGAGTTGATTAAAGCGAAAATTAGCATCAGTTAGCTGGGGCAGGACACAAAACTCATTAGGTAAATAATCCAGACAATTATCTGAAATATCCAGCACGTGTAGTTGCTTCAGGGCGGCAATTTCAGGAGCGATTGAAGCAATTTTATTCTTCATCAAATGCAACTCTTGTATCTGATGAAGGTGCCCTATGGCCGAAGGTATAGCTCTAATCGCATTGTTATACAGTCGAAGCTCTTTCAATGCTGAGAGAGAAAATATAGCTGAGGGAATTTCTTCCAGCTGATTATCGGTCACATTTAGATAGGTCAAATGCTGTAGCTCAGCCAAAGTTGCGGGCAAATCACTCAGATGATTATCGCTGATATAAAGATATTCCAGCTGTTTTAACCTCCCGAGTTCTTGAGGGAGGTTTTGTATACGGTTATGACCGAGATCTAACATGCAAAGCGACGATAATTCGCCGATACTGGCCGGTATCGATGGAATGTTGTTGCAGGATAAATTAAGTACCTGCAACTTCTGCAATGAGATAATCTCTTCGGGAAACGCTGTCAGGCAGTTATTGTACAGGCTGAGCTGTTGTAATCCTGACATTGTGCTTAGGTTCTCAGGGGCTGAACTTAGCTGTTTGTTATCCAGATTACTAACCTGAATGGCCCGTTTTTCCACCGTGGTAGCGATTTTCGGGTGCTGATGAAGCATCATTGTATTGTGCCTTTTCTTTATGCTTTGCCTGATGTGCCAAGCATAAGCTTTTTTGCCGCTAGCGATGACTTTTTCCCATGGTATAACCATGGGCTGAGTCAGTACGTATCCTTTATTGTGAAGATTGTTCTGCGGGCGAGACAAAAGCTAGGCACCACTTCATTTCTTTTCCCTGCCGGGTAACAAAAACATAGTCATTCATCTCGGAAATAGGCAAGCCTGGGAAGGAACGCAGAACATGCTGAAAATCAGCATCCTGACAGGAAGAATTCAGCGAACTCAGAAATAAACCACCGGCTTGGGAAATCTCTTTTTCTGAAATATTGGGGGTGTAGAGATTAGGTTTTTCATTATTAGACCATTTTTCCGCCATAAGGGGACGGTCTGGGGCGTAGAAAGTCAGCCACTGTGAGAAATAGCCACCGCCGACGTAGCGAAGTGGAACTTGATATTTATCTCGCCAGATTTGATTAATTTCGGCGCTTAGCGGTTGGATATAGTTAAATTTGCTGCCTGCGCCGCGAATATCTTTATACAACACTGTCGCGTAACCCAGACAAACCGCAGCCGCGACAATTAACAGAGATAGATTGATGCCTCGCCAGGATTTCACTCGTTCGACATTAAGGAAGCAAAGAGCGATAACAGGGGATAATACGGTAAAAGGCTGTAACCATTCGGTGATTCGTCCCCCGCTGTTAAACAGGAAATAGCCGAATATCAGTATAAGTGGCGGGGTAAACACGAAAAGAACGGCTTTCTTTTCGTCTGAGTCCGGCTGTACCAATGTGGCATTCAGCATTTTGAGTAGCAGAATGATGATGATAATGGGGTAGAAAACCACAAGAGCGGAAACCAGTACTTTACTGTTAAGTCCCGCGTTTATTTGTGAATCAACCCAATTGAAGGCGGCAAAGTCGTGCTGATAAAGCCAAAAAATATTGGGGGCGATAATAAGTAAAAATAGTAATAACGAAAGATAGAACTCTTTGCTATTGCAGGATTCTCGTCCTTTTTTCGTCGAGAAGGCATAAATAAGCATAAACGGAAAAAATGCAAAGCTGGAGTATTTTGACATGGCGGCTAACCCGCAAACGACAGCTAAGGCATACCAGTAAGCTTTATTATCATAAATAGATTCAACGAAAAATAAGAATAAGTACGGCCAAAACATCACAAGTAGATAATTGTCATTATAAGAAATTATATCAAAATTGATAACGCCAGATAAATTTAGCGCGAGCATAGAGAAAAATGCGATTTTGTAACTGCCAAACAGTCTTCGGCTCAGAAGGAAAACACCCCATAAACCGACGGCAATAACGGTAAAATGCGAAACATACCAATATAACGCAAGGTTTATCAGTGGGTTGATGAGTAGACCTATAGCCGTAACTGCGCCAACGATATAGGGATTTTTCGGTGAGCCAAATTCGAGGCTATTCGCCCAATTCAGGGACTCTACGGCATCGTAGGGAACAGCCGGATCTAGATTAGATGAGATCGCAATCCATATTACGCTGTAAATTAATATAAATAATATTGCGCCGGTCTTGTAGTTATCGTCACTGCCATATGTCATTTAGAACTAACCTTACTCTTATAATTGCAAATCAATTTGTCATTATTATAATTACGCGTCTGTGTTCAAGTGCTTTCTCCTTTCTGTTTAGTGATTGTTTAAATGTGTTTTTTATAAATGGAAATAGTGACTTAATTTAACTTAGATTTGTTTTTTTGTTTAATGTTCATCTAGGAATAACTTAACTTTCAATAAGGCTATATCTTCTTTGCTATTAGAATAACTAATGGAAATTAACGATATTCAGAGAACGTTTTTTTATGTTAGTCGCGCGATTGTCAATAATCGTAAGCGACCCTTTTAAATCTTTGTAACAATGATTTAAAGAATGTCTGATGCGCAGTTTATATGGGTAACTTATACTGCTTGGAGTCCAACCCACGTCACCTAAGCCAATCCATATGCATGTGAAAATACGTTTATCAATATTAAGTCTGTTTATTTTATCGGCTACGGCCTTGAGCGTTCCTGTGACGAGTTTCGCCACCACCAGTGCTGGCGTACAACAGGCAGCTCCGTTGGAGTTAGCCTCTGGCAGCGCGATGGTTGTCGATTTAAAAACCAACAAAGTTATTTATAGTAATAATCCTGACCACGTAGTACCCATTGCCTCAATCACTAAACTGATGACCGCGATGGTGGCTCTGGATGCCAAACAGCCGCTTGATGAGATTATTTCAGTTGATATTCATCAAACTAAAGAATTAAAAGGTGTATTTTCGCGAGTGAGAGTCAATAGCGAAATAAACCGTAAGGACATGTTATTACTGGCATTAATGTCATCCGAAAATCGCGCCGCGGCCAGTTTGGCTCACCATTATCGCGGTGGGTATAGTGCATTTATTGCTGCTATGAATGCTAAAGCCAAATCCTTAGGCATGACCCATACCCATTTTGTAGAACCGACAGGGCTATCAACCCAGAACGTTTCTACTGCGCGCGATCTCAGTAAGTTGCTGCTGGCCAGTAAGCAGTATCCGCTCATTGGTCAGTTGAGTACCTCTACTGAAAAAATGGCGACTTTCCGTAATCCGAATTACACCTTACCTTTCCGTAATACCAATCATCTGGTTTATAACGATAAGTGGAATATTCAGCTGACAAAAACGGGTTTTACTAATGAGGCGGGGCATTGTCTGGTGATGCGCACGGTCATTAATAATCGTCCGGTCGCTTTGGTGGTATTAGATGCTTTTGGTAAATATACGCATTTTGCTGATGCTAACCGATTACGCAGTTGGCTTGAAACCGGCAAAGCAGCGCCCATTCCAGGTGCGGCTAAAAGTTATCGACAGCAAAAAGATGCTCAGGGACGTTTAGCGAAAGTATCTGAATGATAGAAGATTAAGAGGCAGGAATACGCAGGATGCAGGTGTTTAACGGATTAAAATGAATTCGCGGTAGGATAACCGCGAATTCAACCAACTTTAAAAAATAAGCTTGAAGACACCGGTAATAGTCAGCAGGCCGACAATAAAAATTATCGCGATAATCCATAATATAATCTTCATTTGTTTCCCCTCAAAGAGAGTGAAAATAACGCCAACCCAGGCTGGCAATGTGATCTCACTATAGTTTATCTTTTTCCATTTCGCGGTACTTCTTACCAATCATACTGATTTTTAAGACTTGACTGAAAGATAGCTCAAACCTTACTAACGCCAGCACTTATGTTTTGAGGTTTTTCCTATCCCTGGATTAAAACTGTTGGTTGGATCTATTGCCTGATAAAAAGCCTTTAATTCAGGTTTAGCCAAATAGAGATGGCCAACATTATGTTCGGCGGGGTATTCAGCGCCTTTCGCCTGCAGAATTTCTAACATCTTATCTTTGATTTCCTGCGGACTCTCGCCTTTCTTGACAATATAATCCTGATGGAAAACGTGACACATAAAATGACCATAGTAGAGTTTTGCTACCAAACGGCGGTCTATTTCTTCAGGCAAGGTTTCAAACCACTGATCGTCATTGCGGCGCAGAGCAATATCCAAAGCCAATATATCTTCGACCTTATCGCTATGAACTGAATGGTAACGAACTGCTGCACCGGCGGCGGCAAAACGATGTAAAAAGGCCTTCTTTCCTTCGTCAGCGGTGCAAACCAGATAGTTACCTTCCGCCGTTGCGAAAAATCGACGTAAATGCTCGTTAGCTTCCGCTATTCCCTGACCGGACATTTTCAGCATCAGGTGATGTTCATATTTATCTCGGTAGCTTTTCAGGCGTTTAGGAAGATGGCTAGGCAAAATACGGCTGAAGCCCTGCATGACACGATCGGTGATATTGTTGATCAAAAAAGGAACTTTATTCAGTCGGGCATCGATCTTTCCTTTTAGGGTAAAGAAAGTCGGCATCTTATCCGTACCCATAGAATTGATCATGATAAAAGTGTCTTTGCCATAAATTTCGGCGATATCAAAAACGTCCCGGTGCATATATTCTCCTGCAACCGGTAAGTGTTTAAAATCACGTAAAATAGTACGACGTAATTCTGTCAGCACCTTGGTGTCATTGGTGCCAATATAAAATACCTGTTGCTGAGACTCCGCTGGGAAAGTATCTAAACGGACGGCAAAAACTGCGAGCTTTCCTGCGCAGCCGGAGGCTTCAAATAAGCGCCGTTTATCAGCATTAAAACGCGACGGCGTATCGGCATCCACATCTCGCACTCGTTCAACATAATCATGATCCGAGGCTTTCTGCTCGCCATGACCAATATCTTCCGGGCCATAATCGGCACGGGTTAAACGCCAAAGAATATCTTCCGGCGTGTCACCCAGATGGATACCAAGATGGTTAACTAATTGAAGTTCGCCATGCTCATTTATCTGAGCAAAAAGTGCCATTTCCGTATAAGCCGGGCCACGTTGTATTAGTGAACCGCCGGAATTATTGCAAACGCCGCCAATAACCGAAGCACCGATACAGGATGAGCCAATAACGGAGTGGGGTTCGCGACCAAAGGGTTTTAAGCGTTTCTCCAGTTCATTCAACGTACTGCCGGGGAAAGCAATCACCTGTTCGGCATTATTCAATAACTGAATCTGATTGAGTCGCAGCGTGTTGATAATAACAATCTGGCGATCGTAATCATTTCCACTGGGAGTGGATCCTTCCGTCAGGCCTGTATTGGCTGCCTGCATAATAATGATTTTATCTGCGGCCAAGCAGGCTTGCAGTATTTGCCATTGCTGCATTAGCGTTGCGGGGAAAACAACGGCCAGAGCTTCCCCTTGACCCGAACGGAATCCGGTCCGGTAACGTTTGGTTTGTCGCTCTTTTGTCAGAAGGTAACTCTCACCAACAATATTTTTCAGTTGCTGCAATAATTCCTGATTGTTGTCACCATCGGTACGATTCATTTTTCTCACCTAGAGTACGAACATCCTGTTTTGCTGCGAAAGTAAATCTGAATAGCTTATTTGTTGAAATCGATGCTTTCTTTCGTTGCCATGAAGTAAACATGAGGCTGAGGTTTCTTTCCCTACTGTGGGGCCGAGTTTGTGATCTATTTCACACACTGAAGGCTATTTATAACCATGGGTGTTAATCGCATCGGATTTGATCCAGCTTATATCAACCTGTGGCTAACAGACTTAAGGCATAATTGAGTAGATATAAGGTTTTCTTACGACTATTTTCCTATCAGGGCGGATTCAATGAGTGAGCATTTTGTTGGGAAATATGAGGTTGAATTAAAATTTCGAGTACAGAATATCCGTAACCTATTGAGGCGAATAGAAACGCAGGATGCAGAGATTTTTGCTCTCAATAATCATGAAAAAGATTGTTATCTGGATGCTTGTGATGGCGGTCTTGCACGGCAAAATATCAGTATGATATTGCGTGAAATGAACCCGTCGGGTATTCGGCTATGGATTGTCAAAGGGCCGGGAAGCGAGCGATGCGAAGCCAGCCGGGTCGAGGATTTGGGCAAGATTTCGAGTATGCTGGTGACTTTAGGCTATCAGCCGGTATTTACCCTGGAAAAGAACCGCAGTATCTATTTTATCGGCCAATTTCACATTACGGTCGACCATTTGGAGTCTGTGGGAAATTTTGCTGAAATTGCGGTGATGACAGATGATCCGAATGAATTGGCAGAATTAAAGCTGCAATGCAGTCTTTTTGCCTCAACCCTAGGATTAACCGCAGATATGCTGGAACCTCGTACTTATCGGCAATTACTGGGCTTCTAAGATCCCGGCATTGCAGTAAGGTACAAATTTGGCAATTGACCGGTGAAAATAACGATATAGGTATTCTCACCGGTAAACAGACCATTATTTTTTTAATAGAGTTTTGAGATTGGCAAAAGGGTTGTGAGTAGCGACACCCTGATCTTTCTGCGCGTCATCTCCGGCAATAACCGTCGATCCGTATTGATCGGCTTCGGTATATTTAGAATGCTCGTGATCGTGGCAAAACAGGCACAACATCTCCCAATTGCTGCCATCTTCCGGATTATTGCCGTGGTCGTGATCAATGTGGTGTACGGTCAACTCACGCAGATTAGAATACACAAACTCTCTGGAACACTTTCCGCAAACCCACGGGAAGAGTTTTAGCGCTTTCTCGCGGTAACCGCTTTCCAGCCGGGCATAGTTTTTAGGGATATAAGCCATGGGAACCTTCAATTCTGTCGTGTGATATCTGAACTTATTTTAGCGTGAAAGAAGATTCGTCACCATGATTAAGGTACTGGATAGGCTTTCCTCGTATGGAGTTTTAGTAAAATAACGATAGATTAACCCACTGAGTCAAGAGCCATAGACACGACTTGATACAAGAAAATTTTATTATATCGATTTGGGCGTATTTTATTTTTATCATTCGATTTTTCATGTAGCGAATGGGCATTAATCGAGCCATTTTTCTTTCATATAATGGTTTTTTGAGACTTTTTCCAATGATTTAAACGGCTAAGACGTTTTACACTGGTAGCATAATTAGGCTAATTTTATCTGGAGTAAGGGAATAATCCGCCCGTTGCCCGATAATTATTCTTTGCCGATAAAGTTGAGGCGATATGAAAGAATCAGAAGTGCTGGCCGAAGTCAGTAATGAAAACCAGACACTGGTGGCTGTGGTGCAACAAGATCAGCGTGTGGTTTATTTCTATATTTACCCGTTGGAGTCCGTTGAAGATCGTTTTCCGGTGCGTGCCTGCTGGGTAAGAAATCTGACTGCGGCTCCCCAGTTAGATGATAACGCGGCTATTGAGCAGGGGCTTGCCCCGCGTTTGGCTGCGGCCTATTGTCGAAATATTGCTGGTGAAGAAGCATTGGATGCGCAATATATTAAGATTATCTGGTCAGAAAGTGATGACGGCGCAGCGCTGTGGTATCAGGGGCAATTATTGGCGGTGATTCCCGGCTGGAGTTTGTATATCGATCACTCTGTCTGTTACTCCGCTAGCTGTATTAAAGAGAATCCACTCACTTTACCTTTGGGGTCTGCGTCTACTAATACGCAATATGCTCAGGCGGAACGTACTCGACAATTTTGGCGAGTCTGGCAGCAGGAGGAAGGTAATCCCTGGCCCAGTATGCAAGTGGAATATATTCGACGCTATGAGCAACATTTTGGTCCGGCGCAAAAGTATTATGCTATTGATCAGGGCAGATGGCCGCCAATGGCGATCTCTCAGCATGAAAAGGATGGAGTTTATTATTTTCTGACGCTGGGTGTCAGTATTCGTCCGCAGCCTTGGGTTGAGATTTTATTTAATGATGATGCCGGGAAATATCGTCGAATAGAATTAGCGATGGCAGTGGATAGTCAATATGTCAACGAAGACAACGCCGTTCGCATGGCGAGTGCTTTAGCCGGTTTTGCCCATGTTCCGTGGGGAAAAATAAGCTGGCTGGGAGAAGGCCATGCACTGGAGTCTGAAGTCGCCCCTCAGGGTTACGAAGGCTATGTATTATCGGCCAATCTATACTCTGAGCACGTCAGTCTGACGTTGCCGGAGCAGCAGGGCGATCCGGTAAACATTTATTGGGCCAGTCCGATATTTACCAGTGAGCGGGAGTTTGCGCATTCGCTACCAAACGGCGGCTACGATTTGTTAGCGAAAATGCGTCAGCGGCAGGTGAATCATATTTTCGCGCCAAGAGAACCGGTTATTTAATCGGTCGAGTAGTTGTGTTTTAGCGGGATAAAAAATTTATTTTTATTCTTGGATGAAGCGTACAGATTTGCGGATTTACCTAATAAGGTCTTAACTTAATACTGTAATGGACGCTGTGAATAGCTAATAATCACTCAGCTGATAAAGCACAGACCGTCAGGTTTATTCAATATTTGGAGGACGTATGGGGATTCTATCCTGGATTATCTTTGGTCTCATCGCCGGTATTCTGGCTAAGTGGATTATGCCAGGTAAAGACGGTGGCGGATTCTTTATGACCATCATTCTTGGTGTGGTCGGTGCTTTGGTCGGTGGCTATATCAGTACTTTCTTTGGGATGGGCAGAGTAGACGGCTTTAACATTGGTAGCTTTGTCGTCGCAGTTATCGGTGCCTTGGTTGTGCTGTTTATCTACCGTAAAATTCGTAGCTGATTTAACAAGAAAGACTCATCTTCTCTAAAGAAAGGTGGCAATCACATGTCACCTTTCTCTCATCAAACTATCATTTCTCTGTAATAAAAATATCCGTTAATGGCTCAAAGATAACCTGCAATCTGAGAGACATTCTATGGGCCAGGCATTACTTCAATATGCGCCAGATTATCCTGATACTGCACCGGAAACGAAAAAAAAGGTTCTGGCGGTTAAAGGATTGATGAAAGCCTATGCATCGCAGCATAAGGTGTTGGATAACATCAATTTTGAACTCCATGCTGGAGAATTTGTAGCGATTATTGGCCGCTCAGGCGCAGGAAAATCAACGTTACTTCATATATTGAATGGCACCATTTCTTCCAGCGGTGGAGAGATTCTTAACTATCAGGAGAGTGGGGAAACGCAAAATATTGCCTCGCTGACGGCCAAACAAATGCGTAAATGGCGTGCCAAGTGTGGAATGATTTTTCAGGATTTCTGTCTGGTTCCTCGCCTCGATGTTATGACCAATGTGTTACTCGGAAGATTAAGTCATACCTCAACGCTTAAATCATTTTTTAAAATATTTGCCGAGCGTGACCGAGCCAGAGCCGTCGAGCTCTTGCAGTGGTTGAATATGTTGCCACATGCGTTGCAGCGCGCCGAAAATTTATCCGGAGGGCAAATGCAACGCGTGGCTATTTGTCGCGCGATGATGCAAAACCCTAAAATTCTATTGGCCGATGAGCCTGTAGCCTCCCTCGACCCAAAAAATACCACCCGAATAATGAATACGCTGCAAAAAATCAGTGAAAACGATATTGCGGTGGTGGTGAACTTACATTCGGTGGCATTAGTTAAAGATTACTGCACGCGAGTGATTGGTATTGCGCAAGGAAAAATTATATTTGACGGTCATCCTGATCAACTAAGTGACAGTATTATTCATGATATTTACAACGATGAAGCAACAGATGTTTTGCATTAATTTCCATTAATCCTCTACGGACATAGGTTATTTTAATGAAAAAAGTAATGAGTGTTACTTCGTTAGTGGCAGGTGCGATGATGGTATTTAACGCCACGGCGGCAGATGCACCGAAAGAAATCAATTTGGGTATTCTCGGTGGCCAAAATGCAACACAGCAGATTGGCGATAATATGTGTGTAAAAGAATTTTTGGACAAAGAATTAAAAGTAAAAACCAATTTGCATAATGCTTCGGATTATTCTGGGGTCATTCAAGGATTACTCGGTGGAAAGATTGATATGGTGCTGAGTATGTCACCGTCATCTTTCGCCTCGGTTTATATTAAAGACCCTAAGGCCGTCGATTTGGTCGGTATTGTCGTCGATGATACCGATCAGTCTCGCGGCTATCACTCTGTGGTCGTGGTGAAGGCAGACAGCCCTTACCAGAAAATGGAGGATTTAAAGGGGCAAGCCTTTGGTTTTGCCGACCCGGATTCAACTTCGGGTTTCCTGATCCCTAATCAGAGCTTTAAACAGAAATTCGGCGGAACGCCGGACAATAAATATAACAATTTCTTCTCCAGCGTGACGTTCTCCGGTGGTCATGAGCAAGACATCCTTGGCGTTATTAATGGTCAGTTTGCCGGCGCGGTAACCTGGGCATCAATGATCGGCGATTATAATACCGGTTATACTAGCGGAGCTTTCACTCGCATGATTCGTATGGATCATCCCGATTTAATGAAACAGATTAGGATTATCTGGCAGTCTCCGTTAATTCCTAATGGCCCAATTCTTGTTCGCAGTGCTTTACCGCCAGCATTCAAAGCGCAGTTGGTTGCGGCTATCAAAAAACTGGATAAAGAAGACCATGCCTGTTTTATCAAAGCGGTAGGGGGCAAGCAGCATATTGAGGAAACCTCATTGAGCGAATACCAAACCGTCATTGATTTGAAGCGCGATCTAACTAAAGGCGACCGTTAAGTCGGTTGATATAATGAATAGGATAGCTCAGGAACGGAATACCGGAGCTATCGGTTTTCAGGCGGTAAGTTATTTTGAATACTGATTTCAATCATTATTACCAGCAGGTTCGCAGTAAGCAAAAACGCGAAACCTTAATATGGTCTTTAGCTCTGGTTGTACTCTATTTGGGTGCAGGCAGTATTGCTGAATTTAATCTTCACACCGTTCTAGTTTCATTCCCACATTTTTTTTGACTATCTGGCTGAAACAATTCCTGTACTTCACTGGCCGGTTTTATTTGCCGATGGGCGTACCGAAGGTTCATTGGCATATTGGGGCTATCGCCTGAATATTCAGCTACCGCTAATTTGGGAGACGCTACAGCTTGCCATTGCCGCAACCATTCTCTCGGTTATTGTCGCCTGTATTTTGGCTTTTCTGGCGGCTAATAACACCCACAGCCCAGCACCAGTCAGATTAGCGATTCGTACCTTTGTTGCATTTTTACGTACCATGCCAGAATTAGCTTGGGCAGTCATGTTTGTTATGGCTTTTGGTATTGGCGCGATTCCCGGTTTTTTGGCTCTGGCGTTACATACGATAGGTAGCCTGACCAAATTATTCTATGAGTCTATTGAAACTGCCTCAAATAAACCTGTTCGCGGTTTGACAGCTTGTGGTGCTAGTAAATTGCAACGTATGCGTTTTGGTCTTTGGCCGCAGGTGAAACCTATCTTTCTGTCTTACAGCTTTATGCGATTGGAAATTAATTTTCGCCAGTCAACCATACTGGGTTTGGTCGGCGCGGGCGGAATAGGACAAGAGCTAATGACGTCTATTAAGTTGGATCGTTATGATCAGGTCAGCATCACGCTGTTGCTGATTATTACCGTGGTTTCATTACTAGATTACGCCTCCGGAAAATTACGTAAACGTGTTGTGGAAGGAGCCGCTTAATGATGACGAATACGCTTTCGCCAGCCGATGTGATTTCTCTGAAGCAGCAACATCCGACCCTTTTCTCGCAGCAGCGGCGCTATCTTCGCTTGGTCGTTGGCATCGGCGTGGCCATTGTTTTCTATTATATTTTCTTCTTTAATTTCTTTGGTATTCCCTGGTCTGCCTTCGTTCACGGCAGCCAGCAAATAGGGCGCTATTTCCTGAGAATGTTTGTCTGGCATGATTTTATCAACTGGCCGTTTAAATATTACTTTGGTCAGATTTTTATTACTTTAGCCATTGTATTCGCCGGTACGCTTACAGCGACGTTTATTGCGTTGCCACTGTCCTTTCTTGCTGCCCGTAATGTCATGGATACGCCGGTATTACGAGTTACCTCTTTTGTTGTGCGCCGTTTTCTCGATGTTTTTCGCGGTATCGATATGGCGATTTGGGGGCTGATTTTTGTTCGTGCCGTAGGAATGGGGCCGTTAGCGGGGGTTCTGGCCATTTTTATGCAGGATATGGGCTTACTGGGTAAACTCTATGCTGAGGGACACGAGGCAGTCGATAAATCCCCTAGCCGTGGATTAACTGCAATGGGGGCCAACCCATTACAAAAACACCGCTTTGGTATTTTCACCCAGTCGTTTCCAACTTTTCTGGCGCTTAGCCTGTATCAGATAGAGTCTAATACCCGTTCTGCGGCAGTGTTAGGTTTTGTCGGTGCTGGCGGTATCGGTTTGGTTTACGCAGAGAATATGCGTTTATGGAACTGGGATGTGGTGATGTTTATTACGTTGATTATGGTGGTTATTGTGATGGTGATGGATAAAATATCTGCCATGTTGCGCAATAAATACATTATTGGCGAAGAGATTAGCCCGTATAAATCAGACTCAAGAGATCTGTGCGTTATCACTAACGATAAGTAATTTCTGTTTTTATACCAGAGCCCAATCAGGCGCATTTTTGTGTGGTTGGGTTCTGATATGTTATTTTACTAATCAGTTGTCAATTTATATTTGTTTTTGTTTAACGTTTATTTGTGATTTTGAATAATGTCGTTATTTTGTATTTAATAATTACTTGCTTTTTTCACGATTATATCAAATTAAATTTACATTGAGAAAAAAGGATTATCTCTATATAATACTGCCCGCCAGACGTTAAAGAAGCTTTTTTGTTATTCTTGCGACATTCGCACACGTCTATTAAATTAATTGGAATAGGGCAGTAATATGATCAACAACGATGTGCTCCGCAGTGTTCGCTATATGCTTAATGTTAACGATGCTAAAATCGTAGAAATCATCAAGTTAACTGATTTTGAAGTGAACAGCGCGGATGTCGTTAATTTCCTTAAGAAAGAAGACGAAGCTGGTTACCAGAATTGTCCTGATGAGGTCATGGCTCATTTTCTTAACGGTCTGATCTTCTTTAAGCGTGGTAAGGATGACAAATTCCCAGCTCCGTCTATTGAAGCACGTATCACTAATAATATTGTGCTGAAAAAGCTGCGCGTAGCCTTCGAGTTGAAAGATACCGATATGCACGATATCTTCACCTCCGTTGATTTTCCGGTGTCCAAACCTGAATTGAACGCGTTGTTCCGTAAGGACGACAGCAAAAACTTCCGTCCTTGTGGCGATCAGGTGCTGCGTTACTTCCTGAAGGGCCTGACTCTGCGGGTGCGCGGTCCTAAAAAATAGTCGTTTTAATATGACATAATGATAATGGCGGGCATTGGTTCGCCGTTATTGTATTTTTCACTTTTTCACTTTTTCACTTTTTCACTTTTTCACTGTTTAAAGAATAAATTAATGAATGATGAATTAAATGGATTTTTTATGATTATTATTATTTCTAATGCGGATTTTTATTAAACTTCATTAAATTTGATATTCGTATAAACGAATGTTATTTGCTTTTTTTCATTAACTAAATTAATTACCCCTGAACTGTTAACTAAAATGTATTTTGATGGCCATAATGTTGAAGTTGATATCTGCCCAGACTTTGTTTGAGGCGTTTGTTATCTATCCAAATCCGCAGTGGCCGGATATTAATCCGGCCATTTAGATTATTAATAATCGTAGAGGTTATCTGGGGCTAACTTCAATGGGGAGAAAATCTGATGCACCCCATTCGGCCCAGGAACCGTCATATAAAGATACAGAACGAGCTTTTATTGCGTGTAACCCCAATGCCAGTACCGCAGCGGTTACGCCGGAACCACAGCTAACAACGATCGGTTTTTCCAGATCGACACCGTTAGATTGGAAAATATCCCGCAGAATCTCTGGCGATTTGAGCTGGCCTTGCTCAATCATCTGGCCCCAGGGAATATTGATGCTGCCGGGAATATGCCCTAATCGCAGGCCGGGGCGAGGTTCCGGTTCCGCGCCAGCAAACCGTGGCGTCGGGCGCGCGTCCAGGATCTGCGTGTCCGGTTCGTCTATAGCGGCGAGAACCTGCTCGTAATTTTTAACAGATTTCTCGTTTAGCGTGGCGGTAAACCACTGTGGAGCCGGATTGGCTGGCCCGCTTTCCAGTGGCAAACCGGCTTGTTTCCACTGTTCAATACCGCCTTCCAGCACGCGAACGTCACGGGCGCCAAAAGTGCGAAATGTCCACCAGCCTCGCGGGGCTGAGAAAAGGTTGCCATCGTCATACAACACTATCGTGTGCTGATCGTTGATACCCAATTTACCCATTGCTTCACCGAATGCTTCGGCGCTGGGCAACATGTGAGGCAGATCGGTACTGTGGTCGGAAACCTCATCAATATTAAAGAAAACCGCACCGGGGATATGGCCTTGCTCAAACTCGGCTTGAATATCGCGTTTAGGGTTTAGCCCCGGCGGTGACAGCCGGGCATCCAGAATAACCACTTGTTTATCGTCTAAATGTTCAGCCAGCCAGTGCGGGCTAACCAGAAAAGAAGGGTTCATCGAAAGTCACCTGTCCGTGGGTTAATGAAAATATTTAGCTTACAACTATATATCTAAATTGGGCACAGAGGCTTTTCTCTCGTCACTATCTTTCCCTATTGCGCGTTGGCTCGAATTTTTCCCGTTCCCTTGGTAGGGATTAATACGGGCTTATCAGTAGCGCCGCGGGGGATTTGTGGTGAATGGCTATACTGTATGGTTAGGCGAGTATGCATGCCAGCCGAGCGAGGTTGAAATTCACCCGTTTCACGACCTTGGGGCTGACTACCCATCATGATGATAGCTGGGAGAAGTGGCTAAGTTTGCGTAGGTTTAATGGATAGCCGCTGAAGATTAAACGAACGACTAAGGCAAATAAAGTCGACATAGTTATTGATTTGTTAATAGTTATTGGGTCATAAAGAACCCTGTAACTCATTAAAATCCTTCGATGATAAGAGGCAAACCGATGGCACTAACCCTTACCCTTAGACCTGTTATAGCACTGGCAACCATCATGTTAAGCCTGACGACTGGTCTGGCACAGGCGGCAGATAGCGTGCGTGTGGGGTCTAAAATCGATACTGAAGGCTCACTGCTGGGCAATATTATTGTGCAGGTTCTGGAGGCCAATAATATTAAAACCACCAACAAATCTCAGTTGGGTACGACCAAAGTGGTGCGAGCGGCGATCAGCGCGGGTGAAATTGATATTTATCCTGAATATACCGGCAACGGTGCCTTTTTCTTCTCAAATGAAAAAGATCCGGCGTGGAAAAACGCTCAGGCCGGTTACGAGAAAGTCAAAGCGCTGGATTATGAAAAAAATAAGCTGGTCTGGCTGGATGCAGCGCCGGCAAACAATACTTGGACCATTGCGGTTCGTCAGGATTTAGCCAGTCAAAATAATCTTAAGACGCTGGCTGATTTAGGCAAATGGATAAGCGATGGTGGTCAGTTCAAACTGGCGGCTTCGGCAGAATTTATTGAACGCCCAGATGCGTTACCTGCGTTTGAGCAGGCGTATGGCTTCAAATTAAATCAGGACCAACTGCTGTCGCTGGCGGGAGGCGATACGGCTGTCACCATTAAAGCGGCGGCGGAGCAAACCTCCGGTGTGAATGCGGCTATGGCTTACGGCACTGACGGCCCAGTGGCCGCTTTGGGCTTACAAACGCTGACTGACCCTAAAGGCGTTCAACCGATTTATGCCCCGGCGCCGATTATCCGCGAAGCGACGCTGAAGCAGCATCCTGAAATTTCTGCCGTGTTGAATCCGGTTTTTGCAACTCTTGATGGCTCAACCCTGCAAAAACTGAATGCGCGGATTGCCGTCGAAGGACAGGATGCGAAGAAGGTTGCCGCGAGCTATCTAAAAGAGAAAGGGTTTATCAAAGGTTAATCCTCGTAATGAAATACTGACCGGCGACGGATTGCATCTTTAGCCGGTCATGGAGACTTTTTGTTTATGTTAGTCAAAAACCGCGTGCTGCTGGCGCTGGTGACGTTGCTGATTTTGGCAGGTGCCGGGCTTCCTTTTCTCAGCCACGCGCAGAATCGGTTGATTTCAGGGCAGGGTATTGCCTTCTTGTCTTTATTACATGGGCCTGTGGGGTTAGTGCTGTTGCCCGTTATCGCTTTGATTGCCCTTTCTTTCGTTTCCCCTAAACCTTGGATTTACGCGGTTATTGTCCTGATGGCGGAGTTGCTGCTATTCGGTTTGGTCTGGTTGGCGGGATTTACTGCCTTTCAGCTTTCCGGTGGCGAAGAGAGCCTGGTTCGCACTTCGCTGAGCGGCGCTTTCTGGCTAATGGCCGGATTAACCTTTCTGATTGCCGTCGATAGCCTTTCCAGAGCAATTACCAGCCCGCTGTGGCGTATGTTAGCCAGCGTGCAGGTACTCGCCCCTGTGATTATTCTGTTGTTTATCGGTCAGTTGGATCAACTGTCGCTGATGAAGGAATATGCCAACCGACAGGACGTCTTCGCTGATGCCTTCTGGCAGCACCTCGGAATTTTGTTGGCGACAGTTATTCCTACCGTTTTGCTGGGAATCCCGCTTGGGATGCTGTGCTTTCGTTCTTATCGCCTGAAAACCGCTATTTTTTCCGTGCTAAATATCATCCAGACGGTGCCTTCTATTGCGTTATTTGGTTTGCTGATCGCGCCGCTGGCGGGGTTAGCCGCAGCCTGGCCGTGGCTGGCAAAGCTGGGAGTGAGCGGGATCGGTCTGGCTCCGGCAATTATTGCATTGGTACTTTATGCCTTGCTGCCGTTGGTTCGCAGCGTGGTTGCCGGATTGGAAAGCGTACCGGATAGCGTGATGGAATCGGCGCGGGGAATGGGGATGACCGGTAGCCAACTGTTTGTTCGGGTGCAAATCCCGCTGGCGTTGCCGTTGATTCTATCGGGCATTCGCATTGTGGCAGTGCAAACCGTCGGGTTAGCGGTGGTTGCAGCCCTGATTGGTGCCGGTGGATTAGGCGCTATCGTGTTTCAGGGATTATTAAGCAGCGCATTGGATTTGGTGTTGCTGGGCGTTATACCGGTGATAGTGATGGCCATCGTTGTTGATTCACTGTTTAAATTTATGGTTTCTTTTCTGGATGTGACCCGCCGATGATTCATTTTTATCAGGTTAGTAAATATTTTGCCGGCAAACTGGCGGTAGATAATCTCTCACTGGATATTGCCAAAGGGGAGTTTACCGTCTTGATCGGCACTTCTGGCTCGGGTAAGTCCACGACGTTAAAAATGATTAACCGGCTGATCGAGCACGATGAAGGGCAAATTCACTTTGCCGGTGAAGAAATTCAAAAATTCAAACCCGAAGATTTGCGCCGTCGGATGGGCTACGCGATTCAATCTATCGGCCTGTTTCCGCATTGGACGGTAGAGCAAAATATCGGCACCGTTCCGCAACTGCTTAAATGGCCGCGTGAGAAAATCCGCCAGCGGGTCACGGAGTTATTGAATCTGTTGCAACTGGATGCGGATCAGTTCCGCCACCGTTATCCTCATGAGCTTTCGGGTGGGCAACAGCAGCGGGTTGGGGTTGCCAGAGCGTTGGCTGCCGACCCGGAAGTGCTGTTGATGGATGAACCTTTCGGCGCGCTGGATCCGGTGACTCGCTCAGCGTTACAGTTTGAAATTGCCCGTATACACCAAATGTCAGGCCGAACCATAGTGCTGGTAACCCATGATATTGACGAAGCCTTGAATCTGGCCGATCGCATTGTGCTATTGGATCAGGGGAAAGTGGTGCAGCAAGGCACGCCAATTCAAATGTTGACGCAGCCGGCTAACGATTTTGTGCGTGATTTCTTTGGCCGGAGCGATTTGGGGATCAAACTGTTGGCACTTGGTTGGGCGGCGCAGCGTATGAGGGTTGGGGAAAGCGTGGCGGGAGAGCCGATTTTGGCGTCAACCAGCCTGCGGGAAGCGCTTTCGCTGTTTGTCTCACGTAAAGCCGATAGATTGCAGGTGATCGATGAATTATCACAGCCTCTCGGCGTGCTCTATTTTTCCGATCTGATCGCCAGTCAGGAGCAGCCATGACCTCATCTATTTGCCGTTGGCTATGGCGTAGAGTTACCGATCCATTGGTTTTGGCAATATTACTACTGCTGGGATTGGTATTTGGCATGCCATCGCTGCATGGCCTATTTGCCGCCTGGTTCCCCAATCTCGATCGCCCTATTTATTTACAGGATACGTTCTGGTCGTTATTGGAAGCTCACGTGTTGCTGGTGCTGATTTCCAGCCTGATCGCCGTGTTTTTTGGCGTTGCAACAGGCATTGCCGTTACGCGTCCGGCAGGGAAGGAATTTCGTTCGGTTGTAGAAACGGTGGTGGCGATAGGGCAAACCTTCCCGCCGGTGGCAGTGCTAGCGATAGCGGTGCCGGTGATGGGGTTTAGCGAGAAACCGGCAATTATTGCGTTGGTACTCTATGGGTTGCTGCCGATACTGCAAGGCACGTTGACAGGGCTGGAATCCGTGTCTCAGGCCACCCGTGAAGTCGCTCAAGGCGTAGGTATGAGTGCCAGGCAGATTTTGTGGCGCGTAGAATTGCCGCTCGCCGCTCCGGTTATCGTCGCGGGGATTCGCACATCGGTGATCATCAATATTGGGACTGCCGCAATTGCTTCTACGGTCGGTACCAAAACCTTAGGTTCTCCAATCATTATCGGTTTAAGTGGTTTTAATACTGCTTATGTTATTCAGGGCGCTTTGGTTGTCGCGCTGTTAGCTATCATTACCGATATGTTGTTTGAACGTTGGACGCGAAAACTCGCGGCCTGGCGCGAGTTACAATCGGTATCTCCGTCGAATAACCCGTAATTCAGGCTTGTTATCTTCAGCGATACACAGGAGTTTTTGGTGATCTTCTTAATTGTATTCGGAGTGCATCAAAGTGACGCTTTGCCATTCTGGCTGTGTTGACGCAGGCATTGAATCGCTCAGGCGTGCATCAGCGGGCCGATAGCATGCTTTAGCCAGAAGAGCTATTGGTACATTGGCGGCATCCGGACTGCCACTAGTTTGCTCGGTAAATATATCTAGCGGGTAATTAACCTTAATTAGACAGGGAATTAAAGCGGCCCTAACTGAGCCAGCAGCGTGAGAGAGGCTATTGCTGCTGGATTTTCACGTCACCTCTTTCTCTGAATATACACTGATTAACGATATGTGAATTATCGCGGTCAGACAGGGCTTGGCGAATTTATAACATAAACAAAAATAATTAATTAACGGTATTAATTTGCTTACTTATTAACTGTAGTCAGTTAAATAAAAATCGTGTCTGAAATCATTAATGTCTAACACCAGGGTTGACTCAAATATGATTTATATCAATTCGCTTGATTATAATTAATTTTTAATATGTTTATTTATACAGCGTCGTTTCATTTATTAGAAGAAATACAGCCATTCCCTATAATTAAATTAATTGAAGATAACTGTAAATTCATGTATTTACAAATACATACAAAAATATACAAACATTTTTTTATAAATTACGTTTCATCTTACATCTGATTTTATTGGTTATGCTCGAATTACATTCATATTCTATTAATCAATGGCTTGGCTGGTTTATAAAGTCAAAAATATTAATTAATTGTGATGAGTATGTTTTAATTCGTAATATTAAGTAATTTATTGATTTAATTCAATTGGTTGTAGTTGACTGATTTTCTGGTTGATTGTCTATTTTTTATTAATGTTTTTTTACGATTTAGATAATTTACGAATTTTTTACCTACCTAATTGGTTGTTGCGTCATGTTTTTTTGATCAGGATTAAAATTTCCTTAGAAAATTTATTTTCTTTCTTTATAAATTTTATCGTCTATCTTTAAATACGCATGCGGTTATTACTCATTATTTCATCCCATTCCTAGGGGTTTGTAAGGATTACCTATGTCTACAGATGATCAAAAGGTGGGCCTCATTCCTGTCACCTTGATGGTAGCAGGCAATATAATGGGCTCTGGCGTTTTTCTTTTACCTGCTAACTTGGCTTCAACGGGCGGAATAGCTATTTGGGGATGGTTGGTCACTATTATTGGTGCGCTAGCACTTTCGATGGTTTACGCAAAAATGTCATCCTTAGATGATAGTCCCGGTGGTTCCTATGCCTATGCACGTCGCGCATTTGGGCCATTTTTAGGGTATCAGACCAACGTACTTTATTGGTTGGCCTGCTGGATTGGGAATATTGCTATGGTGGTAATTGGGGTCGGTTACCTCAGTTATTTTTTCCCAATCTTAAAAGAACCTATGGTATTAACCATCACTTGCGTAGTGATCCTGTGGATATTTGTTGGGCTGAATATCGTCGGTCCTAAAATGATTACGCGGGTTCAGGCTGTTGCCACCTCATTGGCATTAATCCCAATTGTTGGGGTTGCGCTGTTTGGCTGGTTCTGGTTCAAAGGCGAGACCTACATGGAGGCATGGAACGTCAGCGGACTAGGGACTTTCAGCGCGATTCAAAGCACTTTAAACGTGACTTTGTGGTCATTTATTGGGGTCGAAACCGCCTCTGTAGCCGCTGGGGTAGTTAAAAATCCTAAACGCAACGTACCTATTGCTACCGTCGGTGGCGTATTGATCGCCGCGGTATGTTACGTCCTGTCCAGTACCGCCATTATGGGGATGATCCCGAACGCCGCGCTGCGTGTTTCTGCCTCGCCTTTCGGTGATGCGGCTCGTTTAGCATTGGGTGATACCGCGGGTGCCGTGGTTTCCCTGTGTGCTGCAGCCGGTTGTCTAGGCTCACTGGGGGGCTGGACGCTGGTAGCCGGTCAAACCGCCAAAGCGGCGGCGGATGACGGCCTGTTCCCGCCGATTTTCGGTAAGGTCAATAAAGCCGGTACGCCGGTAGCCGGGTTGCTTATTCTTGGCGTATTAATGACTATCTTCCAAATCAGCAGCATTTCGCCAAACGCGGCGAAAGAGTTTGGTCTGGTCTCTTCTGTTTCGGTCATATTCACTTTGGTGCCTTATATCTATACCTGTGCGGCCTTGCTACTACTGGGGCACGGGCATTTGGGCAAACAGATCAAGACCTATGTCGCCATTACCATGGTTGCGTTTGTGTACTGTATTTGGGCTGTGGTGGGCTCCGGTGCAGAAGAAGTGATGTGGTCATTTGTGGTGCTGATGGTTATCACTGCGCTTTATACATTTAACTATAACCGTACCCACAAAAACCCGTTCCCGCTGGATGCTCCATTGGATAAAAGCAATTAATTCATCACCCCGCGCCGAAAGGGGCGGGGAAGCATAAATCTGATGTTTTGGTCTTATAACAAGGACAACTACGATGATTGATTTAAGTCGTCACAAAAAACGCAACGTTTTGGTGGTGGACAGTAATATTCTCGAAGCCAATACCGCGAATGGACGAGCCGTTAACGAACTGATTGAAGCCCTGAGGGACATTAATTTCAATGTTATTGCCGCCGCGACCTTTGAAGACGGTATCGCTACGGTCGCTTCAGACTCTTCTTTGTGTTGTATTTTTGTTGATTGGACATCCGGTGGCAATGACGATGCCTCCCACAGCCAGGCTTCCGAGCTACTAAAAGAAATTCGCCGCCGCAATAAGGATGTGCCGGTATTACTGATGGCAGAGCATTCTTGTATTAATAGCCTTAGCCTGGAAACCATGCGATTGGTGAATGAATTTGTCTGGATGCATGAAGATACCGCTGAATTTATTGCCGCTCGCGCCCATGCGCTGATCGTAAAATATTATGAACAGCTGCTGCCGCCGTTTACCAAAGCACTCTTTAAATATACCGAAGATAACCCTGAATACTCTTGGGCCGCTCCCGGACATCAGGGCGGGGTAGCATTCAGTAAAACGGCTGTAGGCCGCGAATTCCTCGATTTCTTCGGTGAAAACCTGTTCCGTACCGATACGGGTATCGAACGTGAATCATTGGGTTCGCTGCTGGATCACAGCGGCCCGATCAAAGATTCAGAAGCTTACGCCGCCCGCGTTTTCGGGGCGCATATGAGCTATTCCATGCTGAACGGGACCTCTGGTTCTAACCGTGCGATTATGGCGGCGGTAGTGGGAGATAAAGAAGTTGCTCTGTGTGACCGTAACTGTCACAAATCCATCGAGCAAGGATTGGTCATGACCGGCGCGCTGCCGGTGTTCTTTATTCCTACACGTAACCGCTACGGTATTATCGGGCCGATTCCCAAGTCTCAATTCAAGCCGGAGTCTATCCAGCAAAAAATTGAGCAAAACCCATTGAAATCACAGGCTAACAGTACAAAACCAGTCTATGCCGTAGTTACTAACTGTACCTATGACGGTATGTGCTACAACGCTAAACAGGCGCAGGATCTGCTGGCGGAAAGTGTTGATCAGATTCATTTTGATGAAGCCTGGTATGCTTATGCCCGCTTCAATCCAATGTATCGGGATCGCCACGCGATGCGCGGTAATCCGGCGGATCACGATCCCGACGGTCCAACGGTGTTTGCGACCCAATCAACCCATAAACTGTTGGCGGCGCTGTCTCAGGCTTCTTATATCCACGTGCGTAACGGTAAGAAACCGATTGAGCATTCTCGTTTTAACGAGTCTTACATGCTGCAATCGACCACTTCTCCGCTGTACGCCATTATTGCCGCGAACGAAGTTGGCGCAGCGATGATGGACGGCGAGCAAGGACACGCTTTGACGCAGGAAGTGATTAACGAAGCGGTCGATTTTCGTCTGGCGCTGGCCAGAGCCCATGATACTTTCGCTAAGCAAGGGGAATGGTTCTTCAAGCCGTGGAACGCACCGGAAATTACCGATGCTAAAACGGGTAAGAAAGTGCCGTTTGCGCAGGCATCTCGCGAGCAGCTGGCAACGGACCCGTCTTGTTGGGTTTTGAAACCGGGGGAAAACTGGCACGGCTTTGATCAATTGGAAGACGATTGGTGCATGTTGGACCCAATTAAAGCCGGCATTATGGTGCCGGGCATGGGTGACGACGGCAAAATGCTGGACAAAGGGATTCCAGCGGCGGTGGTAACGGCCTACCTCGGTCAGAAAGGGATTGTCCCTTCACGGACCACCGATTTTATGGTGCTGTGCCTGTTCTCAGTCGGCGTAACCAAAGGGAAATGGGGAACGTTAATCAACGTATTACTGGAATTCAAACAGCACTACGATGACAACACGCCAATTGCCCTGTGTCTGCCGGATTTGGCGAAAAACTACCCGCAGCAATATGGAAAAATGGGGCTGAAAGACCTGTGTGACGACATGTTCGCCCACATGAAAACCAGCGAAATGGATAAATTGCAATCTGAAGCTTTCAGTAACTTACCTAAACCGGTTACTTTGCCGCGTAAAGCATTCCAGGATCATATGGCAGGTCGGTGTGAATTGCTGCCGATTGATCAATTGGCGGGTCGTATTTCAGCGGTTGGGGTTATTCCTTACCCTCCGGGCATCCCTATCATCATGCCGGGGGAAAGCTTTGGTTCTAACGATGAGCCTTGGCTGCGCTATATCCAGAGCATCGCGGAATGGGGTGAAAAATTCCCAGGTTTCGAGAAAATTCTGGAAGGCTCCGAGCAGAAAGACGGTAAATACTCTATTTGGGTACTGAATAAATAATATTTGGGTACTGAATAAGTCATTACCGATCGTCAAACCGCAGAGAGAATTCTGTTTGTGGTATTAAAGGGCAAAGAGCGATGGACGCGCACTTTGCCCTTTTGGCGTTTAACGGTCTGACAAAGTTAAGAAATATTTATGATTGACAGGGCGTTATAATTTGGACAAAGGCAATGCAGACGTTGTTAAGGAACTGAAAGAGTAACTGAGGGTTGATCTGTCTATTCGCTGTGCCCCCCTCCGCTCGCAGGTGGTTGAATGGGGGAGGGGCTAACAGTCTTTTTACAGCAGCGATGCATGATGAATAGAGTAGTGATTAAGGCTGCTTTTGACCGGCGTTAGACATCCCGGCCGGCGCGATGTCACCCAGCGGAGAGTGTACCGTTTCGGTTTCCTGCGGCGTGGTTGAACGGGTATACATGTTCAGACCCGCCAGGAATACGCCGCCCAGAGAACTCAGAGCCATCACCGCAAACAGGGCGATCAGTAATTTCTTCTGCATAGTTATATTTTCACTTTTTATCGAAACAGCAGGAATTATAGACGGTTCCCTTAGCGAAACAAGGGCGCGGCTTTTAACGCTTACCAATTAAAAACTTGCCCAATGTTATCAATACGACCGCCGAGACAATAACCGCCAGTGCCAGCCACTCGGTTAGAGACAGACTCTCGCCGGCAAATCCGATGCCCAACAATACTGCCACCACCGGGTTAACGTAGGCATAGCTGGTCGCCACCGCCGGAGGGACGTTTTTCAGCAGGAACATATAAGCGCTAATGGCCAGCATTGAGCCGAATACAATCAGGTACATCAATGCCAGAATTCCGCTGGTGGTCGGCGGTTGCGTCAGTTTTTCTCCGCTTAAGGTTGAGCCCAGCAGTAATACTACGCCAGCAACTAACATTTGAGCCGCGCCAGACATCGCGCCTGCGGGTAATGCCAGTTTGGAACTCCAGATCGAACCAAAGGCCCAGCTCGCCGAAGCCAGTAGAATCATCAGCGCGCCGGTAGGATTTCCCAGTAAATTGCTGCCAGTATTCAGCAAAATGATACCAACCAGTCCCAGCCCAATGCCAGCCCACTCCAGTTTGGTATTCTTCATGCCCCACAGCATACTAAAACACAGGGTAAATAGCGGAACGGTGGCGACCATAACCGCCGCGATACCGGAAGGAACGTGCTGATGTTCAGCAATAGTCACCAGCCCGTTACCAATGGCTAATAGCAAAATTCCGATGGCGCTGGCCGCCAGCCATTGGCGTGGTGTGGGTAACTGATGGCCGCGAATAGCCAGAAAACTGAACAGAATAATCCCCGCCACCAGATAACGAATCCCGGCCATCATCAACGGAGGCCAGCTTTCTACGCCAATACGAATCACCAGATAGGTAGATCCCCAGACGAAATACAGCGTGAAAAGCGCACCAATTAACGGCCACGGGTTACGGCTAGTTTGCTTTAGCATGATTCTTCAACAGGTAAGGACGGGAAAGAGTGGTTTAGTAAACATGATCTGGCTGATGATAAGCAAAGGATTAAATCTGTTTTTTGCCCCATTATCTATGGGGATAAACTCCCCGCAATCAATAGGTCTTTATCTATCGTATTTTTGGCGTCAATGGATTGAGGATATTTGGACACATTTAAACCAATGAAAATTTTTTTCTGATATAGCATGCTGAATAAATCAGCATTTTCAGTTATTGGTTTGGAGTCCCGCTTGAGAATATTGAACATTCGAGGGTCAGTGCCAGGTATTCTGGGGCTGGCGATGACTTACGGGTTGCTAAGCCATAGCGCAGCCGCCAGCCCACCCTATGCATTTTTATCTACTGAAGATCTCCAGAAGAATCGGCAGCTTATTACTGAGCAGCAGGCGCCGGAACTCACTCAAGAAGCGTATTCCCAGCTAATTCGACAGGCGGATAAGGCGTTAGCGCGGGAAAATATGAGCGTGATGGATAAACGCATGACGCCACCCAGCGGTTCTAAACATGATTATCTCAGTCTGAGCGCCTATTGGTGGCCGGACAGCCAGCGCCCTGACGGTTTACCCTGGGTTCGTCAGGACGGCGACATTAATCCGGCCAGTAAAAATGAGGACAGCGACGGCGTTCGGCTGGCGGACTTCACCGCGCAGGTGCAGGCTCTGACACTAGCCTGGTATTTCTCCGGTCAGCAAAAATATGCGGATAAAGCTGTCGGGATGATCCGAGCGTGGTTTTTGGTACCGGCTACGCGGATGAACCCAAATCTTAATTTTGCTCAAGGCGTTCCCGGCGTGGCAGAAGGGAGAGGTTCTGGTGTGCTGGACGGACGTTATTTCGCTATCCGAGTCGTGGATTCGCTGATCATGCTGCGTAAAAATCCGAGCTGGACGGCGCAGGATGAACAACAAATGCATCAGTGGATGACGGATTATTTATATTGGTTGCAAACCAGCCCGTTGGGAAAAAAAGAGGCGGCGGCTAAAAACAATCACGGCAGTTGGTACAAAGTGCAGGTTGCCGGAATTGCCTGGTATTTGCAGCGTGACGACTTGGTGTTGGACATGGCCGAACAGATGAAGCCGCTGCTGAATTATCAGTTGGAAGCCAATGGCGCACAGCCGTTGGAGTTGGCTCGAACGCGTTCTTTCCATTATAGCGACTTTAATTTACAGGCAGTGACGCAACTGGCTACGCTGGCGAACAACCTGCATTTGGATTTATGGCGCTACCAAACGCCTAACGGCAGCGGGTTACTGAAAGCGCTGGATTTTATGGCACCTTATATCGATAAAAACCTAGATTGGCCTTATCCCACGCGGGATCGCTTTGGCATTCGGTTGATACCTTTATTGAGTCAGGCGGACAAAGCGTTGGGCCAACCTCGTTATCAGCATTGGATCGCTCTGGGCAGTTTCAGCCCCCCGACAGGAAAATCTGTAGCCAAGGCTCGTGGGGCGGTGAACGGGGCTTTACGAGATAACTGGCTGCTCCAGGCTCCCGAGACGCGTTAATGTTGTGTATGAATGAGATTAACATATAAAAAAGCCGGGAATTAATCCCGGCGAATGACCTGAAAAATACTTCATATAAAATGAGGGTAATGCTTTACAGAAGACTTAGAACTGATAAACCAAACCGACGGCAACGATATCGTCATTATTCAGTTTCAGTTTATTGTCGTTGCTCAACTGGTTAATTTTATAATCTACGTAAGTAGACATGTTTTTATTGAAGAAGTAATAAGCGCCTACATCAATATATTTAACCAAATCGACATCGCCTAGACCTTCAATATCTTTACCTTTTGACTGAACATAGGCCAGAGAAGGTTTCAGACCGAAATCGAACTGATATTGAGCCACTAATTCAAAGTTTTGTGCTTTATTTGCAAAGCCGCTCACTGATGTTGGGGTGTTATTAATACTGGCCGTACCGGAAATTGGCGTCATATTACGGGTTTCGGCATAGGTTGCCGCCAGATAAACGCCGTTATCATCATATTTCAGCCCCGTGGCGAAGGCTTCAGCTTTATCGCCTTTACCGAATGTGCCAGCCTTCTGAGCGGTTGTGCGGTTGGAGGAGGTATACGCGGCACCGATGCTAACGCCTGATCCAATTTCATAGCTGGACGCCAGACCAAAGCCGTCGCCGTTCTGTTTCGAAGTCCCGCGGGAAGTATCGTCGTTTTTGCCTTGATATTGCAGGCTAAATTTCAGACCGTCCACCAGACCGAAGAAATCGCTGTTACGATAAGTGGCAACGCCATTGGTGCGGCCAGTCATGAAGTTATCGGTTTTTACATAGCTGTCGCCACCGAATTCCGGCAGCATATCGGTCCACGCGCCGATATCGTATAACACGCCGTAGTTACGGCCATAGTCGAAAGAACCCAATCCGGCGTAGCGCAAACCGGCAAAGCCTAAGCGGGTTTTGGTATCGGCGGTGCCTTCGCTTTCCGCGTGGTTAACCGCAACATGATATTCCCACTGACCGTAGCCGGAAAGTTTGTCATTAATTTGGGTGACGCCTTTAAAGCCAAAACGAACGTAAGATTTATCACCATCATTACTTTTACTGTCAGAAAAATAATGCAAACCTTTTACTTTTCCGTATAAGTCGAGTTTATTGCCGTCTTTATTATAAACTTCCGCAGCGTGTGAAGTAGTGGCAATTAAAAGCGCCGGTATTAACATTGCCAGAATATTAATTTTCATGTTTTTGCCCTGTTTTCTTCATTGAAAGATGCCAATCATCAAAGTTTTTGCTGTATTCAATATCTGTCTGAACTTTCTCAGCGCAGAATTTTTACCGCATCTGTGTGATGTATTTATGACAAAGTGAATTTAAGGATGAGATAATAAAAAATAATTGATAATCAGCGGTGAAGGCGCTGAATTATTCTACGCATTCGCGGTCCCGAATAGGCTGACGTGAGCGGCGCACTGTGGGACAATAGGGCAACATTCAGTTTAGATAAGATATGCATGGCGTTATCCCCCGCAGTAAAAGATCAAATCAGCCAGTGGTATAAGGCCCTTGGGCAACAGATTCCGGACTTTGTTTCTCGCGCTCCGCAGCGTCAAATGATAGCTGAAGTGGCGAAAACGCTGGCCGGCGATGCCGGACGACATTTGGCTATCGAAGCCCCAACCGGCGTGGGGAAGACCTTGTCGTACCTGATTCCCGGTATTGCGATCGGCCGCGCGGAAACCAAGCCGCTGGTGGTGAGCACCGCTAACGTGGCGCTGCAGGATCAGATTTACAGCAAGGATTTGCCGTTACTGAAAAAAATTATTCCCGATTTGAAATTTACCGGCGCATTTGGGCGCGGACGCTATGTTTGCCCGCGAAATCTGGCCGCCATGTGTACCGATGTCTCTGGCCAGGGCGATTTATCGCTGTTTTTGGGCGATGAGCTGGCGCCAGCCAACGGCGAGGAGCAGGCAACCTGCGTGGGCCTGTCTAAAGCGTTGAGCAGCCACGTTTGGGATGGGCTGCGCGATCATCATCAACAATCTATCAGCGATTCTCTGTGGGGCAAGCTCAGCACTGATAAAGCCAACTGCTTAGGGCGCAACTGTCATTATTTTCGTGAATGTCCGTTCTATATTGCGCGTAAAGAGATCGAAACCGCCGATGTGGTGGTAGCCAACCATGCTTTGGTCATGGCGGCGCTGGAAACTGAATCGGTATTACCGAATCCAAAAGAATTATTATTGGTGCTAGATGAGGGGCATCACCTGCCAGATGTGGCGCGGGATGCGTTGGAGATCGAAGGTGAGATCACCGCCGTTTTTGCCAATATGCAGTTGGATATGATTGCCCGCCTGGTGGATCAGTGCATGGTGCAATATCGGCCGAAAAACCCGCCTAAACTGGCTAATTCGGAACGGTTAAAAGATCACTGCGAGCAGATGCGGGAGCTGATTCTGAACGTAGAACAACAGGTTAGCCAATTGCTTCCTACGGATAGTATTCAAGCTACTTATCGTTTTGAAATGGGCATCCTGCCGGAAAGCCTGACAGAAAGCTGCGCCAAATTATTTAAGTTAACCGATGCACTACGCGGTTTAGCCGAGTTTGTTCTTAATGATTTAACCGAACAAACCGGTAAGCACGATATCGTGCGGCTGCATCGGGCGATTTTACAGATGAGCCGTACCTTCGGTTATCTGGAGGCAATGACCAAACTGTGGCGTCTGGCCGCAATGGATAAAGCTTCAAATGCGCCTATTTCTAAATGGGTTACGCGGGAATATCGCGAAAATCAAACTCATCTGTCCTTCCACTGCGTGGGGATTCGCGTGAGTGATCAGTTAGATAAAATGCTGTGGCGCAAAGTCCCCCATGTCATTGTGACGTCGGCTACGCTGCGTTCCCTCAACAGCTTTGCTCGCCTACAGGAACTCTCTGGTTTGAGCGAAAAGACCGGGGATCGTTTTGTGGCGCTTTCCTCCCCGTTTAACCACGTTGAGCAGGGCAAGCTGGTTATTCCCAAAATGCGCGTCGAACCGACGATGGCGAACGAAGCGGAGCATTTGGCCGAAATGGCGCAGTATTTCCGAGCCGAACAGGCCAGCGGTCGCCATAAAGGTATGTTGATTTTGTTTAGCAGCCATCGGGCGATGCAAACCTTTCTGAGCCACATCACCGATCTGCGTTTAATGCTGCTGGTTCAAGGTGATCAGCCGCGCTACCGGTTGGTTGAAGAGCATCGTAAACGGGTGACAAAAGGCACGCCCAGCGTACTCATCGGTTTGCAATCCTTCGCGGAAGGCCTGGATCTGAAAGGGGAGTTACTGACGCAGGTGCATATCCATAAGATTGCATTTCCGCCGATTGATAGCCCGGTGATTTTGACGGAAGGAGAATGGCTGAAATCATTAAAACGCTATCCGTTTGAAGTGCAAAGTTTACCTAGCGCTTCATTTAACCTGATTCAGCAGGTGGGGCGCTTGATCCGCAGTAATGAGTGCCACGGCGAAATTGTCATTTATGATCGCCGTTTACTGACCAAAGGCTACGGCTCACGCTTATTGGCGGCGTTGCCCGTTTTCCCTATTGAACAGCCGGAGATGCCAGAGGCGGTAGCGGTGCCTATTGCGGCGAAAAAAACCTCGGTTAAAGCAGCGACTACGCGAAAAAAAGCCCCTAAACGTCGCCGCACGGACGTTACGTTGGGCAGCTAACGACGTGGTGAAAAATAAGCGAATGGCAGTGAGCAATTCATTGCCATTTTTATTTGTAGCCAGGCATTTCAAACGGTTTCACGCAATTCTCTTTCACCTCAAAAAAATCCGTGGCTAAGATTAAATTAGCCGCAGGTCAGTTAACTCTTATTTGCCAACTCATACGAGTTAAGTCTGGGCGTACCTCCGGCAGTGGCGTAGTTCAGCTTCCAGCCCATTTTAAGGGTCTATCCGGCGTCTGAGGTAAGCAGCATGAAACAGGTTATGGCAGAGTTTATCGGTACTTTCTGGTTAGTTTTGGGGGGCTGCGGTAGTGCGGTGTTGGCGGCTATGTTTCCAGTGGCGGGAATCGGTTTTCTGGGCGTCGCATTGGCGTTTGGTTTAACCGTCGTCACTATGGCTTATGCTTTGGGCCACGTCTCCGGCGGGCATTTTAATCCAGCGGTGTCGCTGGGGCTCTGGGTGGGTGGGCGATTTTCCGGCGCGCAGTTGATTCCCTATATTATTGCGCAGGTTCTGGGGGGATTAGCCGGTGCCACGGTATTGTATCTTATCGCCAGTGGTAAGGCCGGATTCGACGTCACCGCAGGCTTTGCCAGCAATGGTTACGGCGTGCGTTCTCCGGGGGGCTACAGTTTGCAATCGGTGTTGATTGCCGAAGTGATTCTGACAATGGGGTTTGTGATGGTGATTATGGGCGCGACGGATTCCCGTTCACCCGCCGCGGCAGCGCCGTTAGCCATAGGTTTATGTTTAACCTTAATCCATTTGATCTCTATTCCGGTGGATAATACCTCGGTTAATCCAGCGCGAAGTACTGGAGTGGCCATTTTTGCCGGTGGAATTGCCTTACAGCAGCTTTGGGTATTCTGGTTAGCGCCGCTGATAGGCGGTGCTTTGGGCGGTGGCCTTTACCGTGCGTTGTTTAGCCCTACGGCGTCGAAGACCTGATTCTAATTATCCGCTCCCCGCGACGCCGATTGGGCTGCGGGGGCGTTTTCCTCGCGCGGCCAGCAACAAAATCTCCAAAGTTTTACCGCTTATCCAACCCCACAGGCCGCCATGATTGATACCTGACAGTAAAATGGCCAGCACGCTAATCAGCAATAGTAGACAGATAATATCCAATCTCTGCTGGCCTGTATCAAGGAGCAATTCGCATACTTTGCCCCGACAGCCGGCAAAGCTCAGTAAAATCAGCGCTAAATTGAGTAAAAATACCCAACGCCAGCCTAAGGTGCTAACCCGTATTCTGCCCACCACCGGCCCAATCGCCCATCCCGGCTCGTTTACGCCCAACAAAGTGCCTATCTCTGGTGCGGGCTTGTTTCGGGAAAGGCGGCCATCAGGCTGACCGTTACGTATAAAGTACAACCCAGATTGCTCACTGTAATAAGCGAAAGAGATTCATCATCCAAATGCTATCGGCCAGGCCAGCGCTTGGTAATGATAAGCCAAACAGCGGCATCCCCAGATAAAGTATCCGATAGCGAGCGTAGCGACCCGCGGTGACCATAAAAGCGCAGAGTGCCATCAGGAACAATAAAACGCCTCACTGTAGGTTTTCCGTGCTGGCGGAAAATGCCTGTTGAATGGCGGGAACCGCGGTATTGACGATAGTCAAATCGATACAACCTAAAGAACTGGCCAGACTGATACCGGTCAGCATGAGAGCCTATTGTCGACGGGTCAGAGGTAAATCCGAAGTGAGCGCTGAGGACATAGGCATAATCCGGGAAGAAGAAACCCTCACGGTGTAGTGGCTAGTTAAGTGACTCAGTTGCGCCATTTTTTCTTTTTATAGCGGAATTAAATTCTCCAATGGGGTATCAATCAGTACAGATTTATTTAAGATGGGTGATATTCATTGGGCTTTGATAAGGAGAAAGTGATGATTTCCGGCGATCGTTTGCACGGCATACGAGCTTTTGTCCAGGCGGCGCAGGCTGGCAGTTTTAGCCGTGCTGCAGAACAGCTTGGTTTATCCCGCTCAGCGGTGGGTAAAGCAGTGGCGCGGCTAGAATCCCGCCTGTCGGTGCGTTTGTTTCAGCGCACCACTCGTAGCCTCTCTCTCACCGACGAAGGGCAGATTTTCTATGAGGATTGCGTAAAAGCGCTGGATGCGCTGGACGCCGCAGAGATTCAGTTGGCGGCGCGAGCCGTGGCTCCCAGCGGGCGCTTGCGCGTGTCATTGCCGATATTGTTCGGCCAGCAGTGGGTGATGTCGCCGTTGCTCGAATTAGCCGACAGTTTTCCCGCGCTACAGCTGGAAATTTTGTTTTCCAATCGCACAGTGGATTTTGCGGAGGAAGGCGTCGATCTGGCTGTGCGTATTGGGCATATTGGTGATGTTGCCGGGTTGGCGGCGCGAAAACTGGGAGAACAACAGTGGGTGTTGTGCGCCAGTGCTGATTACTTAGCTACCTATGGTCATCCCACTTCCATTTCGGATTTAGCGCATCATCGCACGATTAGTTTGTTACGAAATGGTCGCAGCCAAACGTGGCGTTTAGTGAATGACGCAGGCAAAACCGAATCTATAACGCCAGCCAGTCGTTTACGATTGGATAATATGGCGGCGGTAGCCACGGCTGCGGAAGCGGGGCACGGTATCGCACTACTGCCGCGCTGGCTCGTCAACCCTGCGCTGCAAAGCGGTCGATTGATGGAAACCTTGCCAGGCAACACTGGCGCCGGTTCACCGATTAATATTGTCTGGCTAAAAGGGCAGGTGATGCCCGCGCGGATTCGGGCGGCGATTGATAGGCTGGTGGAGGCATTTACACCGCAGGCTCCCTGGGAGTAAGTGAGCCGGTTTTAGCCGGATCAAACCTGAGTTATGCTAAACAAAATAGCGAGAGGAAGCCTTTGTTGATGGATTACCGCAAAATTATCAAAGAAGTAGGACGTGGCAAAAATCACGCCCGCGATTTGGATCAGCAGACAGCCTGTGAGCTTTATCAACGAATGCTGGCGGGGCAGGTGCCTGAACTGGAGCTGGGGGGCATTCTGATTGCTTTTCGTATCAAAGGGGAATCGGAGGAGGAAATCCTCGGTTTTTATCAGGCTATGCAACAGCAAGTGATGGCGCTACAGGCTCCTGAAGGTCGGCCAATGCCGGTGGTGATCCCCAGCTATAACGGTGCGCGTAAACAGGCTAATTTGACACCGCTTCTGGCGTTACTGTTGTCGCGTTTAGGGCTGCCGGTGGTCGTACACGGCGTGACCGAAGATAGCACTCGCGTGACCAGCGCTGAGATTTTTCAGGCGCTAGGCATGCCTTGGTCTGAGACAAAAGAAGATGCTCAAACTCGGTTGGATAACGGCCAGCCGGTATTTATTCCGGTATCTGCATTTTCCCCAGAGTTAGATTGTCAGCTACAAATGCGCTGGCGTATGGGGGTGCGTAATAGCAGCCATACCTTGGCAAAACTGGCGACGCCATTTCTGCATCAGCGAGCGCTGCGTTTGGCCAGCGTTTCGCATCCAGAATATATGCAAAAGGTCGGTCGATTCTTTCAGGCTATTGGCGCGCCGGCGTTGCTGCTACAGGGAACTGAAGGGGAAGTTTACGCTAATCCGCTGCGCTGCCCACCGCTCCACGCGATCGTTGGCGGTGAGCAAAGAGTCTTGCTGGAGCGTGCAGAAGAAAGCGGCGTGCCTGATCTACCTGTATCCAAAGATGCAGCAGAAACTGCCCGCTGGATTGAACGCTGTCTGGCTGGCGAGGTGCTGGTTCCGTTGTCGATCCTCAAGCAGTTAGCCTGCTGTCAGGTTATTGCCGGGCAGGCAATATCGGTAGAGCAGGCATTGCGGCAATTTGCTGCTAAATAATCCGGTTTTCACAGAATAAACTGCGCGGTTTCCGCCAGTCTTGGTCCTGATTGGCTTCCCGCTGGCATCAGGTCGGTGAGGGCTTTTAGCGTGATAACCCTATCAATGATGGAAGGAATCCTATGCAACAGGCTTTGAGTTATTTCAACGCGTTGAATCAAGATTATCTGGCAGTGCATCAGGCCAAAGAAGACCTGTTTTGGCAGAATTACATGGGTTTGGGGGATGCCGACGTTGGGAAGCAATTCTCGGCGGCGGAGACGGCATACAAAAGGTTTATTGCGGAAAGTCGCCGTTTAAAAGAGCTGCGTGAGCTGATTACGGCATTAGAAGCCCAGCCAAAAACGCCGGAAAATCAGGATTTGCTTCACGGGCTGCGGGGCTGGTATCGCTTTTTTGACTGTAATGCCATTGAAGATCCTCAGGCGCAGGCTTTGCTAGATGAAATTATTGCCTTCGAGTCCGATCTTTATCAGCGGCGCAAAACTCACCAGCCAATGCATTTTAATGCTAAAGGTGAAAAAGTCGCGGCTTCCCTGGGCGAGTTGCTGACCAATCAGGCTACTAATGAAAATGAAACTTACCGACAAAGTTCTCAGCAGGCGCTGCGCGAAGTAGAGCAATGGCTGTTGCACAACGGCTTGCCTGAGTTGATTATCTTGCGTAACCGATTTGCTCGCCAGATGGGGTATCGTAACTATTTTGACTATAAAGTTAATAAAACCGAACAGATGATGCCGGAACAACTGTTTGCCATTCTGGATACTTTTGAACAGCAAACTCGTGAAGCGAACCGCCGTAGCCTGCAACAACTGGCGGAAAAACAAGGGGAGTCTGCATTAGAAGCTTGGAATATCCGTTTTGCCAGCGCTGGAGACGTCACTCGTCAGCTCGATCCTTATTTTCCTTTTGCCGAATCATTAGATCGCTGGATCAACAGTTTTAAGCGCCTGCACATTGGTTTTCGCGGCGCGGAGATGAATTTGGATTTACTGGTTCGCGCTGGAAAATATGAAAATGGTTTTATGCATGGCCCGGTGCCGCCATTTGTTCAGCAGGGTAAATGGATACCGGCGCGGATCAATTTTACCAGTTTGGCGAAACCCGATCAGGTGGGAAGTGGAGCTTCAGGTTTGAATACGCTGTTCCATGAAGGCGGCCACGCGGCGCATTTTGCTAATATTGTGCAAAATGCGCCTTGTTTCTCGCAGGAATTTCCACCGACCTCAATGGCTTATGCAGAAACTCAGTCGATGTTCTGCGATAGCCTGCTGGACGATGCGGATTGGTTAAAACGTTACGCTAAAAATGCTGCCGGTGAACCGCTGCCAGATGAATTGATTCGCGACAATATTGAATCCAAGCAACCGATGCGCGCATTCAATGAGCGTCATATTTTACTGGTGCCTTACTTTGAGTGGGCTTTGTATCAATGGGATGACGTGCAGCTAACGCCGCAGGCAATTACCCAGCTGGCGCGAGATATTGAGCAAAAGATTCTGGGTATTAACGCCAGCCCAAGGCCAACGCTGGCGATTCCTCATTTATTATCAATGGAATCGGCCTGCTCCTATCAGGGTTATCTATTGGCGTTGATGGCGGTAGAGCAAACGCGTGCCTTCTTCCTGCAACGTGACGGCTATTTAACCGATAACCCGGCAATTGGCTCGGATCTGGCGGAACATTACTGGCGTCCCGGTAATAGCGTTAGCCATGATGAAACCTTACGGAGTTTGACTGGCGAAGGATTTAATCCTGCTTATCTGGCGGCGGCCTGCAATCAAACGGTTGAGCAAGCGTGGGCAGCCGCGCAGGACGCTATTGCCAGCGCGGCGCAGCGGCCACAGCCAGCGGCTGATTTTGATCTGAATGTCAGTATTCGAGTGGTCGATGGTGAACGTGTGCTGGCTGATAATCAGCATGGGGACGAAGCGATGTGTCGCGCTTTCGCCAATGCTATTAATGCCTTGTAATCAACAGAATAGATCGAAAAATGCCCATCAGGGGGTGCTGATGGACATTTTCGAACGGCTGAGGAATATTAGTGATAAATCACTGCGGTGCCGTGCATCAGGTTGTTACCGGTTGCAGAAGTAATGGTGAAGGCTTTAGCGCCAGCAGCATCAGCTTTTTCAGCTAACTGTGCTTTCAGGCTGCTCAGGTCAGTTGCGCCGCTAACGGAAATGACGCCTGCTTTCTGGTACTGAGCCGCGTCCTGTCTATTAACGTGTTCAGCGGCAACGCTGGCAAATGAAAGGGTAGTTAGAGCGAGAACTGCAACAAAGTTTTTGATGTTTTTCATGATGTAATCCTATCCGATTTCGTTAGAGTGAAAGGGCGTTTCCTTTCGATAGAAGCTATGTTACGCCTCTGTGATATTTATGAAACCGGATAGAATTGAGAATCTAATTCAATTTTTATGAACAAAAACTAACGTGCGGCGACCCCCTGCGGACGCAGCATATCAAAGCGCTGCTCTTCGGTGACGCCATAATAAGCACTCGGCCCGCCTCCTCGCAGAATAGGCTGCGCCGCCGTGGTCAGATAGGTGCCGTTACTGTCTAGCAATTGACGATTAATATGCACCGCAATCACTTCTCCTAGCACCAGCCAGCTATTGGTATTGCTGCCGTCGGCGGCCTTTAACTGAATGCATTGCGTGAGTTTACATTCAAAGTTCACCGGACTTTCCGCGACGCGATCTACGGCGATTAACCGGCTGGGTTGCGGCGTTAAACCGGCAAACTGGAATTCATCCTGCTCCCGCGAGAGCGGGGCGGAGCTGTTATTCATCGCCTCTGCTAACTGGCGGGTGGCCAGATTCCAGACGAACTCGCCGGTTTCCACAATATTAGCCACGCTGTCTTTCCAACCGTTGCTGGAAAAACCGATGATAGGTGGCGTATAGCTAAAGCAGTTAAAAAAGCTGTAAGGAGCCAGATTACGCTGGCCTTTGGCGCTAACAGAGGAAATCCAGCCGATAGGTCGTGGGCCGATAATGGCGTTTAATGGGTCGTGGGGCAGGCCGTGGCCGCTGGCGGGCTCATAATAGTAATCGTCTTCGGTACTCATAACATCCCTACATCAGGTTTATCATAAGAAGTCAGCTTAGTGGCTAAACGGAATTTCGCGCACTCTCGCTGGAAAATTAACAGGTTATTGGCGGCCTGTTTTGTCACTCGCCCGTTTTAAGGCGATTTATGCTATCTTACGCGCCAGAAAATGCCTATCAGAGACTGAAGACGATGGAAAACAAAAAAAATCTTTCCCAAAGAAAAAAGCGGATTACATCCCCGAAATCGCCATCGTTCCCGCTACGATTTTGATGCGCTTTCAGCCAGTTGCCCTGAATTAAGCGCATTTTTGGCTCCGAACGCTTACGGTGATATTTCCGTGGATTTTGCCGATCCCGCGGCGGTAAAAATGTTAAACCGGGCGCTGTTAAAACATTTCTACGGCATTGAATTCTGGGATATTCCTGCAGATTATCTTTGCCCACCGATTCCAGGGCGTGCAGATTATCTGCATCATTTGGCCGATTTGTTGGCTAGCTGCAATGGCGGCGTGATTCCTCAGGGGAAAAGCGTGGCGGTATTAGATGTCGGCGTGGGGGCCAACTGTATTTATCCAATTATCGGTCAGCGTGAGTACGGCTGGCGCTTTACCGGTACGGAAATCGATCCGCATGCGCTGAACGCGGCGAAAATGGTGGTATCGATGAACCCGACCCTGAGAAATACGCTACGTCTGAAATTGCAAAAGCAGCCTCAAGCTATCTTCGAAGGCGTTTGGGCAGTTAACGAACGTTATGACGTCACCCTGTGTAACCCTCCGTTCCACGGTTCTGCGGAAGAAGCTGCGGCGACAACTCGCCGTAAATTGCACAAATTGGGCAAAGGTGAAGTGGCGGCTAAGCCGGTGCAGAACTTTGGCGGCAAGAATAGCGAACTGTGGTGCGAGGGCGGCGAAGAGGGTTTTGTCACTCGCATGGTGCAAGAAAGCGTCGCGAGGGGCAATAATTGCCTGTGGTTCACTTCATTGGTATCGAAAAAAACCAGCCTACCAGCGATTTATCACGCTTTACGCTACGCTAAGGCGGTAGAGGTTCGCACTATTGATATGGCGCAAGGGCAAAAAGTCAGCCGTTTTGTGGCCTGGACATTTCAGACTGAAGAGCAACAGGCGGCCTGGGTGGCTGAACGCTGGTAACGTAGCCTGCTATTCGGTTGAATATAATTGGTTGAAAGTATTGATTAAAAGTATTAAATCAACTCTTGGCTCGGCGGCAACGGTAGCGTTATCTGCCAAATGTTGTCGGGCCCTATTTTATTTCTGCGATCTCCCACTTTTTGCTTTATTCACCCGCCTTTCCAGCCATTTCATCAAAAGTAATCACAGTCTTTATCCGGTTATTGTGTCGAGCAGTTAACAATATCATTACTTTGTTCTACGCTTAGAGGATAAATACCCGACGGGCAATATAGCCTGCTAATAATCATACAAATTACAAAATTTTTCGTTGTGACTTTCTCTGATTTTACAGCAATGTCTCATTCTCCCAGGGTGAAGACTAAAGCCTGCGGAGGACATTTTTAATGTTCTTCGGGCTTTGGCATGTTTTTTGTAAAAAGGCATGTTGATAAAGATAAGGCCTCGGCTTATTCATTATTCGCCATAAGGACTCTCAGCTATGTTCTTAAATTTACGATCTTCTCATGCGCCCTGGCGTTCCGAATTAACCTCGATAGATAGCGCAGTACCGATGATTATATTTAAGCCAGATGGGACGGTAATACAGGCAAATCAGTTATTTCTACAGGCAATGGGATATCAGCGTGAAGAGATAATAGGCAAGCATCATCGAATATTTTGCGATCCCAATTATGTCGCAAGCGAAGCCTATCAACGCCACTGGCAGATATTAAATCAGGGAAAGCCGATCACCGATAATATTAAACGTATTCGCAAAGATGGCTCGGTGGTCTGGTTGCAGGGGACTTACACGCCAGTGCTGGATAGGCTGGGGAAAGTGGTGGAGATAATCAAGATTGCCAGCGATGTCACCGAGCGAATTTTACAGTCTCAAGAGCACCAAAGTCTGCTAAAAGCCCTAAATCGTTCAATGGGCATGATAACTTTCACGCCCGCAGGCATTATTCTGGATGCCAACGATAATCTATTAAATATCATCGGTTACTCTCTTCGGGATATTCAGCATAAACCCCATCAGATTCTCTGTAAGCCTGAGTTTGCCCATAGCGACGAATATCGCCAGCATTGGCAGCGTTTGGCGCGTGGCGAATTTATTGTCGGCCGCTTTGAACGTATGAATAGCCGTGGAGAAGATGTCTGGCTGGAGGCCAGCTATAACCCGATTATGGATCACGATGGGCAGGTGATAAAGGTGGTTAAAATTGCTCAGGATATTACTCAACTGATTCAACAGCAGCAGCATGAAGAAGCGCTGATGCGCAACGTACATCATCTTTCAGTCAATACCGATAAGTCAGCGTCCGAAGGGGCAAATATTGTCCAGCAGGCGGTAAAAGGCATGCTGGAAGTGGAATCCATTGCCCGCGAAACTTCGGACGTAGTCAGCGACTTAGGGCGCTGTTCCAAGGAGATCGGCACCATTGTAGAGTCCATTCGTAAGATATCCTCTCAAACTAATTTGCTGGCGATTAATGCTTCCATTGAGGCTGCCCATGCGGGAGAGCATGGCAAAGGATTTTCCGTGGTGGCCAGTGAGGTGCGTTTGCTAGCGGATCAATCTCGTCAAGCTGCCACTGAAATCGAACATATGACCAAAACGATTCAGAACGGAGTGACCGCGGCGATTAAAGGTATGGGAACCTGCGTGGAACAAGCTGGCGGCGGCGTGGCGCTCACTCAGGATGCGGGGGAAGTGATTAATCAGGTCAATATTGGTATGCAGGATGTGGTGAAGCTGATGGCGGCGTTCGCGCAGATAAAAAACCGGCAAAGTTATAGCGGTAGTTAATTGAGAAAAATTAATAGCGTAAACGTTAATGCGATAAACGGGGATAAGAAATCGTGAAATACCCAGCGGGAGCCAGTAGCCGCCCGCTGGGTAGGGTTATCAGGAAACGTGCTGCAAGAACTCACGTAGCCTGTCGCTTGGCGGATTGGAGATCAACGTATCAGGATCGCCATCCTCAGCCACGCGGCCTTTATCAATAAAGATCAGGCGTGAGGCCACTTTCTGTGCAAAGCCCACTTCGTGGGTGACGATGACCATGGTCATGCCTTCTTCGGCCAAATCTTTCATTACGGTCAACACTTCATGACGTAATTCCGGATCCAGTGCCGAGGTTGGCTCATCAAACAGCATCAGTTTGGGCTTAACCGCCAGCGCGCGGGCGATAGCCACACGCTGTTGCTGGCCGCCAGACAGTTCGGCTGGGTAATGGTGCGCCCTCTCGGACAACCCTACTTTTGCCAACAGGGCTCGCGCCTGTTTTTCTGCTTCAGCCTTACTGGCTCCACGCACCCGAATCGGGCCAAAAGCCACGTTTTCCAGCGCGGTTAAGTGAGGGAACAGATAAAACTGCTGGAACACCATTCCGGCTTCCTGACGAATCAGACGCTCATCGACTTTGGGGTCGTTAACATCCAAACCATCGACAATCAGTTGGCCTTTTGTGATGACTTCCAGCTTGTTGATGCAGCGCAGCAACGTGGATTTACCTGAGCCTGATGGCCCGATAATCACCACCACTTCTCCCTTGGTGATATTCAAATTGATATCGTGCAGCACCTGGGTTTGGCCAAAGTGTTTGGAGACATTCTTGAATTCAATCATATTATTTTCAGTTTTCTTTCTAACCGACGCAGGACGAAGCTCAGCGCCAGCGTGATAATCAGGTAAATCACCGCAACAGCCGTCCAGATTTCCATGGCGCGGAAGTTACCGGCGATAATCTCCTGACCCTGGCGAGTCAGTTCGGCTACACCGATCACGATAAACAGTGAGGTGTCCTTGATGCTAACAATCCATTGGTTGCCCAGCGGTGGCAACATGCGACGCAATGCCAGAGGGGCAATAACGTAACGCAGGGTATCGCGTTTGGATAAACCCAGAGCCAAACCGGCTTCACGGAAACCATTGTGGATTGACAGCACTGCACCGCGGGTAATTTCCGCGATATAGGCGCCGGAGTTGATAATGATGGTGACTACCGCCGCCGAGAAAGGATCGATGCGTACCGGCATCATCATTGGCAAAGCAAAATAGATAAACATCACCTGTACAACGATAGGTGTACCGCGAATCAACTCAATAAAAACTAATGCAATATTTCTACTTAACCAACCACCGTAAGCACGGGCAAAACCGGCTACAACCCCAATTATCAGGCCGCCAAGTAAACCCAGGACCGAGATCCATAGGGTTAACTTAGCGCCTTCAAGCAGGATTGGTATGGCGGGCCAAATAGCGCTCCATTCAAACTGCATGGATATTCTCCTGGTCTAAAAACGGCAAAAATTAATTACTTAGGTTCAACACCAAACCATTTTTTATAGATTTCGTTGTAAGTGCCGTTCTCTTTCAATGTTTTCAGTGCAGCATTTACCTTCACGCGCAATTCGCTGCCCTGTGGGAAGGCGATACCGTATTGCTGAGCTTTGATGGAATCACCCACCGCTTTAAACTGGCCATTGCCGGCAGTTTTAATGAAATAAAGGATGTTTGGCGTGTCATGCAAAACTGCATCCGCGCGGCCAGTACCTAATTCCAGGTAGGCGTTGTCAATGTTAGGGAACTGACGCAGATCTTTGGTTTTGATGTTGGCTTTCGCGTAATCAACAGAGCCGGTGCCGCTTTTCACTGCAACAACTTTGCCTTTCAGGTCGGCTTCGCCTTTGATGTCATTATTGGTGGTTTTTACCATGACCAGCAGGCCACTGTTGTAATAACCATCAGAGAAATCAACGGCTTTTTTGCGCTCGTCCGTAATGGTGATACCGGCTAGTGCCAAATCAACGTTCTTGGTTTGCAAAGCAGGAATGATGCCGCTGAAATCCATGGGTTTCAGCTCATAATCCAGATTCAGCTCTTTGGCAATGGCGGCCCAAAGGTCAACATCAAAACCAACGTATTTATCCCCTTGTTTAAATTCGAAAGGAACGAAAGCGGTATCCGTGGCAACAATCAGTTTGTCCGCTGCGTGAGAACTTATTGCAAAGGCCAGAGTGATTGCGGCCAATGAAACTTTTACAAGTGACTTCATATGTGGGAGTTCCTTTGTACTTTGAGTGGAGGAGATCCGTTTTTTTATAATTCAGGGAGCAATATGAAAAGATCGTGCCAAAATTGCAAGTCTTTTAAAAATAAAGCAATTAATCTAAATAATTAGGTTGCAACTACTTAGTTACTGTATTTTGCACTGCTATGGGTCACCACAATGGTGCGTTTTTACCATTTTGGTGCAATCTCTCCATGAGTAACCCATCAGTAACTAATTAGTCAATAATTAATGATTATAGTTTAACAGTTAAATAACAAAATGCGGGTGAGTTCAGGTTTTTTATACGCAAAAAATAATGATCGACATTTATTGATGATAGAAATAACGAAGGGTTAAACAGTCGGTATAAGCGAGTGAGTATGAGAGAGTATAAGAGAAGAAAGAGAAGTTAGCGTAACTGGCTGTCTTTACTGCCCCGGCGGTTATAGCCAGCGTGATCAGCCTGTTGTTTATCGAGGATTTTTTGACAATTGATACAATATCGAACGCCGGTTAGCGCTTTTCTACGCGCCTCAGGAATTTTTTCACCACATTCCAGGCAGTAACAAGCACTCTCGCCCTTACCCAGCGCCTGACGTGCCCGCTGAACCGCATCGTCAACGGTGGAATCAATCTGGTCTTGCACTGCGCCGTCTCCGGCCCATCCGCTTGCCATCGTCAGTGTCCTCCGAAAAGCATAAGGGCCAGCTAAGCCGACCCTCCATAGTATTTCATCTAACAATTATTAATTAAATTATTCGATATTGGCTTCGATAAACCACAGGAACTGATCCAGATCGCGAGAGGCGGCGGTAAACATATCCGCAGTGTCTTCGTCTTCGACCTGAGTAATCGCCTTACGAATATCATTCGCTACCACCGCATAGCGGTCGGCCAGCGCTTTCAGATGCTCTTGCACGCTATGAATATTAGTCGGATAGCTTTTCAACGGTGATTTATCGTTGACGACTTGGACGGTTCCCAGCGCTACGCCACCGAGTTGCACCGCGCGCTCTGCAAAGGTATCCAGGTGCCCGGTAATGGCGGTACGGAAGCCATCCAGCATTTCATGAACGGCAATAAAATTGGCGCCGCGCATGTTCCAGTGAGCCTGTTTGGTGATCAATGACAGATCGATAAATTGAATCAGCATGTGGTTCAGCGCTTTGATTGCGCCAATTTTTACGCTTTCATCCAAATCATTACGGGTGTAAAGCAGGTCAGAAGATTTCGTTTTTACCAGTTTAGCGGTACTCATAATAGGTATCCTCATGCTGTATTGGTTATTAATTTCTTTACCGGATCAAGTATAGCAGGGTTATATAATTTCGTTGCTCCAATACGGCCTATCAATTAAATTGGTTATAACGTCAGATAATTAGTCATAGACCATGATTGAATAAGTTTTTGGTAACGTTATGATTTAAAATAAATTAGCTGAAGCATTTATTCATCTGTGCTCACGGGCCTATTTGTTTTTGGATAAATTCAGTTATTTAACCTGCGCGAAACAATAAGATGTCCATATTTACATGACTGCGGCCTTTAATTCCTGCTCACTAAGATAAAGATAATTATTTATGAAATAAAGCTATTGTAATAATAGGCTCAAACAAGGGGTAATTGAGAGGTTTTCTGGGTTATAAATCAGAGCAATATACGGGCTGATATTCATCGGGAGTAAGCAAATGAATACCTCGCTGATAGCGGCAGGGTTATTCTATCTGCAAGGAAGAAAAACACTTCAGGCCGTTTGAGCGATGATAAACAGGCGAGGGAAAGCCAGCAGCAGGTTGCCATTGCTGTGTACCGGATAGGCCGCCGTGATTTTTAGCAGATAAGCTTGCAAGAAATCTTGCCGATCGGTTTCATTCAAAGGGTCAATAAAAGGACGTAAGCCGGTGGATCGTACCCAGTCAACGATCGCCTGAGCCGAAGGCATCGGGTGGAAATAGCGAGTTCGCCAGATATCCACGCGTTGAGCAAGAGGAGCCAGCAGATCGTAATATTCGCTGGCAGACAAAATTTTAACGCGTTCAGCGTTACTTGCCGCTAATTGTTGTTGCCAGCGGCCTTCAGCGGCGACTTCTCGCATGGCACAGTGGCTGTGTTCGTCACGGTTATCGGGCATTTGGATTGCCAGAATACCCTGCGGGGCCAAATGGCTCATCAATTGAGGAATCAAAAGGCGATGATTTTCTAACCATTGCAGGGAGGCGTTGGCGTAAATCACATTTTGCGGCTGAGGAGGTTGCCAATGCTGAATGTCCGCAGGTTGAAATTTACAGTCTGGCAGCCGCTTTTGCGCGCTTTCCAGCATTGCTTGAGAATTATCGATTCCCACCAGATGGGCGTGAGGAAAACGCTGGCGCAGTAATTCGGTGGAATTACCCGGCCCACAGCCTAAATCGCTGACAAAATCGGGCGTATTGATTGCCACGCGAGCCAGTAAATCTGTCGCCGGTCGGGTGCGCTCCGCTTCAAACTGGCGGTACAAATCAGGATTCCAGTCTTTCATCCTAAAACCTCATTGTTGCTGGCTGAAGAGCTAAGCGCCGACATTAAATATTTTGTAATGGCCCGCTGTACAGTACCGCTCCGGTAGGTTGCCCGGTTGGAGAACCGCCGTGAGGTTCCAGACTGATTGCCATCACGTTGCCTTTGGTTAACGCAACTTTATTGAAAGCGACCTGTGTCGGCCCGCTAGCATTTAACAAGCCGAGAGAGTGAGGTTTTTCGCCTGCCGCAATACTCCACAGTTCAAGGCTATGCTGCTCGCCGATCGGTACTGTGCTTAATGGAGTTAACGTCAGGCTGCGGGTAGATTTATCCATGCTGACAATCCATTGGCCGCTTTGCTCGCTGCTGGCCAGAACCGCCACCGGAATGGGGGCCTCAGGCTGCACCAGCAGGCGGGGGACCAGCAAGAGTGCAGCTAAACAGACTGCGATCGCCCAGCCGAGATATGCGCCACTTGCGCGGCGTATTGAGGAAGTCTCTGCTTTTTCGGGGGGAGGCAATTGGAGCTGGAGTTTTTTCCAAATCCAGGCCGGCGGTGTCACGGGCTGTAAGCTATTGTCCATTTGGCTAAACAGGTTTTGCCAGCGAGACACTTCTTCTGCCAGTTCGGGATTCCGTAGGATTTGTCGCTCAAATTGAATTCGAGCCAGCCCGCGCAGAGTGCCCAGCGCATATTCTGCGGCCAGTGCTGATTGATATTCGCGTCTGTTTTTCATATTCCTACGCAGCTCTTTAAGTGCTCCAGCGCGCGGCGGATCCAGCTTTTCACCGTGCCAAGAGGCTGTTGTAAGTGTTCTGAGACCTCGCTGTGAGAAAGTCCCTGATAATAAGCCAGCATAATACTTTGCCGCTGTTCAGCGGGGAGATATGCCATGCAATGCTCCAACCGCTTGGCTTCGGAACTTTGCTGTAGCTGAGAGACCGGCGAGGGCGCGTCATCAGCTAGGTTATCGGCCTCGTCTTCATCCCATCCCTGCAAACGGTTATCATTACCGCGCATCAAATCTATTGCCCGATTACGGACAATATGTGTGAGCCAGGTAAGGGGAGAACTGAGGCTGGGATTGTAATTAATCGCCTGACTGAGCACGGTAATAAAGCAATCGTGCAATACCTCTTCGGCTCGGGCATGGTTACGTAACATACGTAAGGCAACGGCGAAAAGACGTGGGGAAGTTAACCGGTATAATCGTTCAAATGCCGCTTGGTCGCCTTTGCCAATCGCTTCCAGCAGTTCAATTTGTTCAGCCAAAGACGCTTCATTCATTTGTAATCCCTAAAAGCAAGGTGCAGTGAGACACTGCACCCAGTATAGACCGCTTTTATTTAGGCATTAGAACTGTGTCAATGACATCTATCACACCATTTTTCTGATTCACATCATAAGTGCTGATATTGGCCAGATTGCCTTTGGCATCTTTAATCTGGATATTATGAGGCCCATTATTCATAAACCACAGAGGCTGACCGTTGACGGTTTTCAGCTCGGCGGTACCGCCACCCTCTTTAATTTTTTTCTCAAGCTGTTTCATATCATATTTGCCGGCTACCACGTGATAAGTCAGAATTTGGGTCAGCACGGCTTTATTTTCCGGTTTGACCAGATTCTCAACGGTTCCGGCTGGTAATTTAGCAAACGCAGCATCGGTTGGCGCAAACACGGTAAAGGGTCCTGTACCTTGTAGGGTATCCACCAGACCGGCAGCTTTAACGGCGGCCACCAAAGTTGTGTGATCTTTAGAATTCACGGCATTCTCAATAATGTTTTTACTCGGGAGCATTGCGGCTCCCCCCACCATCACGGTGTCGGACATCGCTGCTGCCATAGATACACTGCTGAATACTAAAGAGGCACAGATCGCGGTACGGATAAGCGTTTTCATAATGTTAATCCTTATTAGTATGGAAGAGGTGAGTCTTGCCTCACATCTACCTATACGAATCAGCCTGCCGTTTTGGATGCCAAAAGAAGTGAATATAATTAATAAAAAACGCTAGTCCTTATAAAACAAGGCATAGCGTGATGAATAAGTCTTGCCTAAACGGTGTTAAATCTGAGCGGTTGGCACCGGATGCAGAAAACGGTGCATGATGTAAGCATCTACGTAACCCTGTTTCGGGTGTTTAAACGCCTGCGGCAGGGTTGCAATAATGCCGAAGCCCAGTTTTTGCCAAAGGCTGACCGCCAGAGTATTGGTGCTGACGACAAAATTGAACTGAATTGCCCGGTAACCTAGGCGCTGAGCTTGTTCAATGCAGTGCAGCCCCAGCTGTTTGCCAATGCCTAAACCTCTGACGCTGGCATCGACCATAAAAGAGGCGTTGGCAACGTGACAACCTAATCCTCGTTGGTTATCAATCAGCTTATACATCCCGACGATTTTATCTTCATGCAGCGCGACCCAGCAGCGCACGCCGTCACCAAACCAATATTCGTAAGCGACCCGTTCTGGCGTGTCTGCGGTGAAAACGTAGGTGTCTTCACTGGCGATAACCGCCTGAAAAAGTGGCCAGATTGCGGTGAAATCTTCAGGTGTTGCCGGTCTTATTTCCATGCCATCGCTCTCATATTGATTAAGTCAGTTCTTCAATCTTGGGTTTGGCTTTAATCGTTAAAGTTGCACCAATAGAGGCGGCAATAATACAGCCCAGCGCTGACCATTGTATCAATGTCAGATATTCATTCAGGAAAATTAGGCCAGAAACGGCTGCCAAAGCTGGTTCCAGACTCATTAATGTGCCGAAGGTACGGGCCGGAAGTCGGGTTAACGCCACCATTTCCAGTGAGTAAGGCAAGGCGGTAGAGAGAATGGCGACGGCCAGAGCAATAGGCAAAATAGCGGGAGAAAACAGCGCCATACCGTTATAGGCTACGCCAATCGGGCAGAAAACCAGCGCGGCGATCAGGGAACCAATAGCTACGGTACCCGGCCCGTGGTTGCCCCCAGCTTTTTGGCCGGAAATAATATAAATCGCCCAGCAGGCACCGGCGCCCAAGGCGCAGGCGGCACCGAACAGATCGATACTGTCTACGCTTTTGCCCAGCGGCAGTAAGAAGGCTAAACCTATTACGGCCAACCCAACCCACAGAAAATCGATGGGGCGGCGGGAAGAAAACATGGCAACGGCCAGCGGGCCGGTGAATTCAAGAGCCACGGCAATACCCAACGGAACAGTTTTCAAAGACAGGTAGAACAGAAAATTCATTCCGCCGAGCGCCAGGCCGTAAACCAGCAACGGCATGCGGCTACCGGCTGTAAAGCGCATCCGCCAGGGCTTAAAAATCACAAATAGAATAAGCGTACCAATCCCCAGCCGTAGGGAGGTAATGCCCTGCGCGCCGACTAGCGGGAATAGACTTTTTGCCAATGAAGCGCCGCTCTGGATCGAGATCATGGCTATAACCAGCAGGAAAACGGGCAGCAGGGGGAGCGATAATTTGGACTGAGAGGACAGCGACATCCGTTAGAGCCTCGGAAAAAGAGTGAATAATCAGATTTTTGCCAGTGTAAATGAAATGCTGCCGATGTATCTAATAATTCGCAAAAGTAGCGGATCAGAGACGGGAAAAAAGAGAAATAATTTAATCTTGAGTGTTTTTTATGCGTTTTGCGGCTATCTTTTAGACGGCAAACTAAGAATTGTCTGGAATAGCGTTAAGTGAGGAACTTCACAATTTCGACAAAAATTCGGGAAAAGGCGTATACTTTTAGCGAGTTACACTGTTCTTGAAATGATTTGTTACACCATATAAAAGTTTAGACAACGATTCAGGTGCAGAGTTTCTACCTAAGTTTTGTTATATTTTAATGGTGTTTTTGTTTAATTGAAAATAATTTGCGTCTTGAGGTGGTTATGAAAAAAATTGCATGTCTTTCAGCAGTAGCAGCTTGTGTATTGGCAGTGAGCGCAGGTAGTGCATTTGCAGGCCAGAGTACCGTTACTGGCGGTTACGCTCAGAGCGATTACCAAGGTGTTGCTAACAAGGCTTCAGGTTTCAACCTGAAATACCGCTACGAGTGGTCCGATTCCCAACTGGGCGCTATCGGTTCTTTCACTCACACTGAAAAAAGTTCTTTCGGTGACAGCAGCAGCGTTTACAACAAAGCACAGTACAACGCAATCACTGCGGGTCCTGCTTACCGTATCAACGATTGGGCTAGCGTTTATGGCGTAGTTGGTGTGGGCTATGGTCGTTTCACTGCAAACGGCGCGGGTAACCCAGAAGCTAAATCGGGTTCAAGCGATTACGGCGTAGCATACGGTGCTGGTGTTCAATTGAACCCAATGCAGAACGTAGCGCTGGACTTCTCTTACGAGCAGAGCCGCATCCGTAGCGTTGACGTTGGTACCTGGATCGCTGGCGTTGGTTACACTTTCTAAGAGTAATCAGCCGGTTTAGTATTGGTTCTTACGAACTAAATGCGAAATCCAATAAAAATCCGCCTTTGGGCGGATTTTTTATGCTCCGAGTATTATCAGATACAAAATTATGCAGATAGCAGCCTTTATGGAAGCGCATTTTCCAATTTATAGCTAGATAATTATTTTTTTGGTAAATATTAAAATTTATTTATACTGTTTAATTCTTGTAAAGAAAGAATTAACCATTTTTATTCAACGGATATATTCCCTCGCCCTAAGTAAAAGTATTTAATTATATTAATTACAAAAAGTTGACTGATATTAATTGTTGGAACGCAGACGTTCTGGTCTGACAAGGTTATTCATTATTGATGTGAATAAATAATTACATTATCATTTTCCATGTCATTTAATTAATCACATGGAATCGTTAATGAAAGGAATCGGAGCGTTATTACTCAGCTTATTATTAACCGGATGTGGCGGGACTTGGTTCCCGGAAGGCCATTATAGTGAATCTCGTGAACCGAAATTTCGACTTCACGGTGATGAGCGCACAGGTGCAGAACGTATGGCGGATTGTCATCGCACTAAGAGCTGTCGCGGTGATGAGTGGCGCCAACCTAACCCGGATTATGTCGGCCTTAGCGTGACTTACTGATAAACCTGCGTCATCTAGTCTCATTGAATATCATTAATGATGGATAATATTTTAGTCACCGTTATTGATATTCAACGTTAACCATCCCGCGTTCTTGCCGTGCTTAAATAAGACTGACTACGCTGTGTTATATGGAAATTTTCAAATTAATTTACGATGTGGAATGCGTAAATCGACCGCACCAATTCAACAGATTTTGCGATATTCAATATAGCGAAGCTGTTCGCGCTTCTGCCAGTGGGTTTATATTCTAGCCGTTTACCCTGGCATTTCTCTCAATTAAAACCACCTTCGCCGAGTGACATTATCCGGAGCCAGTGACGCTGACTCCGGGAGATTGAATAACTTAATAATTGCTGGCAGCTTCTTCTATTAGTGCGATGATTTCATTGGGATGAGAGGCTAGAGACGCATGGCTGGAGTCCAGCCGAATGGTTTTTTTCGGTTTCATGCGTTCGGTAAACCATTGTTGGGTTTCCGGCGGAATCATATGGTCCTGATTGGATATTTGATACCAGCTTGGCTTAGTCTTCCACGCGGGTTCCGTTGAAGTGTCGGAGAAGCATTTTCCTGAGGTCGGCTTTTGTGCAGCAGCCATGACAACGGCTTCGGTTTTGTCCAAATCCTGACAGAAACTTTCATGGAACTTATCGTATTTTATCCATAAAAAGTCGTCCTGATCCGGAAACAGATTAGCGGCTCCGGAAGGTAAATCGCGCAGTTGGAAAATACTGCCGAGACTTTCGCCTTTATCCGGTGCAAAAGCGGCGACGTAAACCAGTCCTACTAGATTAGGTAAATGTCCAAGCTGAGAAATAACCATGCCACCGTAGGAGTGACCGACCAGAATGGTCGGGCCCTGGAGCGAGGTGGCCAATTTTTCGGTGCGTTCCACATCGTCGGCCAGAGAGGTCAGCGGGTTTTGTACCGCGTACACCGGATAGCCTTTATTATGTAAAGTCGGAATAATATGACGCCAGTGCGAACCATCGCCCCAGGCACCGTGTACCAACAAGATATTCGGTTTTGTCGTCATGTTGTGTCCCATTATCAGAGTGCACTATAAAGTATGATAATCCGCGGCCCCTTGCCGCAATACCACACATCCATCAAAAGTATAGTTTAGATATGTGACTAATTGATGAGGCAGGGCAAACTCGCGCATCGGTTTTAGCAATCTCATAACTCAATAAATTCGACTTACGAGCATTTAAAATCAAACGACTAGCATTGAAAACCCAGTCGAAAGATAAATAATAATAATTATAAAACAATAATTTAACCTGTGGGTTAATTCTTAATTTAATTATCTTATTGATTTGTAATTATTCAATGTTGTGACAAACTATAAGATATAAATTATTAAAAACTTTATTAATTGTGCTGGTTTCCTGACTATTCATTAATATAAAACAATAGGTTGAGCCACCATGACTGCGCTAGCACACCCCGTTATCCCTCAGACCCAGGATACCCGACTCGAGCAGCAGATACTTCGACGCTCTATTTTCTGCACTTTGATTATTGCGGGGATGGGAATTGGTTTTGGTATTTTATGTGGGTCGATCTCGATTATTTTTGACGGCATGTTTTCGGCGTTAGATGCCGGTATGTGCAGTTTATCTCTACTGGTGTCACGTTTATTAGGACAGCCGAATAGCCGCCGTTTTCAATACGGCTTCTGGCATGTTGAACCCTTGGTACTGGCATTTAACGGCAGCCTATTGGCCTTTCTATGTCTTTACGCCTTTGTAAATGCTATCAAAGGCATTACAGAGGGGGGCAGGGAGCTGGAATTAGGCTGGGCCATTGCGTATGCGTTAGCGGTCAGTATTTTCTGTTTTACCATTTTCCTGAAGCAGCGCCGGTTAAATAAACAGGTGAAATCAGAGCTGATTGCGTTGGATACCAAAAGCTGGCTGATGTCTGCCTGCATCAGTTCTGCGCTACTGGTGGCTTTTCTGCTGTCCTGGAGTTTGGAAGGCACCGCCTATGAGTATCTGATTGTTTATACCGATCCGGCGGTGTTGGCATTGTTAACTTTGATTTTGATTCCGGTGCCAATTAAAACTGTCATATCCGCCGTGCGCGAAGTACTACAAATGACGCCGGATACGCTTGATGCTTCTATCGAACGTATTATGGAACGCTTAATTCTGGAATACGGTTTCCTGGATTATTCCCATTATGCAACACGGGTCGGCCGAGGTTTATTTATTGAAATTCATGTGGTTATTCCGGAATCTATGGAAAATGATGGCGTACGGCGTTTTGATAAAATCCGCGATGAGATAGCTTTGGCGATTGGAGACCCCGGACCGCATCGCTGGCTGACAATTTCATTTACCCGCGATTCTAAATGGCTGTAATTATTGTTTAGCCTTCAGGCGTTCTCCCCAAAATATCAACGAATGAAGAGGCTTTATTCTGTCGCACTATCTACGGGGGAATGGTTCTGCCAGATTCTATTATTATCCCGCCATTGGATATACATCGGTGAATTACGCTCGATTCCCGCAATCAATTTATATTAAAGATTATCTGATGGCGCTGTATTGCTGTTTTTTTCTAAATATTTCTTAAACAACTGGCGAAAGCTGAGAACTTTTCAAAAAAGGCGTGCTTTAATCCCTGCGCAATAAAAATGCAGTATCTCGTTTGGCGAGGCTCCTATACAAACACAGGTTACTGATCTGACGACATCGAGAGATGCCCAAGGTTAAGACAGGCTTTATCGGATTAAGGTTTAGCCCAAAGTAACTTCTGATGACTCTATCAGATACGTTGTATAGTGCTAAAACCTGGACGCGGAGATAGGCAGTCTGCACTCCCTCTTTGGTTACCGCCCCTATGCGATCACTGTTGAAGTCTTAACAGATATAGGGACAATCATGATTAACTCACTATCACACAATAATGCTCAGCTCAACACCAACGCCGATGTCTGCGAAGATGCATCCGTCGCGGCTTATATGAGCGATAATTTTATTACTATTTCTGAAAAACTGACCGCTAAGGAAGCCTGTGACTATTTGCTTTCTCAGCTTCAGACGGATGAAATTCCTTCTCAATTATTTGTCACCAGCGATGATTATCACCTGTGCGGCGTGCTGTCGGTAAAGAAGTTACTGCAATCCATCGAGCCGAACAGCCCGGTCGGCACCATGATGAACCAAACCTTTTTCCATGTTTCCCCTGACGATGAGCGTAATGATGTCGCGCATCTATTAAATAAAGGCGGCGTAGATGTGGTGCCGGTTTTGGTTAATCGGAATTTGGTTGGAGTATTGGGCGAAAAAGAAATTGCTCGTCTGATCGAAGATGAAAATACCGAAGATGCCCAGCGCCAGGGTGCCAGTTTGCCTTTGGATAAGCCTTATTTAAGTACCAGCCCGTGGGAATTATGGAAAAAGCGCTGTCCGTGGTTGCTGATGTTATTTGTGGCCGAAGCTTATACTGGTACGGTAATTAAAGCGTTTGAAGAACAGCTGGAAGCAGTTATTGCATTAGCATTCTTTATTCCATTGCTGATTGGTACCGGTGGTAACAGTGGAACGCAAATTACGTCTACTCTGATTCGCGCTATGGCATTAGGGGAAGTCAGTCTGCGTAATATCGGTAATGTGATCAAAAAAGAGGTCACGACCTCATTAATGATTGCTGTCACCATCGGTGGTGCTGCCTGGATTCGCGCGTGGATTATGGGCGTGGGAATGGACGTTACGTTAGTCGTTAGTCTGGCATTGGTCGCTATTACTATTTGGAGCGCCTTTGTTTCATCCATTATTCCGATGCTGCTCAAAAAAGCCGGAATAGATCCTGCGGTAGTTTCAGCGCCCTTTATCGCCACTTTTATTGATGGTACGGGGCTGATTATCTACTTCAAGATCGCGCAAGTTGTTTTGAATATATAACCAAAGAGTGGGTATGACGACGGAACGCTGCGCTTGTATATGAGTACAGAAATGGTCAATTTTCTGAGTACCAGTGCAGCGTTTTTAATAAAGATGTAGCCGCGGATAAATCAATTATTCGCGGCTAACGTAAAAAGGGATTGAGGAGGTGGTCATCGCAACATATTGTTTGGTAAAAATATTAAGGGGATTATTATAGATTAGATCAAACAAAGGTTTGTTATGAATAACATGACGGTATTTATGTGGTTTCTTGGAATTATCAGCGTATTGGGTTTTGTGGCCATTTATATGAGTGCGAAATGGGATGAATAACAGCAAAGGGTATGATTTTGCCTAGAAGCATCCTTCCTGCAAAAAATGTAGGATGTGCAGGAAGGATGAGCATGCTTAATGATTATCATTGTCAATGAAGTAAGTGAATAAGTATTTTATAAAATAAAGCAGGTAAAGCTCGGATTTATTTTATAAAATATACAAGGAAGGTGGTTATGGTCTTTTATATTATCGGCATTCTTTATGCCACCTTTATGATTTCTGTCGGTATTTACGAGATTAATCTGGATACGGGAGAAAGCCAGGAAACTTTTTATCGGATATTACTGGTGTTCTCAGGTAGCATAATAGTCGTTGCCTTTATATGGAGCCTGTTACATCGGCTGAAAGGCTCGAAAAAATAAAGAGAAGAGGCTGCGCAAAAGTTAATCATTCGCATTTCTCTTATTAACTGAATTACTAAAGTTAAAGCATCCGGCCTAGGGCGGGAGATTTTTTTATGCCCAAAATCGGTCGATGTAAATCCAGCCGTCGCTAAGTGAGTACGACATGCAAAATGAAAAACAAGACGTTGCCTTGAAGTCTATGGTGGCCAGCGGGTTACTTTCGGTTGGTAAATTTGTCGTGGGCATATTTACCGGTAGTATTGGTTTGATTTCTGAGGGAATTCATTCTCTGACGGACTTTATTGCTACAACTATTACCTGGTGTGCGGTGCGCGTGAGCGATAAACCTGCCGATGAAGATCACCATTTTGGTCACGGAAAGGTCGAGAATATGGCGGCTCTGTTTGAGATTCTACTGTTGGTAATGGCGGCGGGCTGGATCGCCGTCGAGGCATGGAAACATTTCTGGGGGGAAACTCAGCCCATTATCGCTGCGCCAGCGGTTATTGCGACGTTGCTTATTGCAATGGTGATTGATTTCTACCGGGTTCGCGCGTTAAGACGAGTTGCAGCGGAAACAAATAGCGCTGCGCTAGAAGCCGGAGCGTTGCATTTTCTCTCCGATATGATGTCATCCGGAGTGGTGTTGCTGGGCATGGTATTTGTTTTATTAGGCTATCCAAAAGCCGATGCGGTAGCGGCTATGGTAGTCGCGCTGTTTATTCTGGTGACGGCAATCAAATTAGGAAAACGCTCGTTTAATACCTTAATTGATACCGCGCCCGAAGGAATACAGCACGAAATTACCGGTTCATTGACGCGTTTCCCGGAAGTGCTTGGCGTAGCTAAATGCCGGGTGCGCGATGCCGGAGCTATGCTATTTATCGAAGTGACTATCGTAGTATGCAGAACGTTATCTTTGGAACGTATCGATCGGTTAAAAAGGCATATTTCCGAACAATTGGTGGCGGATTATAGCGAGGCTGAAATAACCCTATTGGCTACGCCGAAGAAAAGAAGCGATGAAAATATGGCGACTCATTTACGGGTTATCGCCGCCAATAATGACGTAGCCATTCATAATTTAACTTTGCAGCAGTTAACTAGCCATACCTGTATTAGCCTGGATTTAGAAGTGCCAGCGCATTTCAGCGTGACTCAGGCCGACGTGGTGGCTAAAGCGATGAAATCGGCTATCCGTAACGATTTGGGCAGAGAAACTGAAGTCGATATTCATATTGAACCGCAGATAAACTACTTGCTCAGCACGGAAGATGTAGCGGAAGAAGAACTGACGATGATTAGCGAGGCTTTACAGCGTTTAACGCAGCAGGACAGCATTTTGCGAGGGATTCAGGATGTCAAAGCGCGAAATACCGACGTTGGTATCGTAGTCAGTTTCAATTGTATCGTGCTGCCTTTTATTTCTGTGATCAAGGCTCACACCGCCATCGATAATATCGAAATGAAGCTGCGCGCACTTTATCCCACCATTTCCCGCGTTGTGGGTTACGTTGAGCCGACACCGGTTAATCCTGCTCCGGCAATAATGGCCACCCCGATCCCCGTCGCTCCCGTGCCTACGACATAAAGTTCAGCAATTATTGCTGTGCATGGCTGTGTGCCGATGGCGCGTTTTACGCGATTAACCGTCAGACAGCCGATATTATTCATGACGGTTTCTGGACAGGAAAGCGGTGACTAAAAGCGTCATTCTCGGCGGGCGATGGGAAATTGTGCAAACGAAGGGCGATACTGCGGCCATATTGTGGCATAATGCGCGCCGAATCACATATTTCTAATATTGATCTCCCCCTATTCAGTAATCCAATCGAGAGCAAGCTCTGTGCTAAGTACTAACAATATCACCATGCAATTCGGCAGTAAGCCGCTGTTTGAAAACATCTCTGTAAAATTTGGCGGCGGCAACCGCTATGGTTTGATCGGCGCTAACGGCTGCGGCAAGTCAACCTTTATGAAAATCCTCGGTGGCGATTTAGTACCGAGCGCAGGCAACGTATTCCTCGATCCAAACGAGCGTTTGGGTAAATTGCGTCAGGATCAGTTCGCCTTTGAAAACAATACCGTACTCGACACCGTGATCATGGGTCATGGCGAGCTGTGGGAAGTGAAAGAAGAACGCGACCGCATTTACGGTCTGGCCGAAATGAGCGAAGAGGACGGCTATAAAGTCGCCGATCTGGAAGTTGCCTACGGTGAAATGGACGGTTACAGCGCAGAAGCCCGAGCAGGTGAATTATTACTTGGCGTAGGTATTCCGGTAGAACAGCATTATGGCCTGATGAGCGAAATCGCACCGGGCTTTAAACTGCGTGTGCTATTGGCGCAGGCGCTGTTCTCCAACCCGGAAATTCTGCTGCTCGATGAGCCAACCAACAACCTGGATATCGATACTATCCGTTGGTTAGAGCAGGTGCTGAACGAACGTAGCAGTACCATGATCATTATTTCCCATGACCGTCACTTCCTGAACATGGTGTGTACCCACATGGCGGATTTGGACTACGGCGAACTGCGGGTTTATCCAGGTAACTACGACGAATATATGACTGCGGCCACTCAGGCTCGTGAACGTCTGTTGTCTGATAATGCTAAGAAAAAAGCGCAGATTTCCGAGTTGCAGTCTTTCGTTAGCCGCTTTAGTGCCAACGCCTCCAAATCTAAACAGGCGACTTCCCGTGCCCGTCAGATTGATAAAATTCAGTTGGATGAAGTTAAGGCCTCAAGCCGTCAGAACCCGTTCATTCGCTTCGATCAGGAAAAGAAACTGTTCCGTAACGCGCTGGAAGTGGAATCTATTACTAAAGGTTTCGACAACGGCCCGTTGTTTAAAAATCTGAAGCTGATGGTGGAAGTTGGCGAGAAGGTCGCGATTCTGGGCCAGAATGGTATTGGTAAAACCACTTTGCTGAAATGTCTGGTTGGCGAGACTGAACTGGATTCCGGCAGCGTTAAGTGGTCTGAAAATAGCAAAATCGGTTATTACGCGCAGGATCATGCCAGCGATTTCGACATTGACCTAACGGTCTTCGACTGGATGAGTCAGTGGAAACAGGAAAAAGACGACGAGCAGGCGGTTCGCAGTGTTCTGGGTCGTTTACTGTTTAGCCAGGACGATATCAAGAAGAAAGTTAAGGTGCTGTCTGGTGGTGAGAAGGGCAGAATGCTCTTTGGTAAGCTGATGATGGAGCGTCCAAATATTCTGATTATGGATGAACCAACTAACCACCTGGATATGGAATCCATTGAAGCGTTGAATATGGCGCTGGAAATGTATGAAGGTACTTTGATCTTCGTTTCCCATGACCGCGAATTCGTTAGCTCACTGGCGACTCGTGTGATTGAAATGACTCCAGGCAAAATCCACGACTTTACCGGTAACTACGAAGACTATCTGCGTAGCCAAGGTATTCAGTCTTAATTAATATCGATTAGCGCTGAAATTAAAAAAGGCTGGTGCAAATGCATCAGCCTTTTTGTTTTCTGGCGTAGCCTAACGCTTAGTTTTTACCGCAGACTTCGCAGTGAGGTGCTTTCGCCAGCTTCATGGTGCGGAATTCCAGCGTCATGGCGTCCAGCATTAGAAGCCTACCACGGCGTACCTCGCCGTAACCGCTAAGCAGCTTAATGGTTTCCATTGCCTGTAAACTTCCTATAGTGCCGACCAATGGGGCCATGACGCCGGTTTCCACACAGGTGAGGGGGGTATCACCGAACAAACGACTCAGGCAGCGATAGCACGGCTCATCGTCCTGATAGGTAAATACGCTGATTTGCCCCTCCATTCGAATCGCCGCGCCGGAAACCAGTGGCTTTTTCTGAACAAAGCACAGGCGGTTTAGTTGTTCGCGAATTGCCAGGTTATCCGTGCAATCCAGGACTAAATGATGATCGGCGATAGCGGCTGAGAGCTGCGAATCATCCAGTTGGCGATCCAACGTAGCCACGCTCAAATGCGGATTGATTTCTTCTAAAGTCAGGCGCGCAGACGCGACTTTGCTCATGCCGATCCGGTCATCCCGATGCAGAATCTGGCGCTGTAAATTTGATAAAGACACGGTATCAAAATCCAGCAGCGTTAAATGCCCAACGCCCGCCGCCGCCAGATATTGCGCGGCGGCGCAGCCTAAACCGCCTAGCCCGACGACCAAGACGCGTGAGGCTTTAAGCTTTTCCTGACCGTCGAAATCGAAACCGCGCAGGACAATTTGCCGGTTGTAGCGCAGCATTTCAGCATCTGAAAGTTCCGGCAGCATATCAGCCTCCCAGCAAGCCGTTAAATAGCTCTATGTCTACGCTTTCTCCAACGGCGACCGAACCTCGATCCCGTTCTAAAACGATAAAGCAGTTGCCTTGGCTGAAGGCGCTGAAAACATGCGAGCCTTGATGCCCGGTGGAGCTGACCTCCAGCTTACCGTCGGCACCGCGGGAGAAAATCCCACGCTGGAAATCCAGTCGTCCCGGCGATTTTTTCAATGGCGTAATCGCCGTTGCAGTCAGGCGTAGCGGCGGTTGCCATGAAGTCTGTCCGGCCAGTTTAGCCAGCAGCGGTTGCACCAGTTGATAGAAAGTCACAACGGCAGAAACCGGGTTACCTGGCAGGCCGCAGAACCAGGCGTTCTTCAGTTTGCCGAAAGCGAAAGGTTTACCCGGTTTGATTGCCAGTTTCCAGAAGCCGATGTCGCCCAGTTCTTCTAGCATTTGTTTGGTGTAATCCGCTTCACCTACGGAAACACCGCCGCTGCTGATTACCAAATCAGCCGCTTCATCAGCCTGGCGGAAGGCGTGGCGCAAAGCTTCCTGATCGTCTGGGATCACACCTAAATCGATAACCTGACAACCCAGTTGTTGTAGCATTAAATGTACGGCAAAACGGTTGGTATCGTAAATCTGGCCTTCTGCCAGCGGTTGGCCTACGGCCTGTAGCTCGTCACCGGTAGAAAATATGGCGACTTTCAACTGGCGCATGACCTGCAATTTGGCAATGCCGAGGGAAGCTAACAGGGGCAGTTCGGCTACGCCCAGTTTGACTCCTGCGGGGAACACGCTGGCACCTTGCTGGATATCTTCCCCCGCCAGGCGAATATTTTGCCCAGCTTTTACCGGGGCGGTGAATAACACGCCTTGTTCACTTACGCTGGCCTGCTCTTGCATAATGACCGCGTCGGCACCGCTCGGAACCGGCGCACCGGTCATAATACGAATGCAGCTGTTGGCGGGCCATTCACCGTGGAATGGCGACCCGGCAAAGGCTTTCCCAGCGACGGACAACGCAGTTTGGGCATTCACCTCATGACTGCGTACGGCGTAACCGTCCATTGCCGAATTGGCGAAAGGAGGAACGTTAATGGGGGAAGTCACTGGGCTGGCGGTAATCCGGCCTGCGGCATCTGTCAGCGGAATATTTTCCGTCTCTGTGAGCGGAGTAACCTGCGACAGCATTTTTTTCAGCGCCTGTTCCAGAGAAATTAAATCCGAGGTGTTACAGTGATCCATGCTGGACTCCGTGGTCAGGACATTCCGGCGGGTAAGTCAGTCACCGGCGGTAAAATATCCAATCAAAAAGGGTGAGGGCGGCTATTATGGCAGAGATCGACAAGAGGGTGAATGAATTGACCGGCAAAGGGACCGGCGACGTCACACTCGGAGCAGCGCATCAGGGGATAAACGGGAGCACATATGAATAGCCAACAGATTCTGGATTTCTGGTTTAATGAAATAGACCCGGCATTCTGGTTTACAAAAAGCGATGATTTCGATGCTTTGCTACACAAACGTTTTGGCGCGGTCTGGCAGGCGGCGTCCAAGGGCGAACTGGCGGAATGGCGACAAACTATCGACGGGCGACTGGCAGAAATTATCGTTTTGGATCAATTTAGCCGAAATTTATTCCGCGATACGCCCGCTTCTTTCTCCTGCGATGGTATGGCCCTGGTGCTGGCGCAAGAAGCCATTCATACTGGCTTAACCGGGCAATTAACGCCGGAACAGCGCGGGTTCCTCTATTTGCCGTTTATGCATTCGGAATCACAGAAGATACATCAGCAGGCTTTAGTGTTGTATACCGAGCTTAATAATGGCGACCAGTTGGAGTATGAGCTGCGGCATAAAGCAATTATCGACCGCTTTGGGCGTTATCCACACCGTAACCATATTCTCGGGCGAGTTTCCAGCGCGGAAGAACAGGCGTTTCTTCTGCAGCCAGGGTCTGGCTTCTAAAAATGCCACATCAGAACCTGGCTATTACGAATATAAGATGGCTAGGTTCTTATTTATTTTAGTGATGCTTAAAAAGCAATTTCCGCAGCCATCCTTTATTCTCCTGTTCTATCAGGAATTTTTTAATAGAAAACACATTGGCGTCGGAGTGCCAAATTTGGCCGCGATCGCTACTTCAGTATTACAGCGTTTCTTAAAACATACCGCTTCGTATTCACCATGTTCATTGATGGCATGATCAAGTGCGAAGAAAATAAATGGTGATAAAAATAACGTTCGTCATGTTAGTTAGGTGTTTATGAAGGAATATTTATTGCGATTGAAAATAATGAGGCGTAATTCAATAAAACCAATAAACCCGAGGGGCTATAAGCAGGATTGGCCAATAAAATGGCAAAAATAAATTAATATTTATCGCCTAGGGGAAGGGCATTGAAACGAAATATAATGACAGAGGAGGAATGATTAGTTGGGGAATAAAAATTATTCCCCAATGGAGCGACTTAGTTATGCAGATACTCAGCGTGGAAGCGCAGATGATCTTCAATAAATGTCGCTATGGTGAAATAGCTGTGATCATAACCAGGCTGAATGCGTAGCGTGAGCGGCCAGTCTTTTTGGCGCGCGAGTTCCGCCAGTTTGGCTGGTTGTAGCTGATCGGCCAGGAATTGATCGCCATCGCCCTGATCGACCAGAATCGGCAGCGGCTGGTCACTGTTAAACAGTAAATGACAACTATCATATTGCAGCCATTTTGTTTCATGTTCACCAAGATATTCTGTGAATGCTTTACGCCCCCACGGAACCTGACAAGGATTAACAATAGGAGCAAAGGCAGATACTGACTGATATTGCTGTGGATTACGCAATGCCAGCATTAAGGCGCCGTGGCCGCCCATTGAATGTCCGCTGATAGATTGCCGTTCGCTAACGCTAAAGTGTTGGCGAATTAACGCCGGTAACTCTTCGCTGACATAATCGTACATACGAAAATTCGCTGACCAGGGTTTCTGAGTGGCATTCAGGTAGAAACCTGCTCCCTGACCCAAATCGTAGTTTTCGTCATTCGGTACGTCTTCGCCGCGAGGACTGGTATCCGGCATCACCAGTACCAATCCCAGCTCGGCTGCAATACGCTGCGCGCCGGCTTTCAGAGTAAAGTTTTCGTCGTTGCAAGTCAGGCCAGACAGCCAGTACAGCACCGGCGGCGGATTATCATCACGCGGTGGTGGCAGATAGATGCTGAATGTCATGTTGCAATTCAGGCTGCGGGATATATGGCGATAACGCTGCTGCCAGCCGCCAAACATCCGATGCTCTTCGAGAAGTTCAATTGACGTATGCATGTCTGCTCTGCCTCCTGGCTTTATTTATTAAAGTGAATCACGCTGCGAATAGATTTACCTTCATGCATTAAATCAAAGGCTTCGTTGATTTGCTCCAGACCCATAGTATGAGTAATAAAGTCGTTCAGCTGGAATTTACCGTCTAAATATTGCTGCACAATGCCCGGCAACTGGGAGCGTCCTTTTACGCCGCCAAACGCAGAGCCACGCCATACGCGGCCGGTAACCAGCTGGAATGGACGGGTGGAAATTTCTTCACCGGCACCGGCTACGCCGATAATCACCGATTCGCCCCAGCCTTTGTGGCAGCATTCCAGCGCCGAGCGCATAACATTAACGTTGCCAATACATTCGAAGGAGAAATCTACGCCGCCGTCGGTCAGCTCCACGATCACGTCTTGAATCGGTTTGTCATAATCTTTTGGATTAATCAAATCCGTGGCGCCCAGTTTGCGGGCCAGATCGAATTTACTGGTGTTGAGATCGATACCAATAATACGACCTGCGCCAGCCATCTGTGCGCCGATAATGGCGGACAGACCGATGCCGCCCAGGCCAAATATTGCCACCGTATCGCCCGGTTGTACTTTAGCGGTGTTCATTACCGCACCCATGCCGGTGGTGACTCCACAGCCTAGCAGGCAGACTTCTTCCAGCGGCGCTTCTTTATTAATCTTCGCCAGCGAAATTTCCGGTACGACGGTTAATTCGGAGAAAGTCGATGTGCCCATGTAATGGAAAATAGGCTGACCATTTTTAGAGAAGCGGGTAGTACCGTCTGGCATCAAACCCTTGCCCTGAGTAGCGCGAATCGCCTGACACAGGTTGGTTTTGCCGGAGCGACAGAATTTGCATTCCCCACATTCTGGGGTGTACAGCGGAATGACGTGATCGCCCACGGCGACGCTGGTGACGCCTTCGCCCACGGCCTCAACAATACCGCCGCCTTCGTGGCCTAAAATCGCCGGGAAGACGCCTTCGGGATCTTTGCCAGACAGGGTGTAAGCGTCGGTATGGCAAACGCCAGTGGCGACGATACGCACCAGCACTTCGCCTTTTTGCGGTGGCATCAGGTCCACTTCTTCAATGGATAGCGGCTGGTTCGGCCCCCATGCGACGGCGGCGCGGGTTTTGATCATCTCCATGGTGTTGCTCCTCGGTTTTTCACGATAGTGTTATGTAAATTGACTTTTTATGTATACTATTTGTTGCGTTAACGTTTTAAGTTACGGGTTTTGCAGTGGTTTCAATTTGCTCAATAATCAGCTCTTTCAGTGCGCGAACGTTCGGGCTGAAGGCATCTTTTCGCCAGATAAGCCAGGTGGCGGTATCGGCAAATTCAGGGGGTAACGGGTGTACCCGAACCCGTTCGTGGCCGGGTAGTAATGCCAGTACTGAATGGGGTATGAGCGCCAGACCGGCACCGCTGGCAACGCAGGCCAGCATGGCGTGATATGACTGGATTTCCAGAATAGTGCCAGGCAGCACGCCAGCCTGTCGAAACCATGACTCCAGCCTTAAACGGTAGGAGCAACTGGGGCGGAAGGCAAATAGGGTTTCATCCACAGCGTCTTTGGCCTGACTGATCGGCGGGTGATCCAGGCATGAGATGATCACTAATTGTTCTTCGAAAGATCGGCAGCCATGTAGTTCTTCATGGTGAACTGGACCATCGACCAATGCCGCAGCCAGCGTACCGGCGCGTACCTGTTCGATAATTTCGCCGGAAGTGCCGGTGTTCAGCGATAGTGAAACCTGAGAATAGCGTTGATGATAAGCGGCCAGTAAGTTGGGTAAACGCGTGGCTGCGGTGCTTTCCATCGATCCCAATGGAAAATTGCCCGCAGGCTCACCGGCATGGGTAATACGCATGGCTTCTTCACTCAACGCCAGAATACGGTTGGCGTAACAGAGAAAATTATGGCCCATCGGCGACAGGCGCAGACGCTGCTTTTCACGGATAAACAGATCGGTACCCAGCTCAACCTCAAGCTGGCGCAGGCGGGTGGTTAGATTCGACGGCACGCGATGCATCTGTTCCGCCGCTCTGGCTACCGAACCGGTTTCCGCTACGCAGCAAAACATGCGGAGTTGGGTTAAATCCATTACTGTTCTCTTTTTGTGATGAACTTCATGAGTATTATTCATTTTTTGTGATTCTAATGCTGAGGCATGATATTAGCAACTTTCTTTTAACCGGCAGTTTGGGAACAGGCAGAACAGAGTCATGGCGTTAAGAATCGCTTTAAGTGGGTTTCTGGCATTAGTGGTAGCAATGGGGATTGGCCGATTTGCTTTTACGCCGCAGGTTCCTCTCATGATAGCTGAACATCAGTTCAGCCTGACCGGCGCGGGGCTGGTGGCGGCATTCAACTATCTGGGTTACCTGTGTGGTGCCTACGATGCGATGCGAGCCAATCGTTACGTTGAGCGTCGCCTGTGGCTGGGCGTATGGGGCGCAGTGACGCTGACATTGCTCTCCGCCGTAATAGAAGGCCCGTGGTGGCACGGTGTGGTGCGTTTCGCTATCGGTTGGGCCAGCGGCTGGTCAATGGTGTTGGTGGCAGCATGGACTAATGAGCGACTGGCGCACTATGGTCGCCCGGCTTTTAGCGCTGCGGTGTTTGCCGGGCCGGGAGCGGGTATTTTTATTAGCGGTATACTGGCCGTTGTGATTCATAGCTACGGGTTAACGGCATCGCAGGCTTGGCTGGTTTACGGTGTGTTGGCGCTGGTGCTGATTGGCGCGATCAGTATCAACTTACCCAGAGCAGGGGAGTTACATCGCCCGCAGGTAGCGGCGGAACCGTTGATTTTGACGCCTGCGCTGAAGCGTTTGGTCTGGAGCTACAGTCTGGCCGGTTTCGGTTATATTTTGCCGGCGACGTTTCTCTCACAAATGGCGGCCGCGCGTTTTCCAGACAGCCTGTTCGCTCAGTTTGTCTGGCCGGTTTTTGGTGGTGCAGCCGTGGTTGGTATTGGCTTAGGCATTTTGACGCGTCGTTGTCTGACGACTCAAACTCGTCTGGCATTGACGCTGTGGGTGCAGGCATTAGGGGTTCTGTGCGCTGAATTAGTGCCGGGCGTGAGCGGTTTGGCTCTCGGCGCGATGTTGACCGGCGGCGGTTTTCTCTGTGTGGTGCAGCTATCTTTGCAGCACGGGCGAGAGCTGGCACCGAATCACACGCGCTACATGGCCGGTTTGCTCACCACGGGCTATGCCGTTGGGCAATTAGTCGGGCCAATGCTGTCTGCGACCTCCACGGCGTTAACTCACCGGCTAGAGCCTGCGCTGTATGTGGCGGTCGTCGCCCTGATTGTGGCCGGGGCTTTGGTGTTCAATACGGCGGCGCGCGCCGGAGAAAAAACGACGGGATAATTCGGGGAGATAAAGCATCTGAAACCGCTGTGGATAAGGGCATATTGCCCTTATTTCATCATGATATGAAACACAATCACTGGATAATCTGCACGCTCTCATCTAGAGTGGGGCACAAAATCCGGACGTGATCTGCATCAATGTTTATTCCCGCCGGGTGCGTAAGCCTGTTGGAGAGAAGAATGTCATCGCTAAGTAAAGAAGCAATATTGGTCCATGCTGCATTGGAAGCCCGTGGTCTCGAAACCCCGTTACGAGGACAAGTGTTAGATTCTGAAACGCGCAAACAGCGCATTCAGGAGCATATGACAGAAATTATGCAGCTACTGAATCTCGATCTGTCCGATGACAGTCTGGCCGATACCCCAAGACGCATTGCCAAAATGTATGTGGATGAGATTTTCTCTGGTCTGGATTACGCCAATTTCCCTAAAATCACCGTCATTGAAAACAAAATGAAAGTGGATGAGATGGTCACGGTTCGGGATATCACTCTGACCAGCACTTGTGAACATCATTTTGTCACTATCGATGGTAAAGCCACCGTTGCCTATATTCCGAAAGACAGCGTGATCGGTTTGTCGAAAATCAATCGTATTGTGCAATTCTTTGCCCAACGTCCGCAGGTACAAGAACGTTTGACTCAGCAAATTTTGCTGGCGTTGCAAACTCTGTTAGGCACCAATAATGTGGCTGTGTCCATTGATGCGGTGCATTATTGTGTTAAAGCACGCGGTATTCGTGATGCAACCAGCGCGACCACCACCACCTCTTTGGGCGGGCTATTTAAATCCAGCCAGAACACCCGGCAGGAATTCCTGCGCGCGGTGCGCCATAGCAGCTAATTCCTTTATTGAACGAGACGGCACGCTAAAGTGCCGCTAAACAGGATGTCGAGTATGCGTCAACGGATCGCAACTTTGGACAGCGCGAGAGGGTTGGCCATTTTTGGCATTCTTCTCCTCAATATCAGCGCGTTTGGTCTGCCTAAGGCCGCCTATCTCAATCCCGCTTATCTGGGAATGCCTTCGCTGTCTGATGCCTGGACGTGGGCAATTCTGGATATTTTTGCTCAAGCCAAATTCTTATCGATGTTCGCTATTCTATTCGGCGCAGGTATTGAATTGCTGTTGCATCGGGGGAAAGGGTGGATACAGGCGCGGCTGTCTATTTTGCTACTGCTAGGATTAATTCACGGAATTTTTTTCTGGGACGGCGATATTCTGCTGGCCTATAGTCTGATCGGTTTAGTTTGCTGGCGAATGATTCGTGATGCTAAAAGTGCTGAAAGCTTATTAAGAACCGGCGGAGTGTTGTATCTGATTGGCGTCGGCGTTTTGCTATTACTCGGTTTTATCGTCACCGGCGAGCCAGGGCAGTTTTGGATGCCGGGACCGGCGGAATTACAGTACGAACAGTTCTGGAAGCTACAGGGGGGCCGTGAGGCGTGGATAAATCGCGTTGATTTATTGTCTTCCAATTTGATAGCAATCGGCGCGCAATACGGCTGGGAACTGGCCGGCTTTATGCTCTTTGGCGCAGGATTAATGCGCAGCGGCTGGCTGCGTGGGCAGTTTAGTTTGCTGCACTATCGCCTACAGGCCGCGTGGATGATACCGCTTTCACTGGTCATTCAAATCCCGGCTATCGCTCTGCAATGGCATCTACAATGGGAATATCGCTGGACCGGATTTTTGCTGCAAGTGCCGCGGGAACTGGGCGCGCCGCTGCAAACGCTGGGTTATCTGGCGTTGTGTTACGGTTTTTGGCCCAGTTTGTCCCGCCTGCGTATCAGTCACTGGTTAGCCAACGTTGGGCGTATGGCGCTGAGCAACTATCTGCTACAAACGCTGATTTGTATCACCATTTTCTACCGTTTCGGTCTGTATCAGCAATTAGATCGCTTGCAATTATTAGCGGTGGTTCCGGCTGTTTGGTTATGTAACCTATTGTTCTCTAACCTATGGTTATCCTGTTTCAAACAAGGGCCGCTCGAGTGGGCGTGGAGAAGGTTGACCGCACAGGCCTGTGGACAGGTGGCAGAGAGCACTGATAGCAAGAAGTAATCTACTTGATGAATAAACTGAAGCTGGTTAGTTAAAAATTTGTATGTAAGCGTTTTCTTTCCTGTGACGTATTTCACGTAGTCGCAACCCTAAACTGGTTAGGATAAGTGCCAATATCGGCAGTATGCAGAATGAATGCGCTGCCTTCCTCACCACAGGGCGATGTTTCTATGGCCACAGTCAATTCCATTACTATTCGTGATGTTGCCAAACTGGCTGGCGTTTCTCTCGCTACGGTATCCCGAGTGCTGAATAAAAGTGCGGCGATCCGTCCGGCCACGCAGGCCGCAGTGATTAAAGCGGTGGCCGAGCTGGGGTATCGCCCCAATGCCAATGCTCAGGCACTCGCGAACCAAAGTAGTGACACCATTGGCGTGGTGGTCATGGATGTCTCCGATCCCTTTTTTGGCGCCTTGGTCAAAACGGTCGATACCGTAGCGCAACAGCATGATAAGTATGTATTAATTGGTAATGGCTATCATCAGGCTGACAAAGAGCGCCATGCTATCGAAGTGCTGATCCGCCAGCGCTGTAATGCTTTGGTGGTTCACGCCAAAGCGTTAGATGATGCGGAACTGATCGCTTTTTTGGATCAAATTCCCGGAATGGTATTAATAAATCGAATCATTCCCGGCTACGAATCACGCTGCGTTGGGCTGGATAACGTTAGCGGTGCGCAAATGGCCAGCCGATTACTGTTGAAACACGGCCACAGACGCATTGGTTTTCTTGGTTCTAACCACCCCATTGACGATGTGATTCAGCGCCAGCACGGCTATATTCAGGCTTTGGAAGCAGCAGGGGTTTACCCGCAGGAGAGTTGGCGTACCTACGCTACGCCGGATTTGGCCGGTGGAGAAACGGCGATGATCGATTTGCTGAGTCGCAATCTCAATTTGAGCGCGGTTTTTGCCTACAACGATTCTATGGCTGCCGGGGCGCTGGCGGTTCTAAAAGAAAACGGTATCATCGTCCCGGAGCAGTTTTCCCTAGTGGGTTTTGATGATATTCCTATTGCGCGCTATACCAGTCCAAAACTCACCACGGTCCTCTATCCTATTGTTTCAATGGCAATTTTAGCTACTGAATTAGCCCTCTCCGGTGCCAGTCAATCGCGAGAGGATAATGCCAGCTATTGCTTCCAGCCGACGTTGGTTCCGCGTCACTCCGTTACTTCCTGCCAAACTGTGGCATCGCTCACTAGTTGAGTATTTATTATTGTGTAACCGTTTTCAATCTGTGAGAAAATTCACAGATTATTAACAAAGCCCCGTCTATGCTTTATTCGTTTTCTCTCTGCCTGGATCGCAATTTTACCGCTGAGGTAAGGCAAATTACCGGTAATGACCCCGCAGATAGTGTGATGTTGTTTTGCCTTCACTCGCGGTAAGCGGTGCTTTCTCGGGAAACTGACCGTTAAGCACTGATATGTTCGCTGGTGGCAGGCTACTTACACAGCTTTTTCGGAGTTGAGTGAGGTCAAGGACGATAGATATTCAGTTGTCAGCTGCTCTGACCGATGGTTTCGATTATCGCTAAGGCAACGGTGTTATCACCCTGTACTACCCTACATAAACCCGGAGATACAAATGAATAAGAAGGTTTTCACTTTAGCCACTCTGGCCGCTAGCATGCTGTTTGGCGCGGCCGCTCAAGCAGATACCCGCATTGGCGTCACCATTTATAAATACGATGACAACTTTATGTCGGTTGTGCGTAAAGCCATTGAAAAAGAAGCCAAAGGTTCGCCTGACGTCACGCTGTTGATGAATGATTCTCAGAATGACCAATCTAAACAAAATGACCAAATCGACGTATTGCTGGCGAAAGGCGTGAAAGCGCTGGCAATCAACCTGGTTGATCCTGCGGCGGCTCCGGTCGTGATTGATAAAGCCCGCGCAAACGATATCCCGATCGTGTTCTACAACAAAGAACCTTCTCGTAAGGCTTTGGATAGCTACGATAAAGCTTATTACGTGGGTACTGATTCTAAAGAATCCGGTGTGATTCAGGGCGAACTGATAGCCAAACACTGGAAAGCCTCACCGGCGTGGGACCTGAACAAAGACGGCCAGATTCAGTATGTACTGCTGAAAGGTGAGCCGGGCCATCCGGATGCAGAAGCGCGTACCACTTACGTGATTAAAACGCTGAATGATAAAGAAGGCATTAAAACTCAGCAGCTTCAATTAGATACCGCGATGTGGGATACCGCGCAGGCGAAAGACAAGATGGATGCCTGGTTGTCTGGTCCTAATGCCAACAAAATCGAAGTGGTTATCGCGAACAACGATGCAATGGCAATGGGCGCGGTTGAAGCCTTAAAGGCGCACAACAAAACCAATATTCCAGTATTTGGCGTAGATGCATTACCGGAAGCATTGGCATTGGTTAAATCCGGGCAAATGGCCGGTACAGTGTTGAACGACGCGAATAATCAGGCAAAAGCTACCTTTGATTTAGCAAAAAATCTGGCCGCAGGCAAAGACGCGACTGACGGTACTAAATGGAAAGTGGAAAATAAAGTTGTGCGAATTCCATACGTGGGCGTAGATAAAGACAATCTGGCTCAATTTACCAAATAAGTATTTATTACCTGCTGCTCCGTTTCGCTCAGGGGGGCCGGGCGGATCAGCGGGTTTTATCAGGTATCCTTATTTTAAAGCGGTTTTGATCGCCAATGATGCGAAGCCGTTTTTTAGCCAGGTGTAGCTATGGCCGATATTAATACAGCACAGCCGCGCGAGTGGTTGCTGGAAATGAGTAATATTAATAAATCATTTCCGGGCGTAAAGGCATTAGATAACGTTAATTTAAAAGTCCGACCGCATTCTATCCATGCCTTAATGGGAGAGAACGGTGCCGGTAAATCAACGCTATTAAAGTGTCTGTTTGGTATCTATAAAAAAGACTCTGGCAGCATTATCTTCCAGGGCGAAGAAATAGAATTCAAAAGCTCAAAGGAAGCTCTTGAGCATGGCGTTTCAATGGTACATCAGGAATTAAATCTGGTATTACAACGTACGGTGATGGATAACATGTGGCTGGGGCGTTATCCAACCAAAGGTATTTTTGTCGATCAAGACAAAATGTACAAAGATACCAAAGCGATTTTTGATGAATTAGATATTGATATCGACCCGCGTGATAAAGTGGCTACGCTATCGGTATCGCAAATGCAGATGGTCGAAATAGCCAAAGCTTTTTCCTACAATGCCAAAATCGTTATTATGGATGAGCCAACGTCGTCACTAACGGAAAAAGAAGTGAACCATTTGTTCACCATTATCCGTAAATTAAAAGACCGCGGCTGTGGCATTGTTTATATCTCTCACAAGATGGAAGAGATATTCCAGCTGTGCGATGAAATTACTATTTTACGCGATGGACAATGGATCGCCACCCAGCCGCTGGCCGGCCTGGATATGGATAAGATTATCTCGATGATGGTCGGGCGCTCTCTGAGCCAGCGTTTCCCCGATCGGCAAAATAAACCCGGCGAAGTTATTCTGGAAGTTAAAAATCTGACTTCACTGCGTCAGCCTTCAATTCGCGATGTGTCCTTTGATCTGCATAAAGGGGAAATTCTCGGCATTGCCGGTTTAGTGGGGGCGAAACGCACGGATATCGTCGAAACGCTCTTTGGCATTCGCGAGAAAATCAGCGGAACCATCAAACTACAAGGTAAATCCATCAATAATAACAGTGCCAACGAAGCGATTAATCATGGCTTTGCGTTGGTTACGGAAGAGCGCCGTTCTACCGGTATCTATGCGTATCTGGATATTGGTTTCAACTCTCTGATTTCTAATATTCGTAATTATAAAAATAAATTTGGTCTGCTGGATAATAGCCGGATGAAAAGCGATACCCAATGGGTGATTGATGCCATGCGGGTAAAAACTCCCGGCCATAGAACCAGTATTGGCTCACTTTCCGGCGGAAATCAGCAAAAAGTGATTATTGGCCGTTGGTTATTGACTCAACCAGAAATATTAATGTTGGATGAACCGACGCGCGGTATTGACGTTGGGGCTAAATTTGAGATTTATCAGCTCATTACCGAACTGGCGAAAAAAGGAAAAGGGATAATTATTATTTCATCCGAAATGCCAGAGCTGTTAGGGATCACCGACAGAATTCTGGTTATGAGCAACGGTCTGGTTGCGGGAATTGTCGAAACGAAGCAAACCTCGCAAAACGAAATATTGCGTCTTGCATCCTTGCACCTCTAATCTAGTTGAAGGTTCTTATTATGAATGCGTTAAATAAGAAAAGCTTGCTCACTTATCTTAAAGAGGGCGGGATTTATGTAGTTTTGCTGGTGCTGCTGGCAATTATCATTTTCCAAGACCCAACTTTTTTAAGTTTGATGAATTTAAGTAATATTTTAACTCAGTCCTCAGTACGTATTATTATCGCGTTGGGCGTTGCCGGGTTAATTGTGACTCAGGGTACGGATTTATCCGCCGGACGACAGGTCGGTTTGGCTGCGGTCGTTGCCGCGACTATGTTACAAGCGATGGATAATGTGAATAAGGTTTTCCCTGATTTACAAACCGTACCTATTCCATTCGTTATTTTAACTGTCTGTCTGATTGGCGCAATTATTGGTTTGGTTAACGGTATTATTATCGCCTATTTAAACGTCACGCCGTTTATTACCACTTTGGGCACCATGATTATCGTTTATGGAATCAACTCCCTGTATTACGATTATGTGGGCGCCTCTCCAATTGCCGGCTTCGATCCTGCGTTTTCCTCATTTGCTCAGGGATTCCTGCGATTCGGTGATTTTAAACTCTCATACATTACGTTTTACGCATTGATTGCTATTGGCTTTGTTTGGGTGCTGTGGAATAAAACTCGTTTCGGTAAAAATATCTTCGCCATCGGTGGTAATCCAGAGGCGGCAAAAGTTTCTGGGGTTAACGTTCCGCTAAACTTAATCATGATTTATGCATTGTCCGGGGTGTTTTACGCCTTCGGCGGGATGCTGGAAGCGGGACGTATCGGCAGTGCCACCAACAACCTCGGTTTTATGTATGAATTGGATGCCATCGCAGCCTGCGTGGTTGGCGGCGTATCCTTTAGCGGCGGGGTAGGTACGGTCTTCGGCGTGGTCACCGGGGTTATTATTTTCACGGTCATTAACTACGGTTTGACCTATATCGGCGTAAACCCTTACTGGCAGTACATTATTAAGGGCGGAATCATTATCTTCGCCGTGGCGCTGGATTCACTGAAATATGCCAAGAAGAAATAAAGGCTAATTGAAAGACGGTCTCGATTAAGAGAAAAGCCAGTCAGGAGTCATCCGGCTGGCTTTTGTTTTTTTATACAGTTTATGGCGACTGAGATTCTTGGTTCTGGCGCCGCGAGGGACGCTTCGGTGGCTTACGCCACTTCGATTCCCTCGCCGCATTCTCCCGTTACTACCTCGGTTGTTCAACACCCAGGTGCGGCACGCTCGCGGATCAGGTTATTTCTCTCGCTTATCAGCTGCCAGCTTATGTTCCAGTTCGACCAACTGTTCCGGTGATACCGCAGGATAACCCTGAGCATCATCAGGCACGATATGCACAGCCGGAATAGGAATCAGTGGCCCAAGAAAACGCGGCTCGCGCTTCAAAATATAGAGGTCAGTCAATGCACCCAAGCGAGCAAAAATCTCTCTGACTCGCACCGAAAGCATATTTTTCGGTGAAGGAACCGCATAGCACTGCGCCTGAATCCCCATGTGCATGGCTATAAACAGCGCGCGTTCGCAGTGGAAACGCTGCGTGACAATAATAAAATCGTTGGTGTCGAATACCTTGCGGGTGCGAACGATAGAGTCCAGCGTGCGGAAACCGGCATAGTCCAGCACGATATCCGCAGGAGCCACGCCAGCGGCAATAAGATCTCGTCGCATGGTCATCGGCTCATTATAACTTTGCTGCGCATTATCGCCGCTTAACAGCAGGTAGTTTACCTTGCCGCTGTTGTAGGCGTTAATCGCCCCTTGAATACGGTAAAGGTAAAACTGATTGATGACGCCGGTACGATAATATTTTGCCGTTCCCAGCACCACGCCGACCTGACGATGAGGTAATTGTTGAATTTCATCATAGATATAGGGGGCGGTTTTCCAACTAATCCAACGATCGAGCACAATAGCCGACGCCATCAGCAATCCTGCGATGATAAATAAGCTGAAAATCAGGCGTTTCCACATTCTCGGGCCTTGGTTGCGTCGATGCTTGGGGTTATCTGCAAGGCTACTTTACCTGATACGGCGGCGCAAGACGTGACGAGGGCAGTTAAGCTGATTTTTGTCATTAAAAAGCAAGGATTTCTCTAACTGGATAGAGATTAACCTGCCCGAGGGCAGGTTGAGGTAAAACTAGAATGAGGTACGCTTGTAGGTTCGGTACTGAGGCTGCCAATAATTATGTTCGATAGCCTGCGCCAGCGCGTTATCAGAGGTGACGGTCGCCACGCCCTGTAACTGTGCGGCTTTACCCACCTGCATCGCAATACTCTTGGAAACAGCCTGAATATCATCGATATTCGGTAGTAAAGCCCCTTCACCGTGAATAGCCAGCGGAGAACAGTCGGCCAATGCGCGGCTGGCGGCCATCAGCATGCCATCGGTAATGCGACGGGCACCGGATGCTAATACGCCCAAACCGATACCCGGGAAGATATACGAGTTGTTGCACTGAGCAATAGGGTAAATAGTCTCTTTGTAGCTGACCGGCGCGAACGGACTCCCGGTGGCGACCAAGGCTGCGCCGTTCGTCCAGTTCAGAATATCTTCCGGACGCGCTTCTACCCGTGAGGTTGGGTTCGACAGCGGCATCACGATAGGGCGCGCACAGTGGCTGTGCATCTCGCGGATCAATTCTTCAGTAAACAAGCCCGGCTGGCCGGATACGCCGATTAATACCGTTGGCTTGGCGTGACGAACCACGTCCAGCAGTGAGATAGCATCGTTTTTCAAATCCCAGTTTTGCAGATTTTCGCTTTTCTGCACCAGCTTGCTTTGGAAATCCAGCAGGTTTGGCAATTTATCTGTCAGTAAACCGAAGCGATCGACCATAAACACGCGGCTGCGAGCTTCTTCTTCACTTAAGCCTTCGGACATCATCTGCGCGATAATCTGTTCTGCGATCCCGCAGCCCGCGGAACCTGCTCCCAGGAAGGTGACGGTTTGATCCCGCAATTGACTACCGGCGGCACGGCTGGCGGCAATCAGGCTGCCCAGCGTCACGGCGGCGGTGCCTTGAATATCATCGTTAAAGCAGCAAAGCTCATCGCGGTAACGGTTTAGCAGTGGGGTCGCGTTTTTCTGGGCAAAATCTTCAAACTGCAATAATACGTTTGGCCAGCGGCGTTTGACGGCCTGAATGAATTCATCGACAAATTCGTAATATTCGTCGCCGGAAATACGCGGATGACGCCAGCCCATATACAGCGGATCATTCAGGCGTTGCGGGTTATTGGTGCCCACGTCCAGCACTACCGGCAGGGTATAAGCCGGGCTGATACCGCCACAAGCGGTGTACAGAGACAGTTTTCCGATGGGAATTCCCATGCCGCCGATGCCCTGATCGCCCAGACCTAAAATACGTTCACCATCGGTCACAACGATGACTTTAACGTTTTGTTTGGTGGCGTTTTGCAGCATATCGTCAATGCGATCGCGGTTCGGATAGGAAATAAACAGCCCGCGAGCTCGGCGATAAATATCAGAGAAATGCTCACAGGCTTCCCCGACCGTTGGTGTGTAAATAATGGGCATCATTTCGCTCAGATGCGCTTCCAACAGGCGGTAAAACAGGGTTTCGTTGGTATCTTGAATATTGCGCAGATAGATGTGTTTATCATCATCATTTTTGAAGTCTTGGTACTGGCGATACGCTCGCTCAGCCTGTTCTTCAATAGTTTCAACTGCTTCAGGTAACAGTCCATGCAGGTTAAAGTGGCTGCGCTCGTCGTCAGTAAAGGCGCTGCCTTTATTCAATAAGGGAAATTCCAACAGAATCGGCCCTGCGTAGGGAATGTACAGCGGGCGTTTACTTTCGTATTCAAGTTCCATGAGTTTTACTCTTAAGCGTTATCGGATAGCCGTTACTGACTCCGATCCTAAGAGATAGGGAAAATATGTACAGCATTTGTTAGCAATTTATAACAATTGCCAACAGAAATGAGAGTTAAAGAGCAAAAATCAGCGTGGTAGTGATTTTAATTGGCGCGAATAATGGCGCTTATTAAAGCGCCTGATTACTTTAACTGTTAATTAATTACACAACTCATATTTATTAAACATTAGCACTCATTTTGCTTATTTATATGCGTTATGGGAGTTTGTAACAGTGAGTTCTATGCGCTGGCCGTATGACACTTCCAGCGTATTGCCATCGGGATCGGCAAAATACGCCCAATAACCGACGGGTTCACCGGAATCTTGCGGTGCAGATCGCAGACAACCCTCTGCGCTAGCCAGAGCAACCAATTCATCGACTCGTGCTCGACTCGCGCAGGCAACGCCGAGGTGTCCGAAAGGCCCTAACGCTGTGTCTTTTAGCTCCGGAGATTGCACTAGAACGATAGCAAAGGGGCGACTGTGATCGGTCATCCATGCTACTTCCATACCGGGTTTGCCTCCTGCCCGACGGTGAACCAGGGTCATTCCGGCGTAGCGCTGATAGAAATCCAGACTGATATCAATATCTTGCACCACTAATGCAATGTGGCTTAGCCCTAAATCGAGCGAATGATTGGTATCGATTACAGTGGTTGTCATAAGTATTTCTCCGGTTAATAACTTGAGGTTCTCTTCACCGGTCAAATGATTCATTATTCACTCAATGATTGATAATCGATATTTTATCTAGTGAGTATTCATTACATGAATAATTTGCGTGCCATAGATCTTAACCTGCTGGTTATATTGGATGTTTTGCTCATTGAACGGCACGTATCCCGAGCGGCTACGCGGTTGCACATGAGCCAACCAGCAGTGAGCCACGCGCTGAATCGGCTACGTTATTTGCTGGATGATCCGTTGCTGGTGCGTGCGCCCGGTGGTTTTCAGCTTACCCGTCGGGCGCTTGAGTTAGTTGAACCTTTGCAGCAGGTCCTGGAGCAGGTTCGACAATTGGTAGGTTCTGCTCAATTTGTTCCAGCGCAGGCTAGCCAAAGCTTTCGCATGGCGTTATCTGATTATGGTGCAGCCATTGTGCTGCCGGGGTTGCTTCAGCGGTTACGCCAGCAGGCTCCGGGCATCGATCTGGTGGTGGTGCAGCTCAGCAGGGAGCAGATGGTTGAGCAAGTGCTTGCGGGGCAGTTAGATCTGGCGCTGGGTGTGTTTCCCCATTTGCCCGCTGGGTTAAGCAGTTGCAGGCTATTTGAAGAACATTTTGTCTGTGTTGCTGATGCGAATCATCCATTGGGGAATGAAAAGCGCCTAACGCTAGATGATTATCTGGCTCAGCCGCATTTGCTGGTTTCTATGCGTGGCGAAAGTGCGGGAGAAGTGGAGGCGGCACTGACGGAATTGGGCCTTCGACGACGGATTGCCGCAATTATGCCGCACTTTCTGGTGGCACCGCAGGCGGTGGTGGGGACGGATTTACTTTTGACGATCGCCAGCCGGGTCGTAGCGACTCAGCCAGAATCAATGAGGCTACAACGCCTTGAGCTGCCTTTTGTCGTACCGAGCTTTGATTTTGTGCAAATCTGGCATCCACGTAATAGTCACAAGGAAGATCAGCGTTGGCTGCGGCAGCAGGTGGTGGAAAGTCTCTGAAAACGAGCGCCCCGGCGAGGAAAGAAAAATCCGGGGCGGTTAAAGCGGTTAGAAAGTCGCGCGGCGAACGTCCGTGCAGCCGATAGCCGCCAGCGTGGCCTGAGTTGCATCCCACTGGCTTAATACCGGCGTTGCAGGTTCAGCCAGAACCGCGCGGCGCACAGTCAGACAATCGCTACCGGACATATTCATCAGAATCAGCGAGGCCTGAAGTGGAGGCAAGCTTGGGTTAAAAGCGGCATTTTCCGCATAGCGTCCGGCGAAAATTGCCCCCTTTGTATCTTCCAGAGCGACGCCGCTGTGCGCCTGGCTATAAGGTGCATGGCTGCGGTTAGCGGCCTCCAGAGCGGCCTGAGCCAAAGCGTCGCTATCATTAAGGTGATAACCGTGATCGACCGAATCCATCAATAATGTGCTGATTTCCAGATCGTTAGGGCCAAATGAATCAGGCAGATAGTCACCAAGCGTTGCCGCTGGACGACCTGGTAGATGGATATGTAAACCGGTGCCGCTGTTTAATTCATTCATAAACTGACGACAATGACCGCACGGAGTGTAATTTACGGTAATGGAGACTAAACCGCCTTCTCCCCGCAGCCAGGCGTGGGTAACGGCACACTGTTCGGCGTGAATGGTTTGTTGCAGCGGTGCGCCGTTGAATTCCATATTGGCACCGAAATACAGATTGCCGCTTTTACCGCGAGCGATTGCCCCTACTTTAAAATGGGATATCGGCGTGAGTGAGCAGGCGGCAGCCAGCGGTAACAGGGCGAATGCCAGTTCTGCATCATTCAGCCCACTGAGAGTTTTTACCGTTTCGACTTCTGCGGCGGTAAGCATTGCAGGGAAATGATCGTTGCTCAGCAGTGGCTCCAGGGCGGATTGCAATGCTGTTGGCAGCTCTGCCAGTGGGGCGCGAAAACGTGCTTGCATAGAAATTCTCTCCAATATTAACGGGAAACTATTTTAGGCAGCTTGCGCACTCTTAATTGTGATGTAGATCTCGTTGTATATGAAATTTATGCAATGAATATATTAAATGAGAGATTTATCTCAAATTTATATGCTTAAAATTGCTTATTTGGTGTTCATTGCGCTTATTTAGCCGATTAAACCTGTTTGACCGAATAGCCTGTTTAACCGAATAAATGCAGCAATATCGGGAACAGGAACGGAGCCAACAATGAGGTAATGATCCCGCAAATCACCAATGCCAGTGAGCTAAATGCGCCTTCTTGAAAATCGACTTCAGCGCAGCGGGCGGTACCCAATGCGTGAGAAGCGGTCCCCATAGCTAACCCGCGGGAGGCTTTAGTGACAATTCTTAGCCGATTAAACAAGGTATGGCCGAATACTGCCCCTAAAATTCCGACAAAAATCACGCAGACGGCGCTGATAGCCGGAATGCCGTTTATAGAATCTGCCACTGCCATCGCGATAGGCGTGGTGACAGACTTCGGTAATACCGATGCGGCGATCTCCGGTGTTGCTCCCATCCATAAGGCTATCGCGGTGCCGCTGACCATCGCCGTGATGCTGCCGATAAAACAAATGGTGATAATGGATTTCCAGCGTGCGCGGATCTGGTGCAATTGCTCATACAACGGAAAAGCGAGCGCCACTACTGCTGGTTGCAGCAGGTCATTCAGAATTTTGCTGCCTTTAAAATAATTGGCGTAGGGCATATGGGTCAGCAGCAGCAAGGGAATGATGATGACCATAGATACCAGCAATGGATTGAGCAGTGGCATTTTCAACCAAATCGCCAGCTTACGCGCGCCAAAGAACACCAGCAGCGTTAAAGGCAGCGACCACCAGATATGCTCCATTATTTGTCCTCCGACTGTTCATCTACCGAACCGACGATCTTGCGTTCCCGATGGACAAACTGCGAGCTGTAACCCACCACGATCATGACCACTAACGTACTGATAAAACACGACACAATAATAGGACCAAACTGTTTACTGAGCTGGTCGTAATACTGCATCACGCCGACACCAATCGGTACAAAAAGCAGTGCCATATAGCGGATCAGAATATGACAGCCGGGTTTGACCCAGCGAGACGGCAGGATTTGCGAAGACAGCAGGGCGAACAGAATCAACATGCCAATAATACTGCCCGGAATGGTCATTGGCAGCAGCGCGGACAGTGCGTTACCCGCCCATAAACACAGGTAAATAAAGATAAAGGCCCGTAGGTATTGCCAGCAAAGTGTAATCACATTGCGCATAATAAGTGTCCTAAGTAACGGAGGCATTCATCATACAATTATGCCGAGAAATGTGCTACCGATCACACCATGAATTATATCTATGCTTTTATGCCATTTGCGATGGCACACTTTCGTGACGCTGGCATGACTCGCGCCCGGTTGGGCTAGATTTTTTCTGATGATTGATTAAATACATTATCCTGCGCTTTTGCCAACTGATAACCGCGATAGAAAAAGGCCAAACCGAGTAATGCTGCCACCATCAGCATCACAAACATCATTTCCGGCGCGGCGTAGGCCAGCAAAAATCCGCACATCACCGGATTGATAGCTCCCCCCAGATTGCCTAGATTTTGTGCCCCGTAATAGCTGCCTTTCAAATTCGCAGGAGCAATGAAGTCGATGAATAAATACTCCACTGGAATCACGATAATCTCGCCAAAAGAGAAGATGGTCATCGCTAGCATCCACATCGGAATAGAACCCTGAGCGGTCATAAAGCCTAACAGACCCACAATAAAGAACAGAGTACCGAGCATCAGCCAGCGTATTAGGTTCTGCTGATTCATACGACGACTTAATAAATACTGGAACGCAATCACAATCACGGCGTTGACCGTCATGATCGACCCTATCACCTGATAGGCAAATTTCGCGTTGGAAACGGTGATCAAATATTGCGAAAGGTAGCCAGTAAATTGCCCGAAGACGACGGCGCTCAACATGCTGCCGAGCGTGAAATAGACCAAGCGTTTATCCTGACGCAGAATGCGGAACGTTTGGGCGAAATTCAGCGGCGCAACGCTTTTGAGTTCAAGACTATCTTCCCGCTCTGGCGGGATGCCGAATTTGTCTAACAGAAATATCAGTGTGATAGCGACGGCTAAAGCCAGGCCACCAGACATCAAAAAAGGCAGCATAGGGCTGAACGCCGCCATCAGCACGCCCAGCGCCGGGCCAACCGCCCAGCCAACGTTAACTAACGTATAGTTTGCAGAGAAAGCTTTGATGCGCTGAGCCACCGGTAGCCAATCGGCGAAGCAGGCTTTGACCGCAATGCTAAATACCGAATAGGCCGAATGTAGCACTGCCAGCACTAAAATAATCCACGCCGGTTGTTCAATCCACGGCAAGGCAAAGAAGGTGAGGGCAAACAGGGCAATAGCCACAAAAATCAGATGATTTTTATTAAACTTATCGACCAGAAAACCGCCGTACAGGCTGGCAATAATCCCCAGAGTCAGGCTGGCACCCAAAACTAAACCGACGCGATCCGGCGCTAGCTGGAAGTGTTCTGCCAGATAAATGGTAATAAAGGGCAACGTAATGGCACGCCCAATAGTCAACACTAATGAAGACAGCAGAAGTGTGACCACCAACGGAGGAAATCCTTTCATAGTGTTATCTTTTTATTATGTTAATTGAATGTGACAATGGCTCAGGCAGATACCATAGACGATTGTAATAATAAAAAGAGAGGGGGAACGGAAAATATTTTTAGAAACAGCAGATCAACCTGAATCGATCCGCTGGTAGCAGCGCGTTATCCTAAATATTCGATAATAGAAAGACCGCCGTTGTAATCCGTACTGTAGATAATTCCTTGCGCATCGACAAAAACATCGCAGGATTGAACTACCTGCGGGCGATCCGGTCGCTTATCCATCATTTTAGTCGGCGCAGCGGGCACCAATGCGCCGGTTTCCCTCGGCTGGTATGGATTACTGATATCGTAGGCTCGCACACCGGCATTTTGGTAGGTGGCAAAAATCAGCGACGAGCTGATAAAACTGCCGGGACGGTTTTCATGCAAATTATGTGGGCCGAAATGTGCGCCTTTTTTGACGTAATCCCGTTCATTTGGTACCGGAAAGGTGGAAATACTAATGGGGTTACTCGGCTCGCGAATATCAAAGACCCAAATGTGCTTTTCCCCGTCTTCCTGATTATCCAATACCGCTTCGTCCAATACGATCAACAGATTTCTGTCAGGCAACGGCAGTGCAGTGTGAGTGCCACCGCCAAAAGGTGGGCTCCAGTTACGATGGCAAATCAGTTTTGGCTGGTAGCGATCGCTGACGTCCAACAGCGTCAAACCGCCGTCGCGCCAGCTTCCGTAGGCGGTATCCCCGCTGATAATGGCATGGTGCAGCGCATAGCGCTGACCGTCTGGCCAGCTTGGTGTTTCTCCGCCAGCGCTATGCATGCCCGGTAGCCAATAACGGCCAGCCACCGCTGGATTGCGTGGATCGGCCATATCGATAGTCAGGAAAATATAATCGCTGTAACCATCCAATAAGGCTGAAACGTAGGCCCAACGTCCGCCAACGTAAACTATTCGGTGAATTCCAATTCCATCCAACGGTAAAAAGCCGATTTGTCGCGGCTGGTCGGGAATGGAAATATCAAAAATTCGTAAGCCCGCGCTCCAGTTTCGCTCCCCCTGCCGGGTATTGACGGTTTTGCCTACCGATTGAGTGTAATAGACTTTTTCCTCGGCAAAACTAGCGTCAGCAAACAGATCTCGGGCATTAATCACCAATAGCAGATCGTCGTGAGTTTGTAGATGCACGTTCCAAGTATTCGGCGGCGCAGGGATAAAACCGCTGGGGCGCGGATTTTTTGCATCCCGAACGTCAACGATTGATACACCTTGAGAAACCATATGGCCGATATAGGCGTAGCCGCGATGCACCATCACCTGAACGCCATCAGGCCGCCCGCCCTGATCGCTATGGCCAATCAGCCGCATATTGCGGCTGTATTCTGGCTTTGGTAGCGAGCTGTGGGTTGTCATAAGTTTGCTCCGCGGTTATTGACCATTTTTGGCCGCCAGCGTGGCGAACCAAGGGGAATTAAAATCGTCAGATTGACCCCAGCCCGGAATAATTTTGCTCAGACTGGCGACGTTAACCGGCCCCGGCTGACTGGCGAGCAGAGCCTGAGGAATGGCGGCCGCGCGGAATTCATAGGTTGGCGGAGTTGCCTCTCCGGCAATTTTTTTCGCCACCAAACGCAGGTTAACCGCCCCAATTAACTTAGGATCAACCGCTACGCTGACTTTCCATGGACTATTTGCTTCGCGCATCAATTGCAAATCTTGATTTGAAATATCAATGCTATACAGTTTGATCTCATCGCGGCCATTTTCTTTCAATGCCTTGTAAGCACCTTGAGTAAAGGCATCCCAGGTGCCCCAAATAGCATCGATTTTTCCTTTTGGATACTTCGCCAAAACCGCGCCCACTTTATTCGCCGTGTCTCCCTGTACGTCAGAGGAGACGGCACCGATAGATTCCAGCTCATGAATGCCAGGATGCTGTTTTAGCAGCGCCTGATAAGCGGCCTGGCGGCGTTCCATCGGCGGGAAACCGGCAACCCATAGCTTGATAATATTGGCGTTGCCGTTGAAATCTTTCACTAACTGGCCGAATGATTCGTTAGTTAATGAGGCGTCATCTTGCTGCGTGAGGGTAACGCCGGGAATATTGCCTGAAACCGCGGTATCAAACACGGATACCGCGATGCCACTGGCGGCAATACGTTTCACCAGTTCGGTAGAATAGGGATCGCGGCCTTGAGACAAGATAATGCCGTCGTATTTTTGGCTAATAGCCTGATTGACGAAATCCTGAAAACGCGCGTCATCCCCGTTACTGAGGAAGGTATCGACTTTAAAACCCAGTTTTTTACCTTCTTTTAATACGCCGGAAAGGAACTGAGTGGTGTTGTCATCCGAACCCAGGTTGCGGATGACCGCAATTTTAATTTGTCCCTGATGATTAGCGATAGCGTTTGGCACCGGCGCCAATGTCGTGCTTTCGGCGGCAAAAAGCGGCAGGGTGATAAGCAGGCTCAAAGCCAGCAAAGGGGGGGCAATTTTCTTCATCAGGGGCTCCGTTGTGATGTTGGTAATGTGTGCAAGCAAAGGGTAATTGATTTTGTTTTTATGGCTACCTTTACGTCTGGACGTCCAGATGGTGTTTTGCATCATAACCAATTATTTTTTGATAAGGAATTAACTTTGTTATGAATTTTTGGATTTATTTATATCTTTTAGTTTGGCAGCAGTCGTCACGCCGTTTGCAGCAATTCTGTTAGAAAAAGGCATATCGGCGGAAAGCTAAAAACCAGCTGAAAAGCGAGGTTAGTCGACTATCGGAAAAGGTGATGAATGGGTACTGCGATATCTATTAAGGATCGCAGAACAGAGAAAAACCTTGTGAATAACAATGTTGTTTTGGTTTTCCAATAAGTACCTATTGATAGCACTGCATTTTTTCTATTTTTGAATTATCTACGGTATTATTGGTCAGATATTGACGTAAAGTTTATGTGATGTTCATTAAGTGAATTAAATAAATAAAAACTAAACAGTAGTTAAACAAAATGGCTTATGCCAGCCTCCTGTTAGTCAATAAAAATAGACAGCGCTAAGGGAATAGAAGTCACCATGGGTAAAGTTAGCAAGCTATTCAATCGGTCTGGAGCCGATAACCATTCGATATTTAACTATACTGATGCAGGAAACTTCTACTCGGGTTTGAGTGATAACTTATCTTTCTACTCTATGTCGCGTGGAGAGTTTTTTATTGTTTTTATGCGCTATATATTGGTGCAACCGTTGCTGCTGATTTTGCTGGATGTGTTATGGCCAGAGCAGTTTGATGATTTAATCGTTATTTCCGTACAGTCGTGGCCAGCGCTCTTGTCTTTGGTGCTGCTGATGCCGTGCTACTACCGCCTAAGATCACAGGGTTTAAGTCCCTACCTGCTCCTGGTGCATTTGTTTCCACTGATTAGCTATCTTCCTCAAAATATGTTTACGCTGCCTTTATGCGGCGCATTTATACTTTATCTGTTATTTATCAATATTTATCCGGGTTATCATTTGGACTGTGAGCGGAAAACAGAACTGAAGAATGAGCAACCAGGAGAATATCCATTTGGATTGACGTTTGTTTGTTTTTTAGTCTTGAATTTATTACCCTTTCTTTATTTGGATATGGATGACGCCGCCATTTTGTTAATTATGGTTTCGTGGATCTCTTTCCTGTTAACCAAGTTTCACTGGCCAGTTGTGGTGATAAATATTGTTGGTTCTGTGGGTGTTTTTCTTTTCCTCAGCTCTGATTTCTCAGATTTGAAGCATCATAAGAATATTATTATTAATGCGGTGATAAAAATATCACTGTTGGATTCAGTGTTATTTCTGATGTTTTCCCTCAGCCTGTTCCTGAATATGTTGTTCTGGCTGGAAGAGTACCAGCGGGATAAAGGGAAAGTGGTGAAGCAATAGCGAGAGTAATAATACTCTTTATTTCAATAGGATAAAAAAATGCCGGTCAGGTTTCCCCTCCGGCATTTTTATTTCTTGCCAGCCACACTAACCCGGCTGGCAAACTCAGAACTTATTTAACCTGCATACCAGGCTGAGCGCCGCTGTCTGGGCTAAGCAGGAAGATATCTTTCCCACCTGGGCCTGCGGCCATCACCATACCTTCGGAAATACCGAAGCGCATTTTGCGTGGAGCCAGATTAGCTACCATGACGGTCAAGCGGCCTTCTAACGCTTTAGGATCGGGATAAGCGGAGCGAATACCAGAGAATACCTGGCGAGTTTCACCGCCAAGATCCAGAGTCAGTTTCAGCAGCTTATCGGAACCTTCAACGAAATCAGCTTGTTTGATCAGCGCGATACGCATATCAACTTTGGCAAAATCATCGAAATTAATAGTGTCCTGAATAGGATCATCTGCCAACGGGCCAGTAACGACGGCGGCGGGTGCCAGATTTTCTTTAGAATCGCCAACCATCTCGTTTACTTTATCCAGATCGATTCGGTTAAACAGCGCTTTAAACGGACTAATCTGATGATTTAGCAACGGTTGCTCAATACTATTCCAGGTCAGTTCGGTATTGAGGAAGGCCTCAGTACGTTCAGTCAGCGCGGGCAGCACGGGTTTCAGGTAAGTCATCAACACGCGGAACAGGTTAATGCCCATAGAGCAAATAGCCTGTAGATCGGCATCGCGGCCTTCCTGCTTCGCGACTACCCAAGGTGCTTGCTCATCCACATAGCGGTTAGCCACGTCAGCCAGCGCCATGATTTCGCGAATGGCTCGACCGCTTTCACGGCTGTTGTAAGCCTCGGCGATAGATGCTGCTGCATCGATAAAGGTCTGATATAGCTCAGGATCGGCCAGTTTATCGGCTAATTTACCGTCGAAACGTTTATTGATAAAACCGGCGTTACGTGAGGCCAGATTCACCACTTTATTCACGATATCGGCATTCACGCGCTGTACGAAGTCTTCCAGATTCAAATCGATATCATCGATGCGTGAAGACAGTTTCGCCGCGTAGTAATAGCGCAGGCAATCGGCATCCAGATGTTTCAGGTAGGTGCCCGCTTTAATAAAGGTGCCGCGAGACTTCGACATTTTAGCGCCGTTAACCGTGACATAACCGTGTACAAACAGGTTAGTTGGTTTGCGGAAGTTACTGCCTTCCAGCATGGCCGGCCAGAACAGGCTGTGGAAGTAAACGATGTCTTTACCGATAAAGTGGTACAGCTCGGTGGTGGAGTCTTCACGCCAGAATTCATCGAAATCCAAATCGCCGCGTTTGTCGCACAGATTCTTAAATGAACCCATATAACCGATAGGCGCATCCAGCCACACATAGAAATATTTACCCGGCGCGTCCGGTACTTCAAAACCGAAGTAAGGTGCATCGCGGGAGATATCCCATTGTTGCAGACCGGAATCGAACCATTCCTGCATTTTGTTTGCCACTTGTTCTTGCAGTGCACCGGAGCGAGTCCAGGCCTGAAGCATTTCGCTGAATGCAGGCAAATCGAAGAAGAAATGTTCGGATTCACGCATTACCGGCGTAGCGCCGGAAACGGCAGATTTCGGCTCGATAAGTTCAGTCGGGCTGTAGGTCGCGCCGCAGACTTCACAGTTATCGCCGTATTGATCCGGAGCTTTACACTTCGGACAGGTACCTTTTACAAAGCGATCCGGCAGGAACATGCCTTTCTCAGGATCGTACAGCTGAGAAATGGTGCGGTTCTTAATAAAGCCGTTTTCTTTCAAACGACGATAAATCAGGCTCGACAGCTCGCGGTTTTCATCACTGTGAGTGGAGTGATAGTTGTCGTAGCTGATGCCAAAACCGGCGAAATCCTGTTGGTGTTCCTGGCTCATCTCCGCGATCATTTGCTCAGGTTCAACGCCCAATTGCTGTGCTTTCAGCATGATTGGCGTGCCGTGGGCATCATCCGCACAAATGAAATGAACCTCATTGCCGCGCATTCGCTGGAAACGGACCCAGATATCAGCCTGGATGTGCTCGAGCATATGACCGAGATGAATAGAACCGTTAGCGTATGGTAGCGCGCACGTCACCAATAATTTTTTCGCGACTTGAGCCATAGTAGGAAATTGCTTTCTGTAATAGGAATAAGGGGTCTTTGATGTTAACCGATTCGGCCGGTTGTCGCTAGGGTCAGCGGACGACTGGCGGCGCTTAAGTCAAATCAGCGGGCTTTGACGCAGTTTTTCTTTATGAACTCCACGCGATTAGCCGAGTTCTGATATGCTAAAGCTTATTGTCTTTAGGTTAATAACGATAAATTCAAGGAGCCGGGATGAGCCCAAAATCCCCCGAGCAGACCACCCCTGACCTGCTGCAATCTCAAGTTTCCAAGGTGCTTACCACCTTCACCCATCCGACGCTGCAAAAAGACCTGATCACCCTGCGCGCTTTGCATCACTGTGCGCTGTTGGATAATGTGCTGCATATCGAACTGATTATGCCTTTCGCCTGGCAATACGGATTTGAAACGCTGAAAGAAACCGTCAGCGGTGAGCTATTACAGCTAACCGGTGCCAAGGCGATCGACTGGAAGTTATCGCACAATATTACGACGCTGCGCCGTGCCAACGATCAGCCGGGGGTAAAAGGCGTGCGTAATATCGTCGCCGTCAGTTCCGGTAAAGGCGGGGTAGGGAAGTCGAGTACCGCGGTTAATCTGGCCTTAGCGCTAATTGGGGAAGGCGCTAAAGTGGGCATTCTGGATGCGGATATTTATGGCCCGTCGATTCCAAACATGCTGGGTACGATGAATGAGCGCCCAACTTCGCCGGATGGCAAGCACATGTCGCCGATCCAGGCTCATGGGCTGGCCACTAACTCTATTGGTTATTTGGTGACAGACGAAAACGCCATGGTGTGGCGCGGGCCGATGGCCAGTAAAGCGCTGATGCAGATGTTGCAGGATACGCTGTGGCCGGATCTGGATTACCTGGTGATCGATATGCCTCCGGGCACCGGCGATATTCAACTGACGCTTTCGCAGAATATTCCGGTTACCGGCGCGCTGGTCGTAACCACGCCGCAGGATATTGCCCTGATCGATGCGATGAAAGGCATTGTGATGTTTGAAAAAGTGAATGTGCCGGTGCTGGGTATTATCGAAAACATGAGCATGCATATTTGCAGCAACTGCGGTCATCTGGAGCCAATATTCGGCACCGGTGGGGCAGAGAAACTGGCCGAAAAATATCACTGCAAGCTATTGGGGCAAATTCCACTGCATATCTCTTTGCGTGAAGATTTGGATCGCGGCGAACCGACGGTTATCAGTCAGCCTGACAGCGAGTTTACCGATATTTATCGCCAACTTGCTTCAAACGTGGCGGCAGAAATGTACTGGCAAGGTGAAGCCATCCCGACGGAAATTTCTTTCCGCGCGCTATAAGATCTTCCCTAGAGCCAAAATGGCCTGTCCGTGCCTTACGCGCAGGCCATTTATTCTTTCAGCCAGGTTTTAGCCTTAAAATTCTGCTGCCAATGGGCTTATTTCCCCATTCTGCCAAATAATTCACCTATCTGGCCTGCATTGCTACGCCTTAGCGCTGGCGTCATGCCAGTGAACTCCTTATAATTGGCGCGTTCTTAGCACCCCCGTGCTTTGCCCCCCTTCACACTACGTAATCAGGTCTTTAATTTTATGACTGACAAGGCACATCAGTGCGTCATTATCGGGATTGCCGGCGCATCTGCCTCCGGGAAGAGTCTTATTGCCAGCACGCTGTATCGCGAATTGCGTGAACAGGTTGGCGATCAACATATTGGTGTTATTCCAGAAGATAGCTACTACAAAGATCAAAGCCACCTGTCGATGGAAGAGCGTGTTAAAACCAACTATGACCATCCCAACGCTATGGATCACAATCTGCTGCTACAGCATTTGCAATCGCTGAAAGCGGGCACCGCGATTGAATTGCCGCTGTATAGCTATACTGAACATACGCGTAAAGAAGAAACCGTTCGTCTCGAACCGAAAAAAGTGATTATTCTGGAAGGCATTTTGTTGCTAACTGATATTCGCCTACGTCAGGAAATGAACTTCTCTATTTTCGTCGATACTCCGCTGGATATCTGTCTGATGCGACGAATGAAGCGTGACGTGAACGAACGCGGTCGCTCCATGGAATCGGTGATGGCGCAGTACCAGAAAACCGTGCGTCCAATGTTCTTGCAGTTTATCGAACCTTCCAAGCAGTACGCTGACATTATCGTACCGCGCGGCGGCAAAAACCGTATTGCCATTGATATTCTGAAAGCCAAACTTAGCCAGTTCTTCGAGTGATATCCGTCTGGATCTTTGCTCTTTTCTATGGCAGTTTTTGTAACATACGAATTTAAATGGAGATTTGATCGATGAGACTGTGCGATCGTGATATAGAAGCGTGGTTGGATAATGGCAAGCTGGTTATCACTCCACGTCCGCCGGTAGAACGGATCAACGGCGCTACAGTCGATGTTCGCTTGGGCAACCAATTCCGCGTATTTCGCGGTCATACGGCGGCATTTATCGATTTAAGCGGCCCGAAAGATGAAGTCAGTGAAGCGCTGGATAGAGTCATGAGCGATGAGATTATCTTGCCGGAAGGTGAGGCATTCTTCTTGCATCCAGGTGAGCTGGCGCTGGCCGTAACCCACGAATCAGTCACTATTCCCGATGATTTGGTCGGTTGGCTGGACGGGCGTTCCTCTTTGGCTCGTTTAGGGTTGATGGTTCACGTTACCGCTCACCGAATCGATCCCGGCTGGCAAGGGCGTATTGTGCTGGAGTTCTATAATTCCGGTAAGCTGCCGCTGGCACTGCGTCCGGGGATGTTGATTGGCGCACTGAGCTTCGAGCCGTTATCTGGCCCGGCAGCGCGCCCGTATAACAGCCGTCAGGATGCAAAATATCGTGGTCAGCAAGGGGCGGTTGCCAGTCGTATCGATAAAGACTAAGTCGCGTTAGCCTGTATTCCTGTTTGGACAAGAGGACGTCATGAGAAGATTACTGACAACGTTAGCCATCTTGCTGGTGGTATTAGTCGCGGGGATGAGCGCGCTGGTACTTCTGGTTAATCCGAATGACTTTCGTGCCTATATGGTCAAACAGGTCGAAAAAAATAACGGTTACCGACTGGCACTGGAAGGGGATATGCGTTGGCACGTATGGCCGCGCTTAAGCATTATTTCTGGCCGAATGTCACTCACAGCACCCGGTGCTGATGCGCCGGTTGTCAGTGCAGAAAATATGCGGCTGGATGTCAAACTCTGGCCGCTACTCTCTCATCAGCTAGCGGTAAAACAGGTGATGTTGAAAGGTGCTGTGGTTCGCCTAACGCCTGATAGCGAAGCCCGTTTACAGCCAGATGCCCCTGTGGCTCCGGCGGGAAATGCGCCGGTAACGGAAAGCACATCCTGGAAGCTGGATATTGATAAGGTGCAGGTGGCCGATAGCCTGCTGATCTGGCAGCGAGATGCTGACCAAATTAATGTTCGCGATATCAATTTATTACTCGAGCAAGGCCCGCAACGTCAGGTAAAAGTCAACCTGAGCAGCCGGGTTAACCGCAATCAGCGAGATCTGACATTCTCCCTTGACGCCGACGTGGATATGCAAAATTATCCGCAACATATGGGCGCGAAAGTCAGCCAGTTTACTTACAAACTGGATGGTGCCGACGTTCCGGTTGGCGGGATTGCTGGGCAAGGTTCGCTGGTGGCGACCTACCAGCAAAATAACCAGCAGGTCAGCATTGAGCAGCTTAACGTTAGTGCCAATAATAATGTGCTAACCGGCAGCGTTCAGGCGCGGTTGGGCTTTATTCCTCACTATGATCTGGATCTGAAAAGCGACAGTCTCAATCTGGATCAACTGTTTGGCTGGCAGGCAAAAAGCGCGGACACTTCCTCATCTGCCAGCAGCAGCAAACCTTTGGTAGCCGCAGCGCCGGTTATTGCCAGTCAGGAAACCGACGTGGGTCGGGATTTACAAGGGCTGCGTGATTTCACTGCCAAACTGGCATTAACCGCGACCAATCTGGTTTATCGCGGAATTAGCGTGAATCAATTTAACGTGCTGGCGGATAATCAGCAGGGAAAACTGTCGGTGAGCCGTCTGTCCGGTCAGGCATTAAAGGGTGAGTTTTCTTTCCCCGGCACTTTGGATGTCACCGGTAAGCGCTTACTCATTGCTGTTGAACCAACCATTAATCATGTGGATCTGGGGCCGGTGTTACAGGCTGCGGAATTGCCATTGGTCCTGACTGGGCAATTCTCGATGACTGGTCAGTTATCCGGCGAAGGGTTTGGCGTGGAGTCCTTTAGCCGCCGTTGGAACGGCGATGCGAAACTTTCAATGGCCAATGCCCAACTGCACGGCATTAATATCCAGCAGCTAATACAGCAGGCGGTCACGCGTAGCACTAGCGACGTGACCGCGGCGGAGCGTCTTGAACGCTATACCGAAGTCAGTCGTCTACAGACTCAATTGGCACTCAATAAAGGTTTATTGAAAGTCAGCGAGCTGAACGCGGATTCGGCTCTGATTTCGCTAAAAGGCAATGGTTCGCTGAACTTACCGGGGCAACAAGCCGATATGAATTTGGCGGTCCGTGTTATTCAGGGCTGGAATGGTCAGGATAAGCTGGTTAAAACGCTGCAAAATACCGATATTCCGCTGCGTATTTACGGCCCGTGGGCGAGTTTGAAATATCAGTTAGACGTAGAGCAGTTACTGCGCAAAGAATTGCAGCAACGAGCGAAAAGCGCTCTCAATGAATGGGCGGAGCGTAATAAAGATAAGCGCAACGGTCAGGATTTGAAAAAGTTGCTGGATAAACTGTAATTACATTTCGGGTTGGCAGTGGGGAATCCGGCTGCCAGCCTATTTTGGTTGATAAATTGTTATTTTATTGTTTGTACCTCTAACGTTTTTCCCCCTTAAAGCTAGACTTCTCATCACAGATTCCCTCTTCTGTATAAAATCCCTGCTTATCCTTGATAGATGTCATAAACTCGCGGACTGACTTTAGGCAGAGTGCAGAACGTATTTTTGTCCAATTCACGAAGAAAATAATACCCGGATGCGCTAAGTTCCGGCCTGTATCGGGTAAGAGAGGATTAATGTTGGATCTATTGATTGGGGTGGTTGTGGCGGTAGGCGTTGGCCGCTATATCATTAAGGGCTATTCAGCTACTGGGGTGCTGATGGTCGGTGGTTTACTGTTGCTGATAATCAGCGCACTGATGGGAAAAAGCGTGTTACCGGCCAGCGCCACGTCAACCGGCTGGCGGGCTACTGACATTGTTGAGTATGTCAAAATCCTGTTGATGAGCCGCGGTGGCGATCTCGGCATGATGATCATGATGCTGTGCGGGTTTGCTGCCTACATGACGCACATTGGTGCCAATGATGTGGTGGTGAAGATTGCCTCCAAGCCGCTGCAAATGATTAACTCGCCGTATTTGTTAATGGTCGCCGCGTATATTGTGGCTTGCCTGATGTCACTGGCGGTTTCTTCAGCTACCGGGCTGGGCGTATTACTGATGGCAACCTTGTTCCCGGTTATGGTGAACGTGGGCATTAGCCGTGGCGCCGCAGCGGCAATTTGCGCCTCGCCGGCGGCGATTATTCTGGCTCCTACTTCTGGTGACGTCGTGCTGGCGGCAAAAGCATCGGAAATGCCACTGGTTGATTTCGCTTTTAAAACGACTTTGCCAATCTCTATCGCCGCGATTGTTTGTATGGCGATAGCGCATTTCTTCTGGCAACGTTACCTGGATAATAAAAGTCAGGAAAAGCATGAAATGATGGATGTGAATGAGATCACAACCAATGCGCCGAGCTTTTATGCCATTTTACCCTTTACGCCGATTATTGGCGTGCTGATTTTTGACGGAAAATGGGGACCAGAGCTACACATTATTACCGTTCTGGTGATTTGTATGTTGTTGGCCGCGGTTATTGAATTTGTGCGCAGTTTCAGCGCTAAAACGGTATTCGCCGGTCTGGAAGTGGCCTATCGCGGAATGGCGGACGCTTTTGCCACCGTCGTAATGCTGTTGGTGGCGGCGGGCGTATTTGCTCAAGGGCTGAGTACGGTTGGTTTCATCAGTGGGCTGATTGGACTAGCTCAATCCTTTGGGACTGGCGGCATAGTGATGATGCTGGTGCTGGTCACTATTACCATGCTGGCGGCAATGACTACTGGCTCAGGTAATGCACCTTTCTATGCCTTCGTCGAGCTGATCCCGAAACTGGCGGCTCAAATGGGGATAAACCCAGCCTATCTGGTTATCCCGATGCTACAGGCGTCAAACCTGGGACGCACCTTGTCACCGGTTTCTGGCGTAGTGGTTGCGGTTGCGGGGATGGCGAAAATATCACCGTTTGAAGTGGTAAAACGTACTTCAGTACCGGTTCTGGTCGGATTGGTGGTGGTTATCGTGGCGACCGAAATTCTGGTTCCACTGCGTTAAGACTTAAATAGATTAAGCAGTTAGACAGGGTGTTAAATGGATAGCGTCAGGCATAATACGTCAGAGCCTGACGCTATCGGCAGTTTCATTTCTTATACTTCGTCGTCCGGTTCCGGCACTTTCAGCGGAGTAATTTTCACTTTTAGAATCCGGTGGCTGCTCACTTCCTGCGGCTCAAACAGATAATCCCCGATCTGCAATTGCTCACCGACCTGAGGAATACGCTGGGTGTGTTCCATCAATAATCCCGCCAGCGTGTGATATTCCCTTTTTTCATCAATAGGTAAGGGTAAATACATCACCAAATCCTCGAGCGGCATATAACCGTTGGCAATCCAGGTACCGTCATCGATTTGCTGAATATCATGACGAGCATCCGGTACTTCACCGGCTACCGGCAGATTACCAGCGATGGTTTCCATCACGTCGGTTAATGTCACTACGCCTTCAATGGATCCAAACTCATCAACCACAAACGCGAAATGGGTTTGCGCCTGACGGAACTGCTCCAAAGCCATTAGCAGTGAAACTTGCTCAGGGAAAATCAGCGGCTGACGAATCAGTGCGCGTAAATCCAGTTTCTCTTGCGAAAGCTGCTGTTTTAATAGGTCAATAACGTGTACGACCCCTAAAGGCTCGTCGGTGGTGCTATCTTCGGTCACCACAATTCGGGTATGCAGATTTTTAGTCAGCAGAGCAGTTAGTTTTTCCGGTGGATCGTTCAGATCCAGATATTCCACGTCGTGGCGTGAAGTCATGATGCTGCTGACCGTTCGCTGAGCTAGTCCCAATACGCGCTCGATCATGCGCCGTTCCTGCTGGTTAAAGACTTCCTGATTTTGGCGCCCTTGATCTGCAATCAGGCTGGCGGTGTGGTTATCCAGCCCGGCTTCTTCATGTTTACCACTCAAGATCCGCAGTACCGCTTCTGCGGTTCGTTCACGCAGAGGACGCGCCGAGGTGAGGAAACGACGGCGGTTAAACTGCGCGAACTGATTCAGTGATTCAATAATTACTGAGAAACCAATAGCTGCATACAGGTAGCCTTTCGGAATATGATAGCCAAAACCTTCTGCGACTAAGCTAAAGCCGATCATCAGCAGGAAGCTTAAACACAAAATAACAATGGTTGGATGCGCGTTAACAAAACGAGTCAATGGCTTGCTGGCCAATAGCATCATGCCGATAGCAATGATTACGGCCGCCATCATGACCGCCAAATGGTCAACCATTCCGACCGCGGTGATGACAGAATCCAATGAGAAAATGGCATCCAGCACCACGATCTGCGCCACTACCGGCCAGAATTTTGCGGTTTTACGCTGATTATTTTGCTGGTGATCTTTACCTTCCAGCCGTTCATTTAGCTCCATAGTGGCTTTGAACAGCAGGAAAATCCCCCCAATCAGCATGATCAAGTCTCTGGCGCTGAAAGGGTGCTCGGCAAGAGTCACCAGCGGTGCAGTGAGCGTCGCCAGCCAAGAGATGCAGGCCAGCAGTACCAAACGCATCGCTAAAGCGCAAAGCAGCCCGGTGACTCGTGCTTTATCCCGAAGATGACGGGGGAGTTTATCTGCCAAAATGGCTATAAAGATGAGGTTATCAATGCCTAATACAATTTCTAGCACGATTAGCGTTGCCAATCCGGCCCAAATTGTTGGATCCATGATCCATTCCATATGCCCAGTTTCACCTTCTATTTCTACGGCTTATGCCGCAGTCAGAATAATGGGCGCTGATCGGGTAAAATTCAACTCTCAATAGCCTCGGGGCCAAGAACTGCGGGGGAATTGACCGAAGTGATGAGTCATTATCCGAAAATTAGACAGGTATATCGTAATGAGGCTGAGATTATCCTAAGGTAAAGTTAATTAGTGGGTTAGCCTATTGTTTACATGATCTAGAATGAACTTAATAAGCAACATGGTTTTATCGGTGACAGATGCAAAAAAAATGACGATAGATACCTTGCTTGCTAATATATGGCGGATAAATATAGAGTGATTTTTACTCATCCATTTATCTGATTTGTAATAGATTGAGATACATTTTTGCTGTGGAACTGACCTGTTTAGGCATACATTCTCACTCTTGCTAAAAATGTGCCACCGCACTGAATTTAACTGGTTGATAGCTCGCCGCAGTAGGTTGTCTGAGAATAAGGTAGGGCAGATGAAGAAGAATTTGAAGGCTGTAATTCCTGTGGCTGGTCTTGGCACTCGAATGTTGCCAGCGACCAAGGCAATTCCGAAAGAAATGTTGCCGGTCGTGGATAAACCATTGATTCAATATATCGTGAATGAATGCGTAGCCGCCGGAATTAAAGATATCGTTCTGGTCAGTCACTCATCGAAAAATGCGATAGAAAACCATTTTGATACCTCATTTGAGCTAGAAGTTACGCTAGAGTCACGAGTAAAACGACAGTTACTTAATGAAGTGCAAAATATTTGCCCGCCGGATGTCACAATTATGCAAGTGCGTCAGGGGCAGGCCAAAGGGCTGGGGCACGCAGTGCTGTGCGCGCAGCCAATGGTCGGTGATTCGCCTTTTATTGTGCTCTTGCCGGATGTGTTACTGGATGATTCTACTGCCGACCTGTCGCGGGAAAACCTGGCCAGCATGATTAAGCGTTTTGAGGAAACCGGCCATAGCCAGATTATGGTGGAGCCTGTTCCGCAGCAAGATGTGTCTAAATACGGCATTGCAGATTGCGGTAACGTGAAACTGCAGCCGGGCGACAGTAGTCTGATGGCCGCCGTAGTCGAAAAGCCAAGCGTGGCGGAAGCGCCGTCAAATCTGGCGGTCGTTGGGCGTTATGTGTTGTCCGCGGATATCTGGCCACTGCTAAAGAAAACGCCGAGCGGAGCGGGCGGCGAAATTCAGCTGACCGATGCTATTGCTATGCTGATGGAGCAGCAACCGGTAGAAGCATTCCATATGACGGGCAAATCCCATGATTGCGGCGATAAACTTGGTTATATGAAAGCTTTTGTGGCCTACGGTGTTCGCCATGATACAGAAGGCGAAAAATTCTCTGCCTGGTTAAAACAGCAAATAGACGCATAACGCAGAATCCGCGCGTAATTTTTGAATAACAGGCTTTATTTGCATGAAAACTCGTTAGGTGAATATGACTAAATTAAAAGCAGTCATCCCGGTTGCCGGCTTAGGTATGAGAATGCTGCCAGCAACCAAAGCCATTCCAAAAGAAATGCTGCCAATCGTTGATAAGCCGCTGATTCAACACGTTGTTAACGAATGTGTTGCCGCAGGTATCACCGATATTATTTTGATCACACATTCCTCAAAAAATGCCATAGAAAACCATTTTGATACTTCCTACGAATTGGAGGCGATGCTGGAAGCTCGAGTGAAGCGCCAGCTGCTGGAGGATGTGCAATCTATCTGCCCGCCGGGTGTAACCATTATGCATATTCGTCAGGGTCACCCGGAAGGACTCGGCCACGCAGTGCTGTGTGCTAAGCCGCTGATCGACGGTCAACCTTTCGTGGTTCTGCTGCCTGACGTCCTCATTGATGACGCTAAGTCTGATTTGACCAAAGATAATCTGGCTCAGATGATAACGCGTTTTGAAGATACCGGCGCAAGTCAGGTGCTGGTTCAGCCAATGTCTGTTGAAGAGCTGCCAAACTACTCGGTCATTACCTGCGAAGCGCCGGGGCTGGCTCCGGGTGAGGCAAGCCCGATAGTGGATATGCAAGAAAAGCCAGAAAATCTGACCGGAATGAAGTCAAACCTGTCAGCGGTTGGCCGTTACGTTCTTTCCGCCGATATCTGGCCACTGTTAGAGAAAACCGAACCGGGTGCCTGGGGACGTATTCAGCTGACTGATGCTATTGCTGCGTTGAATGCTCTACAACCGGTGGATGCGGTAGCGTTGACCGGTCAGGCTTATAACTGTGGCGAAAAACTGGGTTATATGCAGGCCTATGTTGCTTACGGTTTGCGTCATCCGGTTCAGGGGGATGAGTTCAAGGCCTGGTTAAAGGATTTTGTGTCTTAATCCGCTGAAATGATCGTAAATCAGGCAACCGTTAGGTTGCCTTTTCTTTTGGGACGGCGATTATTTTGCCTCAGGCAAACGACTGCGTACAGCAACTGGCCGGTTGTGCTGTCTATCGCACCAATCACTACCCACCTGACATAATCCTGAGTTAACATGTTTCCCACTGCAAAAACCTGCGGGCTTATCGGCCAATCGCGGGTGTCATCCTTTAGACAGGAGTTTTTTTAATGTCCAAACAACAGATCGGCGTTGTCGGTATGGCGGTAATGGGCCGTAACCTGGCGCTTAACATCGAAAGCCGCGGCTATTCCGTTTCCATCTTTAACCGTTCATCAGATAAAACCGACGAAGTGGTTGCTGAAAACCCAGGAAAAAATCTGGTGCCGAGTTATACCGTTGAAGAGTTTGTGGATTCACTGGAAAAACCGCGTCGTATTTTGCTGATGGTGAAAGCAGGTGAAGCTACTGACAAAACTATCGCGTCGCTGACTCCTCACCTCGATAAAGGTGACATTTTGATCGACGGCGGTAATACCTATTACAAAGACACCATTCGTCGTAACCGCGAACTGTCTGAGCAGGGCTTTAACTTCATCGGTACCGGCGTGTCCGGCGGTGAAGAGGGTGCCCTGAAAGGCCCTTCAATTATGCCTGGCGGTCAGAAAGAAGCTTATGAACTGGTTGCTCCAATTCTGGAAAAAATTGCCGCTCGTGCTGATGACGGCGAAGCCTGCGTAGCTTATATCGGCGCTGACGGTGCTGGTCACTATGTGAAAATGGTGCACAACGGTATCGAATATGGCGATATGCAGCTGATCGCTGAAGCTTATTCTCTGCTGAAACAAGCGCTGGGTCTGAATAATGAAGAACTGGCTGCGACTTTCTCCGAATGGAATAAGGGCGAGCTGAATAGCTACCTGATTGACATCACAAAAGATATCTTCACCAAGAAAGATGAAGAAGGTAAATATCTGGTTGATGTGATTCTGGATGAAGCCGCAAACAAAGGTACCGGTAAGTGGACCAGCCAGAGTTCTCTGGATCTGGGTGAACCTTTGACTCTGATCACCGAGTCCGTCTTTGCTCGTTACCTTTCTTCCCTGAAAGATCAACGTGTTGCTGCATCTAAAGTGTTGACCGGCCCAACGGTTAAAGCTTTCGAAGGTAATAAAGCAGAGTTTATCGAAAAAGTTCGCCGCGCGCTGTATCTGGGTAAAATTGTTTCTTACGCTCAGGGCTTCTCTCAGCTGAAAGCGGCTTCCGACGAGAATAACTGGGATCTGCACTACGGTGAGATTGCTAAGATCTTCCGCGCTGGCTGTATCATTCGCGCGCAATTCCTGCAAAAAATCACCGATGCTTATGCAGATAATCCTAAGATTGCAAACCTGCTGTTGGCTCCTTACTTCAAACAGATCGCTGATGAATATCAGCAAGCGCTGCGTGACGTTGCGTCTTATGCGGTTCAGAACGGCATCCCAACGCCTACCTTCTCTGCTGCAATCAACTACTACGACAGCTATCGTTCTGCCGTACTGCCTGCCAACCTGATTCAGGCGCAGCGCGACTACTTCGGTGCGCATACTTACAAACGCACTGATAAAGAAGGCGTTTTCCACACTGAGTGGATGGAATAATTGCTTAGTTTAGCGATATAAGCGTGAATGCATGATATTTGGCAGCGCCCATCATTGTAACTGATAATCCGTTAGCCTGATGATGTGAGCTGCCCGTAATAGAACGTTTCTTGCAAACTATGCCTTAATCTGTAACAGCAATAGCCAGATTTCGCTAACGAATAGATAGTTCTAATGATGTATTGACCAGATCTGTCGTAATAAACAGCCCTCGCAGATTAAAATGTGAGGGCTTTTTTACGTCGAAATGCCATTGATAACGGGAAGGCTATTTCTCGTGGCGTTCCCGTAGGCGGCCGATCACTTTACTGAGATCCAAATTCTGATCTTGCAGCAGAACCAGCAAATGATAAATCAGATCGGACGCTTCATTCGTCAGTTCTTCTCGATCGTTTACCGTTGCCGCTAGCGCGGTTTCTACACCTTCTTCCCCAACTTTCTGGGCGATACGCTTGGTGCCGCTGGCGTAGAGGCTGGCGGTATAAGAACTTTCAGGATCGGCGTTTTTACGTTCAGCTAGCAATTGTTCGAGCTGATACAGGAAACCCCAGTCGCTAGCTGCCGGCGAAAAGCAGCTGTTATTGCCTAAATGGCAGGTTGGGCCAATCGGATTCACTAAAATCAAGAGGGTATCGTTATCGCAGTCAGGGTAGATATTGACTACGTTGAGGAAATGGCCAGAGCTTTCGCCTTTAGTCCATAGACGCTGTTTGGTGCGGGAGTAAAAGGTGACTTTGCCTGATTTCTCCGTTGCTGCCAGCGCTTCCCGATTCATGTATCCCATCATCAGAACTTCACCGGAGACGGCATGCTGAACGATAGCGGGCATCATGTTATCGACTTTTTTCCAATCTAGCTGGTTGATCTGTTGTTCAGTTAACACACTCTTATCTCCACGCCTTGTTCAGACAAATAGGTTTTTAACTCGCCAATATTAATGATCTGTTTATGGAATACCGATGCTGCTAAAGCGCCATCGACGTCCGCATCGCGGAAGGCTTGCAGGAAATGTTCCGGCGTACCCGCGCCGCCGGATGCGATCAAGGGTACACGGCAAATGGCGCGCATTTGTTTGAGCTGACGTAAGTCATAGCCGTTGCGTACTCCATCCTGATTCATCATATTCAGAACAATTTCACCGGCGCCGCGTAACTGTACTTCACGAATCCAGTCTTCGGTTTGCCAGGTGGTGGCTTTGGTGCGTTTTTCATCGCCGGTAAATTGATAAACCTGATAACTATCGCTTTCGGCGTCGTACCAGGTATCAATCCCGACGACGATGCACTGTACGCCATAGCGTTCGGCCAAACGAGTGATCAAGGTTGGATCGGCCAGAGCCGGAGAATTGATAGAGATCTTATCTGCGCCGTAAGTCAGGATCTGGCCAGCATCCTCGACGCTCTTAATACCACCAGCAACGCAAAAAGGAATATCGATCACTTCGGCAACGCGAGCTACCCAGCTTTTATCCACGACCCGACCATCGGATGATGCGGTGATATCATAAAACACCAGTTCATCTGCGCCTTCTGCGGCGTAACGCTGTGCCAGAGGAACGATATCGCCGATGATTTCATGGTTGCGAAACTGAACGCCTTTGACAACCTGCCCGTCTTTCACATCCAGACAGGGAATTATGCGTTTTGCCAGCATGCGATCGCCTCCTTCACATTAAATTTACCGTCTAGTAAGGCGCGGCCTACAATAACGCCTTGTACTCCGCTGGAGCGTAGTCTGGCAATATCGTCCAGACAGCCAATCCCACCAGAGGCTTGAAAAGCCACTTGTGGATAGCTGGCGCAGACTTCCTGATACAGTTCGACGTTAGAACCTGCCAGCGTGCCGTCGCGAGATATATCGGTGCAAAGGACGTGTTTCAGACCAAAAGGCAGGTATTGTTCGATAATTTGTTCTAGTGTGACGTTGGAGTTTTCCTGCCAGCCGCTGATAGCTACTTCTTTACGGCCGGTTTTATCAATACGCACATCCAACGCCAGGACAATCGCATCGGCTCCGTAACGTTCAAACCAGCTCTGTACCAACTCTGGCTGCCTGACCGCCGTTGAACCAATCACCACGCGGGTGGCGCCAGCCTTCAACAAGGCTGCTACATCCTGTTCATTACGAATGCCGCCGCCGACCTGCACCGGTACTTCTACGCCGGCCAGTAGCTCACGTAATAATGGGATCTGGCGGGCCGCAGGATCTTTAGCTCCGGTTAAGTCGACCAGATGTAAAACCTGCGCGCCTTGCTGCTGATAATCCTGTAAACGCGGCAATGGGTGATTGCCGTAATCGCGCTGTTGGCCGTAGTCGCCCTGATGCAAACGCACCACTTTGCCTTCGATCAAATCCAAAGCGGGAATAATCATGGTGCCTACATCTCCAAAAAGTTTTTCAGCAATTGTGCGCCTGCTGCACCCGAACGTTCCGGATGAAACTGCACGCCAAAGAAGTTGTCTTTTTCAACCGCGGCGGTAAACGGCTCGCCGTAGTTGGCCTGGGCGATGGTATTTGGACATATTGGCATCGCATATCCGTGGACAAAATAGAAGTAGGTGCCATCGGCAATGCCGCGGAACAGATGATTACCTGCCTGAGCAGAAATCTGATTCCAACCCATATGCGGTAGCGGTAAGCCAAAATCGGTCATGAGTTTTACCGGTGCATCGATGATACCCAAGGTGTCGATACCGCCGCTTTCTTCACTGTGGCTAGCCAAAAGCTGCATGCCCAGACAAATCCCCAGAACCGGCTGAGTACAGGCTTTAATCAACTCGATCAGTTCTCGCTCTTTGAGCTGTTCCATGGCGGCATGGGCGGTACCTACGCCGGGCAAAAACAGCTTATCGGCTCGTAGTGCGATGTCCGGATCGCGGCTAATGACCGGTTCATAGCCCAAACGTTGAACGGCGTAGGTCACGGAGGAGAGATTGGCGCATCCGGTGTCCAGAATGACCACGTTCATTACAGCACTCCTTTCGAGCTTGGCAGCGTATTGCCTTCGACGCGAATGGCCTGACGCAGCGTGCGGCCAAAGACCTTAAACAAACTCTCAACTCGGTGGTGATCGTTGCGACCTTTGGTTTTCAGGTGCAGGGTACAGGCCATGGCGTAAGACAGCGAACGGAAGAAGTGCTCAACCATTTCGGTGCTTAAATCCCCAACGCGCTGATAATTAAATTCGGCTTTATATTCCAGATGCGGGCGGCCTGAGATATCCAGTGCGCAGCGCGCCAGACATTCGTCCATCGGTAGTACAAAACCGAAACGGCCAATACCACGTTTGTCACCCAGCGCACTGTTAATGGCTTCACCTAGCGCTAATGCGGTGTCTTCCACGGTGTGGTGATCGTCGATATAAAGATCGCCGCTAACCTGAATATCCATACGGAATCCGCCGTGGGTGGCTATCTGATCCAACATATGATCGAAGAAACCTACGCCAGTTTTGATTTTGCTGCCACCTTCCCGATCCAGCCACACGTTCACATCAATGGCCGTTTCTTTGGTCACGCGGTTAACGTGAGCGTGGCGATCTCGCTGAGTCAACTGTTTGGCTATCTGTGACCAGTTCAGACCATCACGTTGATAGCGCAGTCCACTGATGCCCATATTTTCGGCCAGCTGTAGATCGGTTTCTCTATCGCCAATCACATAGCTATTGGCTCCGTTCATCACGCCGTCGGTCAAATAGTTTTCTACCAGTGCCGTCTTAGGCTTGCGACAGGCGCAGTTATCTGCCGGGAGGTGCGGACAAATTAAGACGTCTTCGAAGTGGATGCCTTGGGAAGTAAAAATCTGCATCATCAAACTGTGCGGCGGATCGAAGGATTCCTGAGGGAAACTGTCCGTTCCCAGTCCATCCTGATTAGTGATCATCACCAGTTTGTAACCGGCTTTTTGCAGAGCCAGCAGAGCAGGTATCACTTCCGGTTCCAGCGCCAGTTTATCCAGCCGATCAACCTGATAGTCTTCTGGCGGTTCAGCAATCAGGGTGCCGTCGCGGTCAATAAAAAGAAATTTCTGGCTCATAACGTTCCCTTCAAAGGCTGGATGATGATGTATTGGTTGCATTGGGGCTATTTATACCGGGTAAAGTGGCTAGGGCTGAAATAACCCGTTCGCATTCCTGACGAGTGCCGATAGTGATACGCAGGCACCCAGACAATCCCGGCTGTTTATTCTGGTCTCTCAGGATAATACCTTGATCCCACAAGCTTTTAAACACGCTACTGGAAGCAGAAAATCGTGCCAGAACATAGTTGGTTTCACTGGTAAACACCTGTTCTACGCAGTCGCAATTTTGCAATTCGCCGATGAACCATTCGCGAGTTGTTCGTATCTCGGCCACTCGCTGGCGCATGGTGGCGATACCTTGCGGACTCAGTGCCTGCGCTGCGATATCCGCCACCGGAGTGGAAAGCGGATAAGGAGCAATCACTTTAAGTAGCAGCTGGATAATATCGTTGTTAGCTAGCGTAAAGCCACAGCGTAAACCGGCTAAAGCAAAAGCTTTAGATAGCGTGCGCAAAATCACTAAATTCGGATAATCTTTTAACCATTCGCTGACGCTAGCCTGCGGGCAAAACTCGATATAAGCCTCATCTATCGCCACCACAGCGCGGTCTTTGGCCAACTCCAGTACCTGACGCAAGTCCTGTTGATTAATCAGGTTGCCGGTGGGATTGTTTGGGCTACAGACATAAAGGACTTTTACGCCATCTAGACTGTCGGCAATCGCCGGTAAGTCCAACTGCCAGTCTTCTTTAGCGGGTACGGTACGCCGTTCTACGCCAAAGGTTTCTGCGCTGACCGAATACATGCCATAGGTCGGTGGGCAAAATAAAATGGCATCCTGACCCGGTTCGCAAAAGGCACGAATCAACAGTTCGATACCTTCGTCTGCGCCTCGGCTGACCAAGACTTGATCGGCCGCTATGCCTGCATAATCGGCATAGCGTTCAATGACTTGCTTAGGCTGACATTCTGGGTAACGGTTAAAGGTTTGCGCCGTTAAGGTAAAGTTCGGCGCTTGCGGATATTCGTTGGCGTTTAGCCATACATCGCCGTTACCGCCCAGTCGGCGCGCAGACATATAAGGAGTCAGCTCGCGCACATTGGCGCGGGCCAGTTCGATAATAGACGCACTCATTTTGACTCCTTTTTAATGGCGTTAAGGGCGGTAACTCGCAGGGTAACGGCATTTTTATGGGCCGTTAACTGTTCAGCCTGCGCCAGAGTTTCAATGGTCGGCGCTAAATCCAGTAAACCTTGCGGTGTTAACTGTTGCACAGTCATGCGTTTTACGAAGTCTGCCAAGCCTAAACTTGAATAAGTCGAGGTATAACCGTAAGTCGGTAATACGTGATTGGTGCCGGAGGCGTAATCGCCAGCGGATTCCGGAGACCAATCGCCAAGGAATACCGAACCAGCGTTATCAATCAGAGCGACCATTTTTTCGGGTTCACGCGTTTGCAGAATCAAGTGCTCCGGACCGTATTGGTTACTGATATCAATACATTGCTGGAGATCTTTGGTGACAATCAGACGACTGCTTTCCAGCGCCTGACGGGCGATAGAAGAACGAGAAAGCTGAGCTAGCTGTTTTTCCACTTCAACGGCAACGGCCTGAGCAATGGCGGCATCCGGAGTCAGCAAAATCACCTGAGAATCAGGGCCATGCTCTGCCTGAGAAAGCAAATCTGAAGCAACAAAGGCTGGCGTAGCGCCGCTATCGGCAATCACCAGCACTTCTGACGGACCTGCGGGCATGTCAATAGCTGCGCCGTCGAGGCGTTGACTAACCTGACGTTTCGCTTCCGTGACATAGGCATTGCCCGGCCCGAAGATTTTGTCCACTTTGGGTACGGATTCGCTGCCAAAAGCCATGGCGGCAATAGCCTGTGCACCGCCAAGCTGGAACACTTCTTCAATGCCACAAAGCTGCGCGGCATAGAGAATTTCATCGGCAATCGGCGGCGGTGAACATAGCACTACGCGTTTACATCCGGCGATGCGAGCTGGGGTTCCCAACATTAATACGGTTGAAGGCAGCGGGGCAGAACCGCCTGGAATATACAGGCCGACGGAAGCGATAGGGCGCGTGATTTGCTGGCAGCGCACTCCCGGCTGGGTTTCGACGTCAACCAGCGGCGTTTTTTGTGCTTTATGGAAAATTTCAATATTGCGTACCGCCTGCGCCATTGCCTGTTTAACATCATCCTTCAGACGTGCGGAAGCGGCGGCAATATCGGCAGCGCTGATACGAATATCGGCTACCTGCACTTTGTCAAAACGCTGGCTGAAGTCGCGCAGGGCGCTATCACCCTCGCTTTTCACCCGATCCAATATCTCATTCACCGCGGCAGTAATACGCTCTGAGGCGTTGATTGCCGGGCGTGTCAGTAACGCTTTTTGCTGTTCTAAACTGCATTGCTGCCAGTCGATCAGAGTATTGAAGTTCGTCGGCTGCATGGTTTACTCCATCATCTTTTCAATAGGAAGGACCAAAATAGAGCTGGCGCCCAGTGCTTTTAGTTTCTCCATGGTTTCCCAGAACAGGGTTTCGCTACTAACCATGTGCATGGCTACGCGGCTTTTATCACCGGCCAATGGCAGAATCGTTGGGCGTTCGGCGCCTGGAAGTAGGGTAATGATTTCATCCAGACGTTCGCTCGGCGCGTGCATCATGATGTATTTCGATTCTCGAGCTTGAATAACGCCTTGAATTCGGGTCATCAGTCGGTCGATTAGCTGCTGTTTAGCTTCTGGCATTTCGCCATCTCGTTGAATCAAACAGGCTTTTGAACGATAAATTACTTCTACTTCTCGCAGCCCGTTGGCTTCCAATGTTGCACCGGTAGAGACTAAATCGCAGATGGCATCGGCCAGACCCGCGCGGGGAGCCACTTCAACGGAGCCATTCAGTAAACAGGATTTAAAACGGACGCCTTGTTTATCAAGGTATTGCTTTAGCAGGTGCGGGTAAGAGGTGGCAATTCGGCTATTTTGCAAGCATTGTGGGCCGCTATATTCCGCATCCAGCGGGGTCGCCAGAGACAGGCGGCAAGTACCAAAATCCAGGCGGCGCAGGGTAAAGTAACGAGGATCTTCCCCTTGGGCGCGGCGGTTAAGTAATTCTTCTTCCAGTACGTTTTCGCCAATAATGCCCAAATCGACTACGCCGTCCATAACCAGACCGGGGATATCGTCATCGCGAACGCGCAGGATATCGATAGGCATGTTCTCTGCGAAGGCAATCAGGCGCTGTTGTTGCAGGTTGATTTTGATACCGCAGCGTGACAGCAGTTCTTGGGAATCTTCGCTCAGGCGGCCTGATTTCTGCATTGCGATACGTAAACGTGTTTTATCTAACATGGTAAACCTCATAACTTATTCATTTAAATTCAAAAGTTTTGGGCAACAAAAAAGCCCTCGGAAGATGATCTTCCGAGGGCTTTCTTTAATGCGTTCTTACGCCACCTGGAAGATTCGTTAACCGTCTTCCAGCACACATCGGCCTGTCAGACTAGTCAGGATGATGGTGATGATGGTGATTAAATTGAACGCGATTCATAATGGTTTCTCACTTGGGGTTATGGACTCGCTGCCGATAACCAGAATTTGTAAAGTATCGTTTGCTCTGTCAATCAACCTAAACTATCTGATGATGTGAAAGCAATCTTTTTTTATTAAGATGATTTTATTTCACGCATGATAACCCATGTGGTTCGGGGCTATCCTCTTATTCAGATGAATCATTGCTGGCGTGGAATTTGTAAGCCGTATATTTAGCTTGTTACGCCTTGGTATTATCCTGATTTGAGGGTAATTTGGCATGATGAATGGAAGACGACTCGGCCGTAGCCCAATGGCTTAGGAGCCTGAGCCATGAGTTTTTACTGCACAGGCAGGAGAGCAGATTGATGAAAAAGGTCGCTATCATAGGTTTAGGCTGGTTGGGAATGCCGTTGGCCCAGTCCTTGCTGCGGCGTGGCATTCAGGTGGTAGGGAGCAAAACAACGCCTGACGGTGTAGATGCAGCCCGCATGAGCGGTATTGAGTGTTATCAGTTGGTTCTGACGCCGGAGCTGATTTGTGATCCGGAAGATTTACCACATCTTTTCGATGCTGACGCCTTGGTCGTGACCTTGCCCGCTAGCCGCACCGCAGAGGGGGGCGAAAACTATTTTCTGGCGGTGCAGCAGGTGGTTGATAGTGCTCTGGTTTATGGTATTCCACGCATTATTTTCACCAGTTCCACCTCGGTTTATGGAGATACCGTTGGAAAAGTGAAAGAAGATTCGCCGCTGAATCCGGTTTCGGTGGCGGGGAAAACGCTGGTGGAATTAGAGCAATGGCTGCATCGATTGCCCCATACTTCTGTTGATATTCTTCGGCTTGCCGGATTGGTGGGCAATGAACGTCATCCGGGGCGTTTCCTGGCGGGAAAAACGGGCGTAAAAGGCGGTTCGCAAGGAGTGAATCTGGTTCATCAGGATGACGTGATCGCTGCCATTGAACTGCTGCTGAAGTTACCCAAAGGCGGACATACTTACAATTTATGTGCGCCTAAGCATCCGGCCAAAAAAGATTTTTACCCTGAGTTTGCCCGAACATTGCAACTCGCACCACCGGAGTTTGCTGCTGAAGAGGAAGAGCAGCCCAGCCGTCTGGTTGACGGTAGCCGGATATGCAGCGAACTGGGGTTTGAGTACACTTATCCGGATCCAGAAAGAATGCCGGTAAGCTAGTCGTTAGTGTGAAACGGTGTGGGGATCGGATTTCGGTTTGCAGTCGTTTGGTTAATCTTGAACTGGATGATATCAACCGAAATCTGATCCTTTTGACAGAGTAAAATTCAGCTTAATCCAATCTCGATCACTTGCTTAAACGCCGGACGCTGGCTGATTTGCTGATACCAACGTGCCAGATGCGGATGGTGGCTGCGTTCGATCGGTAAATTGAACCAGGCATAAGCGATGCAACCCAGAGGAATGTCTCCGACACCAAAGTGTTGGCCAGATAAATAAGGCTGTTTTTCCAATTCGCCGTTTGCAATCCCCATCAGAGCATCCCATTCTTTTATGCCCTGCTGAATCTTCTGTTTATCCTGCTGTTCCGGCGGAGTTCGTACCAAACCAACAAATGCAGCTTTGAACGGAGCGGCTAAAGCCTGAGCCCAATCCATCCATTTTTCTGCGCTGGCACGCTGTTGGATGTCTGCTAGGTAAAGTGTGCTCTTTTCGCCGTATTTCAATGCAATATAGCGGACGATCGTGTTAGATTCCCACAAAATAAAGTCGCCGTCTTGCAGGCAGGGAATCAGCCCGTTAGGGTTTAGTGAACGGTAATTTGGGTCGTCCAGCTTGCCAAATTTGCCGCCGGCATCAATTTGCTGATATTCAATGCCCAATTCTTCCAGACACCACAATACTTTTTTTACGTTGGTGGAATTGTTTCTACCCCATACTGTCAACATTGATTCCTCACTTATTGACCTGAATGATTCGGTATAATCGAAGTGTTATCGTCACTATAAGCCGGTTTCATAGCCTAAAGAAGTATGATTGTGTATCAAATACTCACCGTGCCAATGAGCGATATTCCATTCGTTGAGAATGGCGAGATCTGCCAATTGGTTATTGGGATTGATAACCGTCGCGTAATCTACAAACTCCAACATTGGCCTATCGTTTATTGAGTCGCTGTAGCCATAAGTATTGGAAAAACAGAGAGGTGGCGAGTTTTTCAGCCACTCATTGATGCGCGCAACCTTACCTTCGCGAAAAGTGAGTACGCCGTAGGTATCTCCGGTAATCCGGTTATCTTCCAGCGCGACACCAATGGCCAACGCAGTATCGGCGCCTAATTGGCGAGCAATAGGTGCGACTAAATGCTCGCCGCTGGCCGAGATAATCAGAATATGATCTCCCCGCTGTCGATGCCAATCCAACTGCTCCTGCGCCTGCGGATATACTCGCGGCAAAATTTCCTGCTGAATAAAACTTTCAACCCAACCTGTCACTTCTTGTATGGAATAGCCGACTAGCGGAGCCAGCGTGGCGTGCATGTAACATTCCATGGAAAGCTGACCGCGATAATAATCCTGCATCAATTCCTGTTCTTTTTTTAGCAAAGACAGCGGAGCCCGTTTTTTCGCCACTAACCAGCGCAACCACAGGCTGGCACTGTCTTCACAAATCAAGGTTTCATCTAAATCAAATAAGGCCAGGTCCATGGACTACCTCTCAATGCAATTATGACTGTTAAAGCGTGGCACTGTCGGGGGGATGAGCCTGGGCCAGGAACAACCACAGTGACAAAGCCATTAACCGTAAAGTAATCCGGTGAATGAATACTGAGTAGCGCATTGAATACACCACCTAAGAGTAAACGAAACCGCTGTTTCCTATGGCTTAGGTAATGGGTTACGGCAAAAGATTTGCTGTCTTCAATCTGTCCTTCGGCGGAAAAAGAGACAAAGAATAAGTCAAAAATGTGACCGTTTAATGGCGAAAAGCGGCATTTCGAAGGATTTTCACGGATATTCTTTACTCTTTCCGCGCACATCATTCGCCGTGAAAGAAATAACATAGAACCTAAAGATATTGGTGGCGGGCAGATTTTGCGTGTTAATTGTATATATCGTTTGGATATAGATTGTTAAGTAGATAGACGAGAATGCTCTTAATGAGAGGCGATTTTTACTCCACAAGAACCTTGTCGTCAGTCTGTTTTCCCCACAGCTTAGGAGCAGATTATGTTTGTTATTCGTTTGTATTGTTGTCCGGTATTCATGGGTTCTGAGCAGGATAAAACGCGGAATAATCATACTATCGGAGTAAAAAATGAGTCGCCAACCAACCTCTTACCGTCTACCTCTTCTGGATCTGTCTCAGCTTAAGCGCGGAGAAACGCAGCGCCAGGCATTTTTGACCGAATTACGCCATGCTGCGCGAGATATTGGCTTTTTCTACCTGACCGGACACGGAGTCGATCCCGAGCTGTCACGGCAAATTCAGAACCTTTCCCGACGTTTCTTTAACTTACCCACCGCCGATAAACTGGCGGTGGAGATGGTGCATTCCCCTCATTTTCGCGGATATAACCGAGCCGCTTCGGAGCTGACCCGCGGGCAACCAGACTGGCGCGAACAGTTTGATATCGGCGCGGAGCGTTCACCTTTGGAACTGCGTCCGGAAACGCCCGGTTGGGCGCGTTTACAGGGGCCAAATCAGTGGCCGCCAGCTTTGCCGGAATTGAAGCCTCTATTGCTACAATGGCAAGCAGAGATGACTCAAATGGCGCTGCATTTGCTACAGGCTTTTGCGCTGGCGTTGGAACTGGACGAACACGCTTTTGATGAGCTTTATGGCGATAAACCTAATGAGCATATCAAACTGATTCGCTATCCGGGGCGGGAAACTACCCAAAGCGGGCAGGGGGTGGGCGCTCATAAGGATTCAGGCTTCCTGAGTTTCTTGCTACAGGATCACCAAAAGGGGTTGCAGGTTGAGGTGGAAGACGGCTTATGGATTGATGCCGAGCCGTTGGAAAACACTTTTGTTGTCAACATCGGTGAGTTGCTGGAGCTGGCGACCAACGGTTATCTGCGCGCCACTGTGCATCGGGTTGAAACGCCGCCGGCGGGTGTCGATCGTCTGTCTATTGCCTTTTTCCTTGGGGCGCGTCTGGATGCAGTGGTGCCCTTGTATCAGTTGCCCGAACATTTGGCGGCTGAGGCCAACGGTCCCGCTAGCGATCCGCTCAACCCGCTATTTCGGGACGTCGGCGTTAACTATTTGAAAGGGCGCTTACGTTCCCATCCTGATGTAGCTCAACGCTACTACCCGGATGTGTTAGCCGCTGCCGAACTAACGATAGCTTAACCCTATTGCTGATAACCGAATAAATTGCCTGAGGTAATAACGATGAATAATACGTTTGCAATGGGTTTCGCGCGTACCGCGCTGATCACGACGCTGGCATTTTCCCTTTCTGCTCAAGCTTATGCGGCAAATGCCTTACGGGTGGCTGCCGATCCGGTGCCTCACGCCGAGATTTTACAGTTTGTGCAGACATTGGATCCGTCGCTGAATCTGAAGGTGATTGAAATTCCGAACGGTGTGAATTCTAACGAACTGTTGGCACATGGCGATGTGGATGCCAATTATTTCCAGCATGCGCCTTATCTCCATTCACAGGAACAGGCGCTAGGGCAAAAATTTGCCATCGTCGCGACGGTTCACGTGGAGCCGCTGGGTATTTATTCCCATAAGTATAAAACTTTCGCCGACGTACCGGAAAAGGGCACGATCGCCGTACCCAATAATGTTACTAACCTGAGTCGCGCTCTATATTTATTACAAGATCAGGGTCTTATCACGCTAAAAGCAGGATTTACCGATCCGGCTAAACATCAGGCTACGCCGAAGGATATTGCCGGTAATCCCAAGCAATTGAAGGTGCTGGAAATAGAATCGCCGCAGATTCCTCGTTCGCTGGACGATGTTGATTTGGCAGTCATTAACGGAAATTACGCGTTAGAGGCGGGGTTAAATCCAGCGAAAGATGCGCTTGGGCTGGAAAAAGCCGCTGGCAATCCTTATGCCAATATTCTGGTGACGACGCCTGCCTTAGAAAATGATCAACGTATCAGACAGTTAGTTAGAGATTTACAGTCGCCGCAGGTGGCTAAGTTCATCGCCGAAAAGTATGCCGGATCAGTCATCCCTGTGGTCGCCGTGGACAGTAAATCATGATCGCCATCGAACGGCTGAGTAAAACCTATCAGCATGCTGGGCAGCCGATGGTTGCCCTACAGGATATTTCGCTGACGGTGCCTACCGGTTCGGTGTTCGGCATAGTGGGGCGCAGCGGCGCGGGGAAAAGTACCTTAATCCGTTGCTTAAATTTGTTGGAGCGGCCCAGTTCAGGCCGTATTCAGCTTGATGGCCACGAATTGACCACTCTTGGTGATAAAGCGCTGCGCGTCGAGCGTCAGAATATTGGTATGATTTTTCAAAATTTCCATCTGCTGCACTCGCGCAATGTCAGCGACAACGTAGCGGTGCCGCTGGAAATTATCGGCATAGGAAAAACCGAGCGAAAACGGCGAGTTACCGAGCTGTTGGCGTTGGTCGGATTATTGGATAAAGCCGAGGCTTTTCCCTCCCAGCTTTCCGGCGGGCAAAAACAGCGGGTAGGTATCGCTAGGGCGTTGGCGGCCAAACCGAATTATCTGCTGTCTGACGAAGCGACCAGCGCGCTTGATCCGGAAACTACCGCTTCTATTCTGGCGTTGCTTAGAAACATTAATCAGCAATTAGGTTTAACCATAGTGCTGATTACCCATGAACTGGAAGTGGTGAAATCCATCTGTCATTACGCGGCATTGATGGAGAAAGGCCGAGTGATTGAAACCGGCGCTATTGCAGATTTGCTGGCTGATCCTGCATCACGCCTTGGAAAATCACTGTTGCCGACCTGCGGCAGCGAGCTGTTGAGCGGTACGCCGGTAGCGGAATTGACCTTCTTCGATACGTTATTGGCTTCGCCGGTGTTAAGCGCATTGGCGCATCAGCATGCGGTTGGCGTCAGATTGCTGGGCGGCGGCGTAGAATCTATTGGCGGTCAACGGGTTGGGCGTTTGCAGGTGGATTTTAGTCATCCGGAAGGCGGGTTAAATCTGGCTGAAGTGCTGCAATTTCTAAACGAACGCGGCGTGAGGGCGGAATTGATATGAGTAACGGTATGGATTGGCAGGAATTAGTGGATTTGATCACAAATGCCACCGGTGAGACTTTGTATATGGTGATATTGGCCACGTTCTTCACCTTAGTAATCGGTTTACCTTTGGGTATTCTGCTGTTTATATCCCGTAAAGACGGCGTTTTTCCCCTATCGCGTATCAATGCTTTGATTGGCGCAATCGTGAATCTGGGGCGTTCCATGCCGTTTGTGGTGCTGTTGATCGCGTTGATTCCGGTTACCCGCTGGATCATCGGCACCACGCTAGGCAGTACGGCGGCAGTGGTGCCTATTACTTTAGGTGCCATTCCTTTTTTTGCCCGCGTAGTCGAAGCGGCATTGGACGAAGTGGATAAAGGGCGTATCGAAGCGATTTTATCTATGGGCGGTTCGGCGTGGCACGTCATCCAGAAGGTTTTACTGCCGGAGGCTCTACCGGCGCTGTTAGCTGGGGTGACGTTAACGGTAGTGATGCTGGTGGGATTTTCTTCCATGGCAGGCGTGATAGGCGGCGGCGGACTGGGCGATTTAGCCATTCGCTATGGTTATCAGCGATTTAATAATGAAGTGATGGTTGCCACCTTAGTGGTACTGGTGATTTTGGTTCAGGGAGTACAAAGTCTGGGCGATCGCTGGGTGAGGTCTTTAGCGCATCGACGCTAATATAACGCGTTTTAACCACTCAAACCCATACCAGCCCGCAGGCCACGCGGGCTGTTGTATTTCTCTTATGCTGACACCGCGGCGTTTTATTTCCAAAATGGTCGATTATAGTCACGCTTAATATCACTGCGGCTCATACCAATATCCCGTAGCTGGGTTTCAGTGAGTCTTTGCAGCGTATGCATTGCCAGCCGCCGTTGGTTCCAATCATACAAAGCATTCCCTATTTTTAGGCTGAAACGCAGTAAAACATTTCGCCGATTTTCTTTATCCTGTGATTGGGGTGAATGGCATTTATCCATCTGATTATTAACCATATTGCTCATAGCTCGTGACTCCTTATCGGTGGAATATCAGCATGAGGCTTTGGCTAAAAACATTACAGATGCAAATAGGGACTATTATTTCCATACAGATGTGAGATAAATGAACTGAATGGTGAGAAATTGCGCCATCTGTACTGGTTATCAATTTTCAGGTGGTGCTATTTGTGACACGTTATCAACAATTGGCTGATATTCTCAGCGAGCGTATTGAACAGGGTTTGTATTCTTGTGGTGAACGTTTACCTTCCGTCAGACTGCTAAGCGAGGAGCACGGCGTTAGCATCAGTACGGTCCAGCAGGCTTATCGTTCTTTGGAAAAGTGTCTATTGATAGAGGCCAGAGCCAAATCTGGCTATTTTGTGCGCGGGAATCCACGCCGTCCGGAACTGCCTGCGGTTTGCCGCCATGCTCAGAGGCCGGTAGAAATCTCGCAGTGGGAACACACGCTGGCATTTCTCCATGACAGTACCGAAGAAGACGTATTGCATTTAGGCTCAGGTACGCCCGATAGTTCAGGCCCCGGCTTAAAGGTGCTCAGTCGGTTGCTTAGCCGCATCAGTTTGCACCAAAGTGAAGCCATCATGGCTTATGGCAGTTTGCAGGGAAGCCTGATTTTGCGCGAGCAAATTGCCCGCCTGATGCTGGATAGCGGCAATCACCAGTCAGCGGAAAATATTATTATTACCGCCGGTTGCCACGGTGCTTTAGCGATTGCCTTGGGGGCGGTATGTCAGCCTGGGGATATAGTCGCCGTTGATTCACCCAGCTTTCATGGCGCCATGCAAAGTCTGAAAGGCATGGGGATGAAAGTGATTGAAATCCCAACGGATCCGGTGATCGGCATTAGTCTGGAAGCGTTGGAAATGGCGCTGGAACAGTGGCCGATCAAAGCCGTTCAGCTTACCCCCACCTGCAATAATCCGTTGGGTTACAATATGCCGGATGGGCGTAAAAAAGCCTTACTCACTTTGGCTCAGCGTTACGATATCGCCATTATTGAAGACGATGTTTACGGTTCGCTGGCCTACCAATATCCGCGACCGGCGACTATTGCCTCGTTTGACGACGATGGACGAGTGTTACTGTGCAGCTCATTTTCCAAGACGTTGGCTCCGGGGCTGCGCGTTGGCTGGATTGCGCCGGGGCGCTATTTAGAAAAAGCGTTACATATTAAATACATTACTGCTGGTCGAACCCCTACGTTACAGCAATTGGCGGTAGCGGAGTTTATTCGACAGGGAGATTTCACTCAGCACCTGCGACGGATGCGCCGTCAGTATCAGCAAAATCTCGATATTATGACCCATTGGGTGACCAAATATTTTCCGCCCAGCACTTGTCTGAGTCGGCCGCAGGGCGGTTTTATGCTGTGGGTAGAACTGCCGGAAGGGTTTGACTCTTTGCGCCTTAACCGCATTTTATTGCCTCACAAAGTGCAGATCGCCGCCGGTTTTATCAGCTCGGCGTCGGGGAAATACCGTAATTCTCTGAGGCTATGTTTTAGCAAACCGATGACGGACGAAATTGAGCAAGCGGTTAAATTGGTAGGAAAAACGGTCAGTGAAATACTGGCGGAAGGTTAAAAAACCGATTGATAAACGGCCCGATAGCAGGCCGTTGGTGACTGAGATCTATTCTGGCTGGGATTAACCCGCCAATGCCTGCGCTAAATCGGCGATCAGGTCTTCGGTATCTTCAATTCCGACGGAAAGACGTAATAACTGCGGCGTAATGCCGTGTTTAAGGCGAATATCCAAGGGTATCGAAGCGTGGGTCATGCTGTAAGGAAGGCTGATTAGGCTTTCAACACCGCCCAAACTTTCCGCTAACGTAAACAGATGAGAACGTTTAATCACTTCGCGGGCATACTCGGGTTCGCCTTTCAGCCGCACGGCGATCATGCCGCCAAAACCGGACATTTGCTGACGCGCCAACTGATGCTGAGGATGACTTTTCAACCCCGGATAATACACCGCTTCCACCTGCGGTTGCTGTTCCAGCCACTGAGCGATATGCAACGCGCTTTCATTGTGGCGTGCCATACGCAACGCTAGAGTCCGCAGGCCGCGCAGCGTCAGGAAACTGCTGAACGGATCGAGAATCCCGCCTACCGCATTGTGTAAAAAACCGAGTTGTTCCGCTAATTCTGAGTTATTTCCTACCGCAGCGACACCGGCTACCACGTCCGAATGGCCGTTCAGATATTTAGTGGCTGAATGCACCACAATATCAAAACCCAAATCCAGCGGGCGTTGGATGTAAGGCGAGGCAAAGGTGTTATCCGCCACGCTGATTAATTGATGTTTTTTAGCAATTGCGGCGATGGCGGCCAAATCAGCCAGTTTTAGTAACGGATTGGTGGGCGTTTCTACCCAAATCATTTTAGTATCTGGTTGAATCGCCTGTTCCAGCGCGGTGGTATCCGCTGGTGAAACGTAGGTTACGCGCAGGCCAGCGGTGCGATTGCGCACTTTTTCCAGCAGGCGATAAGTGCCGCCGTACAGATCGTCCACGGCGACAATATGGCTGCCCTGATCCAATAACTCTAACACCGTCGAACAAGCCGCCAGACCGGAGGCAAAAGCGTAGCCTCGCGTGCCGTTTTCCAGCTCAGCAATGGCCTTTTCCAACGCGCTACGGGTCGGATTGCCGCTGCGGGAATATTCGTAGCCGGTATGCTCTCCCGGTGCGGGTTGAGCGAAAGTGGAGGTCGCGTAAATCGCGGGCATCACTGCGCCAGTGCTGTCTGGGGTATAACCGGCGTGTACAGTCAGGGTGTCAAACTTTGCCATAATAAGGTCCTTGAAATATAAATTAAGCCAGTGCCTGGCGGCGGGCATTTAGCACATCGGTGCGGGTAATCAGGCCGAGAAGACGCTCCCCGTCCAGCACGATAGCCACATGTCCCTGATCGAATGTGGTGAGCAAGTCGGTGTAACTCGCTTCTTTCTGTAAGGTCTTTACCTGCCGCGTCATTGCTTCGCTGACCGCTAAATTGAAATGGCGGGCATCTTTTTGCACGCTATTAAGCAAATCCCATTCGTCAATCAAACCGACGACGCGTTCGTTTTCCAGTACCGGTAGTTGGGAAATATCGTAAAGACGCATACGAGCATGAACTACCGCCAGCGAATCTTGCGGTGAAACCGAAACGGTAGCGCCGTCCTCGTGGCTATAGGTGATGTAATCGCGCAGATCGCCGTGCTTCGGGCGAGTCAGTAAACCCTGTTCCAGCAGCCAGTAATCGTTAAACATTTTCGAAAGATATTTATTGCCACTATCGCAAACGAAGGTGACGACGCGTTTCGGCTCGGTTTGTTCCTGACAATAGCGCAGGGCAGCCGCTAGCAGAGTTCCGGTGGAGGAACCGGCCAGCACGCCTTCTTCTTGCAACAGACGGCGGGCGGTGGCAAAGGCTTCCGCATCATCGATTTGGTAGGATTTCGTAACCTGCGAGAAATTGCTAAGGGGGGGAATAAAATCTTCACCAATGCCTTCCACCAGCCAGCTACCGGCTTCTCCGATCCGATCTTTCGCGACGTAATCCGCCAAAATAGAGCCTAACGGATCGGCCAGAACAAATTGAGTATTGGGGGCCACTTCGGCGAAATACTGGCTTAAACCGCTAAGCGTTCCGCTGGAACCAACGCCAACCACGATGGCATCTACCTGACCTTCCATTTGTTCGAATAATTCTGGGCCGGTGGCGTTACGGTGAGCCGCAGGGTTGGCCGGATTATTAAACTGATCTATATAAAACGCGCCGGGTATTTCCTGTGACAGTCGTAGCGCGTAATCCTGATAATAGGCCGGATGGCCTTTACCCACGTCGGAACGAGTCAACAGCACCTGCGCGCCCAATGCTCGAAGATGGAAGATTTTTTCCTGGCTCATCTTGTCCGGCACTACCAGAATCAGTTTGTACCCTTTTAATGCCGCGACTAACGCTAATCCCAAACCGGTATTACCCGCGGTGGCTTCGATAATGGTACCGCCCGGCTGTAAATCACCGTCACGCTCTGCCTGTTCAATCATTGATAGCGCCACGCGATCTTTAATCGAGCCACCGGGGTTCTGGTTTTCCAGTTTCACAAACAGCTGACAAGGACCAGTATCAAAGTGCGTGAGTTCCAGCAGGGGAGTGTGTCCAATAAGATCGATGACTGAACGCGGGATTGCCATAACTGCTCCAGAAGCCAAAAGAACGGGTAAACGATGGCGAGAGCATAGCGCCTGTTACTTAGTCGCTAAAAATAACAAATAACCCTCTTATATTTCTTTTGGTTATATAAAGTGAGGTTTTAAGACGTTTGGGTGCTTAGATGGAAAGCCGTACAGCTATCAAGATGTTTAGCCGTGTAGCCATTGAAAACATGACCAAGCGTAAATAAGCGCAAAACATCACCCCTTTGTGGTCGTTATCGGATAGATTTAAAGAGGGTATGAAATTTTGACTAAGCTAAAGTCTCTACCCTAGTGAAAAAACGCGATTTTTTTACGTATTGAATAACGGCTTAGTTCTGGGAATACCGCTTATTTCCTATTATTTGCAAGGATACTCTGGCGACCTCATGATGAAATATACAATCTCCTCCAAGCTAAAAAACGTCACTTTCAGTGCCGGTTTACTGTTGCTGGCGTTACCTGCCGTCAGAGCGGCAGATGAGCAACCGGCTCCTCCCATTGATGCTAAAGCTTACGTATTGATGGATTACAACAGCGGCAAAATATTGGCTCAGAACAATCCGGACCAGCGTCTGGATCCGGCCAGCCTGACTAAAATCATGTCCAGCTACGTGATTGGGCAAGCGATTAAAGCGGGCAAAGTCCATCCTGATGATACGGTTACCGTGGGTAAAGACGCTTGGGCTACCGGTAATCCGGCATTGCGCGGTTCGTCGTTAATGTTTTTAAAACCGGGCGATCAGGTCAAATTGATGGATCTGAATAAAGGCATTGTTATTCAATCAGGTAACGATGCCAGTATTGCACTGGCTGATTATATTGCTGGCAGTCAGGACAGTTTTGTTGGTTTGATGAATAACTACGCCAAAGCTCTGGGGCTGGATAATACTCACTTCCTGACGGTACACGGCCTGGATGCGGAAGGGCAGTACAGTACCGCGCGGGATATGGCGGTATTGGGGCAGGCGCTGATTCGCGACGTACCGGAAGAATATGCGTTACATAAAGAGAAAGAGTTTACCTTTAACAAGATTCGTCAGATCAACCGTAATCGTCTGTTGTGGAACAGCAATCTTAACGTCGATGGTATGAAAACCGGTTATACCGCAGGCGCTGGCCATAATCTGGTTGCTTCGGCTACCGATGGTCCTATGCGTTTGATTTCCGTGGTATTAGGTGCTCCAAGTGACAGAGTACGTTTTAGCGAAAGTGAAAAACTGTTGAGCTGGGGCTTCCGCTTTTACGAAACCGTGGTGCCGATTAAAACCGACAAAGCCTTCGTGACTCAGAAAGTCTGGTTTGGCGATACCGGTCAGGTTGATTTGGGCGTAGCGCAGGATGCGGCTATCACCATTCCGAAAGGGCAAATGAAAAACCTGAAGGCCAGCTATAAATTAGATTCTACCGAGCTTCGTGCGCCTTTGGCTAAAAATCAGAAGGTTGGCGTGATCGATTTCCAGCTAAATGGTAAAAGCATCGAACAGCGTCCGCTGGTGGTGATGAACGAAGTGAAAGAAGGGGGCTTCCTTAGCCGCATCTGGGACTTTGTGATGATGAAATTTAGCCAATGGTTCGGCGGTATCTTTGGATAATCGCGACCTAGGTTAAATTCAGCGATAAAAAAACAGGGCCGCAATAAATAAATGCAGCCCTGTTTTATTTTCAGTACTAAAGCGACTATCACTATAAAACTGATTCAGTATAAAACCGGTTAGAAGCAGAAAAACCGATCAGTCGCAGGGAACGATTTTAATCGCCAGCCCGCCGCGAGAAGTTTCGCGATACTTGGCGTTCATGTCCTTCCCGGTTTCGTACATGGTTTCAATGACTTTATCCAGGCATACGCTAGGCTCGCTGGTACGGCGCAGAGCCATACGAGCAGCGTTGACGGCTTGTACCGCTGAAATAGCGTTACGTTCGATACAAGGCACCTGAACCTGCCCGGCAACCGGATCGCAGGTCAGCCCAAGGTTATGCTCCATCGCAATTTCTGCGGCGATACACACCTGCGCCGGGCTACCGCCCATCAGTTCAGCCAAACCCGCTGCTGCCATCGAACAGGCTACGCCCACCTCGCCCTGACAGCCCACTTCTGCGCCAGAAATAGAGGCGTTCATTTTATATAGCGCACCAATAACGCCGGAAACCAAGAAGAAACGGCTATATGAGTTTTCGTTAACCGGACGAATAAACTTATCGTAATACGCCAATACCGCCGGAATGATACCGCAGGCACCGTTAGTTGGTGCGGTAACGACACGCCCACCGGCCGCATTTTCTTCGTTCACCGCCAGCGCATACATGTTAATCCAGTCCACTACCATCATCGGATCGGTGTTATTTTTGTCGTTGGTCACCAGCATACGGCGCAGGGCTGCGGCGCGGCGTGGAATTCGCATTGGCCCAGGTAACAAACCTTCGGTATTGATACCACGCTCGATACCGCTTTTCATCACTTCCCAAATGGCGGAAAAGTGCGCGTTTAGCTCTTCTTTGGTATGCAATGCCAGTTCATTTTGCAGCACTAATCCAGACAGAGACAGACCGGTTTCTTTACAGTGTTTCTGTAAATCACGGGCTGAATTGAATGGATAAGGTACAGAAACTTGATTGCTGGCTGCTTTGCCAAAATTCTCTTCGTCAACGATAAAGCCGCCGCCGATGGAGTAATAGGTTTTGCTGTACAGCAGTTTGTCACCGGCAAAGGCACTGATGGACATACCATTTTCGTGCAGTGGCAAGTTGGTTTCGTGGAAATTCATTCCCCCATGTAGCGGGAAATCCACCTCATGAGCGCCCTGAGCCAGTAGCAGACGCTCACGGTGTTCAACATCACGGATAAACTCCGGAATGCTATCGATATCAACGGTATCCGGCAGATTCCCTGCCAGGCCCATAATAATAGCAATATCGGTATGGTGACCTTTACCGGTCAGGGATAATGAACCGTAAACGTCTACGGAAATTCGGGTAACGGCAGAAAGATGCCCTAGTGCGATCAAGTCATCGGTAAACAGCTTACCAGCCTTCATCGGGCCGACTGTGTGTGAGCTGGAAGGACCAATACCAATCTTAAAAATGTCAAAAACGCTGACCATATACTCGCCTCCTTCGTGTTAAAGGCGTTAATTATGAAATTGCTTACATTACCGTGGAGTGGGGAGCCGGTACGATCGCACCGGCTTTTGAAACTTTAAGTCTACTGCTAACTGTTTTACCGTCCTAAAGATGAACGGTAGCGAAAAGTGGCCAGCGCAGCGCACCGGCCGAACAGTCTTATTTGAACAGGCTGAACAGAATTGCTGAGATGGCAATCAGACCCATAATCACAACGAATACGTTGCTGATATGGCCACTGTATTTGCGCATCGCTGGAACTTTGTGAATCGCATACATTGGCATCAGGAACAGAATCATCGCGATAACCGGGCCACCCAGAGTTTCGATCATGCCCAGAATGCTTGGGTTCAGGGTTGCAACGATCCAGGTTGTGACCAGCATGAACAGCGCAGTGATGCGGTTCAGTTTGTCGCCGTTAATGGTTTTACCGCGGCTACGCAGAGATTTAACCACCATGCCGTTGAAACCTTCACGAGCACCCAGATAGTGGCCCAGGAAAGATTTGGTAATAGCAATAAAGGCAATAACCGGTGCCATGTAGGCAATCATCGGGGTATTAAAGTGGTTAGCCAGGTAAGACAGAATAGAAATGTTCTGTGCTTTGGCTTCCATCAAATCTGCTGGAGACAGGCTCAGAACGCAGCTGAATACGAAGAACATCACGGTCAAAACCATCATGATGTGGCTGTATGCCAGAATGCGAGAACATTTCTTCTCAGCGTCCTGACCGTATTCTTCACGTTTTGCTACCGCAAATGCAGAGATGATAGGGGAATGGTTAAAGGAGAACACCATGACCGGAATAACCAGCCACAGGGTCATCAGCATACCGTTGCCCACACCGTTACCGTCGATAGACAGGTTTTGGAAGATAGCGCTGCTCCAGTTTGGAATCAGGTACAGAGCCAACAGCATCAGTACCGCAACAAACGGGAATACCAGAATACTCATCGCTTTTACGATGAAGTTTTCACCAAAACGAACGATGGTCATCAGACCAACGATCAAAATCAGGGACAAAATAGCCCGTGGTGGTGAAGGCAGGTGCATCTGGTGAGTAATAAAGCTATCAACAGTGTTGGTAATCGCAACGCTATAAACCAACAAAATTGGGTAGATAGCGAAGAAGTACAGCAGAGTAATCAGTTTACCTGCGCCAACGCCGAAGTGTTCTTCAACAACTTCAGTGATGTCTTCGCCCGGGTTTTTGCCGGAAAGAACGAAGCGGCAAAGACCGCGGTGCGCGAAAAATGTCATCGGGAAGGCGATGATAGCCATCACGATTAACGGCAGTAAACCACCGATACCGGCGTTGATAGGCAGGAAAAGCACGCCCGCGCCAATTGCCGTACCGTACAGACCCAGCATCCACATGGTGTCGCTTTTACGCCAGGTGCTGGTTTTGGTGTTTCCCGTGGATGAAATGGTGCCAGTTTGAGTAGTGTCCATAAAGATCTCCGATTTGAACACGAAATTGAAATTAAGATCCGAAAGTTAAATACCTGTTAGTGCGTTATAAGTCGCATAATCAGATGAAAAATTCAGTCACAGTAATGCGTTTTAAATCTTATCAGGTCGATTTGGTTCTCTTTAAGTAGTGCAAATAACCTGAAGTCGTAAAAATAAAATTTAATCCGCGGCGAGCAGTGATGTCTCTCTATGCTGATATTTTTATGGTTCTAATTCGTACCCTGGTTTTTGCTGGCGGCAAGATAACGATTCATAGTGAAAAGTACCGTGATCATGCTCTCAAATGCTGAATAAACGCCTTTAAACCCAGTTGTTATGAATTTCCATCTAATTGTTACAATTATGTTCAGTGTTTTGTACTGCACCTGCTTGATAAATGATAAATGATAAAAAGCAAAACTGTATTTCAATTTAGATTGAGTCAGCGACTTAACCTTTGCTCTTTATATCTTGAGGCGCAATATATTTTAACCAGCGCGTCGAATCTAGCGGAAATCGAAATTTTCAGTATTTTATTGACGAAAGTCATAATGTCAAAACAACAGAAATTACATAACTTATTGATTTTAAATTTAAATTAGTGTTTATTTCCGTTGGGGGATAATGTGTTGATATTAATCAGTATCACGCAGCGCTGTTTGTTATATAAACAGTTAAATATCTGAGTAAAAGGAAAGAGTTAAATTCTATTTGTTTGACAAGTTTGCTTTAAATACTGACTTAAGGTTTATTTGTCATATGAAAGTGAGGCAAGTTACTTTTGTCTGACAATATAAAAGGCGAGTTTTAGTGCTTAAAGGTGTCTGGCAGTAATAAATGTTAAAATAATTTACTTTTCAAACCGACTGTTCGAACATTTAATAAACAACCATTAAAAGTGAAGTGCGTTTTTTATAGGCAGGAAGTCATTAACCATAATATAAAAAAGGTTATTTAATTATGCCGTCAATCGGGTGAAAATTTAATCCCTAACTGAAAAGTAAAGTACGTGATGATATTTATAATTTGCTATTTTGGCAGAATGAGGAACGGATAAAGTCAGTTAATCAAACTCAGTTCTACCGTCGGATAGAAAAGGGGGAATTCATTCGCTAAACGGTACTTTCGGCTCAAAGATCGCCAAACATCGAACATGAGAGCCGCGTTTGCTAACTATTGTCGTTTAACTGTGGATTTCTATGCTGGTTTCGTTAAAGAACGAACGGAAGGAGCCATCAGGCTGGCGGTCGGTGACCAGAGTATCAAATAGCGTCAGTGGCCCAATACTGGCAGGTTTGATTTGGCCGAATTTACTGTGATCGGCTACCAGAATCTTGCGCTGAGATTTGTTCAGTGCGCGCTGTTTCCACGGAATTTCGTCGAAGTTAAAACAGGTTGCGCCGAATTCAATGCTCACTCCGGCGGCAGAGATAAAGGCTTTGTTCGGGCAAACGTTATCCAGCTCGTTATGCTGGCCGATGGGTGAGAAAATATAGTTGTTTGGCTTGAATTCGCCGCCGCACAAGATCACTTTGCAGTTCGGTTTATCTTGAAGCGAAAGAAAGGTATTCAGCGAATAACAGAGGGCAGTGAAGGTCAACTCTTCGGGAATTTCGTCGATAATTAGTGGGATAGTGGTGCCGCAATCAAAGAAAATTGTGTCGTTTTCTTCAATGAGCTGCGCGGCCAGTTGCCCAATTTTGCGCTTTTCCTCTACCTGTTTTGCCTGCTGATCGGAAACAAAATAGTTGTTAGCGCTGTTCGACTTGGGATCCATCACCACATAACCGCCCAGTAGAATCACGGCAGAAGGTTCCGCACTAAGATCCCGACGGATTGTCATTTCTGAAACTCGGAGCAAACTGGCCGCGTCTTTCAAATGAATTTTGTCGGAACGTTTTAAAGCGTGAGTCAGTTTATTAATACGTTCGGCACGGCGAGTTTCCATTAACGCTTCCCAACAAAGTAAACCCGGCCTAAGCCGGGTTAAAGATAATTAGTAGCTGGACGCAGCCGCTTGCTGGCCAGATACGATGGCTACACCTGAACTTGTACCAATTCGCGTTGCGCCGGCCAGAATCATTTTCTCGGCAGTTGCGCGGTCACGCACGGCACCTGAAGCTTTAACACCCATATCCGAGCCTACCGCAGCACGCATCAATTTCACATGTTCTTCACGGGCGCCGCCGGTGCTGAAACCTGTAGATGTTTTCACAAAAGCAACGTCAAGTTCACGGCACATTTCGCAAACTTCAACGATTTGCTCATTGCTGAGCAGGCAGGTTTCCAATATTACCTTCAACGGAATAGCGGCGCAAATATCGCGTACGGCTTTAATATCTGCTTTAACTTCAGCGACTTTACCGCTTTTTAACCAACCTACATTAATCACCATATCAATTTCTTGTGCGCCTGCTTCGATAGCCGCCTTGGCTTCAAATACTTTGCTGGAAGTCAGACCTGCGCCCAGAGGGAAGCCAATCACCGAGCAAACTTTCACATCGCTGCCCGCAAGCTGGCTGGCTGCCACAGGAACATAGCCGGAGTTTACGCAAACGGCGTAGAAATGGTGTTGTTTGGCTTCTTCACACAGTTTGACGATCTGCGCTTCGGTGGCGTCCATGGCTAATAGGGTGTGATCGATATAATTAGCATAGTTGATAGTCATAAAAAATGTCCTTGGTTTGTGTAGGTAATATCATTTGTTGTGATAATAGTAACATTTAACGCAAATGACAACCTTTATGTTGTTAATATCACATGTAAAAGCCATATTTTGTTATTTAAATAACATTTAGTGATGGTGTTAGTTCTTGCTATGAAAGAGATAGGAGATATAACCGGCTGATTTATGATGAGTTATCTTGAGAGACAGAGATTCTTGCGAGCAAACCGGCAGAGGTTCTGCCGGTAAAATGCGAACAGTTGGCAGAAATTAATCTTTTACCCAACCTTTACTGATAGGAAAAGAGAAGCAGCGTTGATAAAGATTCGCCAATCCTTTCGCGATGTTATCGCCAAACAGATTCCACAGTAACTGTGAAAATAAGCAGCCGACGATTGCCACCAAGAAGCCACCGACCATATCTAACGGCCAGTGTACACCAAGGTAGATCCGCGACCAGGCTATGGCCAACCCGACGATCAGCAAGGCAATGCCGGACCAAATCCGATGCCAGCATAAAAAGGCCAGCGCAAAGGTAAAGATGGCGGTGCCATGGTCGCTGGGGAAGGAGCTGTCCGGTGCGTGGGGTAAAAAGTTATAGCCGAAACCATCGACAAAGGGGCGATTATGCGGGAATAACATACCGATACAGACCGATGAAAGCATTGCAAAAATCAGCGCAATGGCGGTTTTACTGATGGTCTGACGCTGTAGCGACATTTGTTCTCGCGGGCCCCACAGCCATAGGCCGATCATCAGTAATGGAATGATGCTGATCAGATCTCTGGCAATAAAAATGGCGAACTTCACCAACCACTCGGGTGAATTGGGCGTGGCGTTAATCAGAGAAAACAAAAAATGATTTAATTGTTCCATTACTCAGTACCTTAATGACGGTGGTCATAACCACTAATCAACCAAAAAAGAGCCAATTGGCTAAGCCAGACCCACCACCCAGCCCACAGGTTATGAGTCAGAAAATGTGCCCCGCGCATGACCTGACCGAATCCCATTATCATTCCCAAACATACGCCGACTATCCAGCAAAGCGTAGCAAGGCGAGGGCGTTCAGGATAAAACAGGAAGAATACGGCCATCAGCGCAAAACCGCTGGAGGCATGTCCTCCGGGGAAACAGTGACCGGGGCCTGCGCCAGCCGGAGCTGTATCCATTAATATGTAGCTGGCGGCTTTTCCACCGTATTCCACCAGATCCCAAGGACAGGAATGAGCGCTGGTAGATTTCAATATCCCAATAACCAAAGGGCCAACGCCGATCAGCATCGTGGTCACCACCAGTCGAAAATTTCGGCGATAGACTCCCCAAAATAGCGAGCAGACGGCCGCGCTGATAATCGTGATTTTTAACAGCCGGTGATTGAACAAATCTAACCAGTAGTTATGTTCCCAAGGGAAACTCTGGGTTTTTGGATCAAACCAATAGCCACTTATCAGCAAGTCGAGTTGTTCATTACGAGATAACCACAGAAACACCAATCCGCTGATTGTTAACCCAAAAACCTGCCAAAGGTAAAAGGATAACGGCAATGAGTAAAGGGGGTTTGTCCTAATTATCACTCCCGTTGAGCCTTGATTTAATGATGATGGAGTGTTTTCACTGTTCTTCACGGTTAATCCAGCAGGATATTCATAATAGTCCCACTGTAATAATTCTATATTAAGAAAGCCTTAGGGCGCTTCTGACGCAGATAGGAGCCGTTTTAGAAAAGGGAATCAGCGTGTTAGTAACGCTAAGGATTAGGGCGAGAGAAATGAGCGTGCAGCCAAGGGAAAAGGGCTGATTACTTTGAAAACCGGGCAAATTAACAGGATAATAAACGCTGAAAAACGACTAAGAAGAAGATGTGATGAGTCGATTAAACAAAACTTTCGTTCCTTTGTACGCTATCGGTATTGCCTTATTGAGCGCCAGTGCTGCTGCGGAGCGAGTTAGCATAACGAAACCTTTCGTGTGCCCTGATATTTCACCCTTGCCACAGCATGTAACAAGTGAAGGTAATCTGGTGATCGATGGGCAAACCTATTATCTTTGGAATCCTAACGCAGCTGCGGCTTCAGCGCCTTTGACCAATACCATCTGGTCATCTGCTGACGGCAAGACCGAAGTTGATATTATGCAGTATCGAGACGGACGTTTTCAGCAGGCATTTATTTCGTTCTCTACCAACATTCGGAAACTGCCGTTTGGTGAAGATCCAGAGAGATATATCAACGGAGAGAGAGATTCCTACATGGACGGTGGACAGGGTTGCCATAACTGATCGTCAGTCATTCAGCCGAATCGCAGCCGCCGCACGGCGGTTTTTTTGTGCCTGAGCAGAGGTGTTTAGCTACGCTGCCGCCAATTTGCCGCCATTAAGCTGAATCAGTATTTAATCTTGTTGTTTATAGGGTTACTTTATTTCAGGCAAGAAAAAACCCGATTAGTCTTGAACCTAAGAAGGCGGGACTATCGGGCTCCTCAATATGGGGACATCAAAGAAAAGCAGTGGCACTAATTCAGACTACGGCTAAACCATTAAGTTCTTGCCGAATGCGAAAAATATAAAATTTATTGTACCTTCACCGAAAATAGATCGGCGCTATCCCCAAATTCCCGGCCAGATAATCACAATCAGCGAACCGGCCAGGGTCAGTAATACGTTAGCAATGGCGTAAGTGCCCGCGTAACCCAACGCTGGAATGTTACTGCGGGCCGTGTCGCTGATAATGTCCATCGCAGGGGCGCAGGTTCTGGCACCCATAATTGCTCCGAATAATAGTGCGCGGTTCATTCGTAAAATATAGGCACCGAACAGGAAGCAGATAATGACTGGCACCAGACTGACTATCAGGCCGGATATCAGCATTTGCCCACCCACGGCACCCAGACTGCTATTAATACCGCCACCGGCGCTCAGACCAACGCCAGCCATAAACACCATCAGCCCAAACTCTTTCACCATATTGAGCGCACCCTGCGGGATATAGCCGAAAGTCGGGTGGTTGGCTCGCAGGAAGCCCAGCATGATGCCGGCCATCAGCAAGCCTGCTGCGTTACCGATACCGAAACTGAAATTACTGAATTGGAAGGTAATCAGACCAATCATCAGGCCAATAATAAAGAAGGCACAGAAAGCCAGCAGATCGGTGACCTGACTATGAATGGAAATAAAACCGATTTTTTCCGCAACGCTTTTGACCCGACGGGCATCGCCGCTGACCTGCAAGACATCGCCTTTATTCAATACGATGCTGTCATCTATAGGCATTTCAATCTGGCTGCGAATAACACGGTTAAGGAAACAGCCGTGATCGGTCAGTTTCAAATGACTCAGGCGTTTACCTACCGCATTACTGTTTTTGACCACGATTTCTTCGGTAACAATACGCATATCCAGAAGGTCGCGGTCGAAAACTTCTTTACCGTTACGGAAACTGGGATCGAGGCGCGAATGAGCATCCGGGTAGCCAACTAGCGATATTTCATCGCCAACCTGTAACACCGCATCGCCGTCCGGATTAGCCAGAATGCCGTTGCGGCGAATACGTTCGATGTAACAGCCGGTCTGACGATAGATTCCCAGCTCGCGTAAATTTTTGCCGTCGGCCCAGGCTACCAGTTCCGGGCCGACGCGGTAAGCGCGGATCACGGGCAAATACACTTTACGCTGGCTATCGGTATCCAGACCGCGCTCACGGGCAATTTGCTGGGCGCTGGTCGGCAAATCCTGGTGTTGCAGTTTTGGCAGATAACGCGCGCCAAAAATCAGGCTAACCAAACCGATCAGGTAAGTTAGGGCATAGCCGAGGCTCAGGTTATCCTGTGCGTGTTGCAACGTCGGGTTATTGGCAATGGTATGGCGTAGGGTGTCTCCGGCACCGACCAGCACTGGCGTCGAGGTCATAGATCCGGCGAGCATACCGGCGGTGAGGCCAATGTCCCAACCGAACAGTTTACCCAACCCAAGCGCCAGAACCATGGCGCTTCCGACCATTACCAGCGCCAGCATCAGGTAGTTTTTGCCATCACGGAAGAATATAGAGAAGAAATTTGGGCCCGCTTCGACGCCGACACAAAAAATAAATAGCATAAACCCGAGGTTCAGGGCTTCGGTATTGATAGCGAAATGCTGTTGTCCCAATAGTAGAGAAACAACCAATACGCCGATAGAGTTACCTAACTGGACCGAGCCCAGCCGTAATTTACCGAGGCACAACCCCAGCGCGAGAACTACGAATAACAGCAGAATGTAGTTGCCGTTTAACAGATTTGCGACGTTTATATTCACGGAGGATAACTTATTGTTTAACCTGAAGTAGATAACGCTAAAAAGGGTTATGTGACCCGGTAATATCTGCATTCGTTGCCAGATAAATGCCTTCAGCAAAATCTGATGCATGTAACGGCAATGGCGGTGGTTATTCTAGTCTGTCCGAGGGATTACAGCCAGTAGTAAGCGGGGAAATCGGTGTTAGCGGATAAATATGCTTTTAACGGGGAAATTAATAGCGGGATCGGCCAAAAAATCAGGCCTTATCTGTGGGATTTTCGTGATTTTATTTTGAAGTTTCATGAGAGCGTTCAAGCCAAAATACAGAGAGGGTGCCGAAGCTCCCTCTCTTTATCGCACCTAAGCCATCAATTAATGGCTTAGGTATCGCTATTATTTGAACAGATTCAGATGTTCTTTAGCGTAAGCTTCAAAATCAGTGAAACCACCGATGTGTTTTTCATCGATAAAGATTTGCGGTACGGTTTCAACCGGCTTACCGACAGTTTTTTCTAAATCGGCTTTGGTGATATTTTCCGCATGAATGTCGATATAGTTGAAATCAAAATCGTCACGCTCAGCTTTCAGTTTTTCGGCCAGCTCTTTGGCACGGACGCAGTAAGGGCAACCAGGACGTCCGAAAATTACAGTAAACATGCAAAACTCCTTGATTATATTGAGTTAATCACTTCGTCTGCCAATCAGTGTATCTTCGATTGCTGAATGACTTGTCGCGTATTACTCACTTTCATTGGGTGTTACTATGCCCGTTGATGAGACGAAAACAAAGTAGGAATTGCCTGTTAATCCGATTATCCGAACCTATTTATATCCGTCGATTCTTTGGCTTAACCGATTATTTACATTCATTGAGTGTTGTAGCATTGGCGGATTCAACACCTTTGGCTAAATCTTATAAGTAGTTGTACAGGAGGAAAAGATGCGTGCTTTAGGCGATATGCCCAAAATGGTGATTATTTTGGAAGCCTTGGGAATGTTATTACTGGTGCTGGCCTATTTAAGTATCAATCATTATGTCACGCTGCCCGCTGGATTAAGCGAGCCTATCGTCGCGATTATGATGATATTTATTGGTATTGGGCTAATGGTTCCAGCCGCAGCCTGCATAGTCTGGCGTGTGGCGCAGGGTTTTGGCCCGCTATTGGGAATGAATGGGATCGATAAAAAAGACACCGCCAAAACGGCAGATAAAGAGGAGAAAAAGCCTTAATCCCTGATAACGATAATGACAAAGACTTCTTTTTCCTGTTGTTTGCGTATCTCTTCGCATATTTCGCAGATAGTCACGGCTTTTGCTGTCAATTAGTCTGGATTGGTCATGGCGCTAACGGCGAATATTCCGTAAGCTATGCCACTTTTCTTGTTGCAAGAATCGTGAGGTAGGTTGCTATGGATTCACTCATCGTCCCGGATTTAGCCTTATTACGGCGTTGGCTGGATCAGTTAGGGATCTCGTTCTTTGAATGCGACTCATGCCAGGCACTGCATTTGCCCCACATGCAAAATTTTGAAGGCATATTTGATGCCAAAGTGGACCTGGTAGATAACGTTATTCTCTTCTCTGCGTTAGCTGAAATCCGGCCTACGGCGCTGATTCCGCTTGTTGCGGATTTAAGCCAAATCAATGCCAGCTCGTTAACGGCCAAGGCCTTTATTGATATTCAGGATGATAATCTGCCGAAGTTGATTGTTTGCCAGTCGGTGTACATCACCCAAGGTATTACGCTGGAGCAGTTTGGCCACTTTATGCAGCAGAGCGAAGAGCAGGTTTCGATGATTATTCTGGAAGCCCGAGCAAACGATCTGCTGTTCATCGGTGAAACCGAAGAGGAAGAAGGGCAGGTCGTGCCGACCTCTTTCCCGGTTATTCACTGATTTAGCTGGCCGCCATCCCCGGCGGCATGCTGTTTTTCATTTTTCCCGCCATAAGATCCTCTGCTTTTTACCCTAGTTTGCCAGATATTTAGCGCCGTTTATGCCACAAGTGGCGAATTACATAGATTAACTATGCATAAAAAGTCGATAAAAGGCGTTTTTTACGCTGGATACTGGCTCGTATAACTATCAGGGGTTATGCTTTATGCTCTGCAAAGGGCATATGATTACCCCCGCAAATTCGTGGTTATTGACGCTTAATCAATAACTCACTCCAGTGCATAGCCATGCATAACGAGTTTGTGGCAATAGCGCTCGATCAGGAAAGGTGTTGTACCCGTCGGGTACAAATTCAATTCTATGATTTACCCTGTTCTGGAGGAGTTCACGGATGTTCACCCAACGTAAAAAATGGTTATCGGGTGTTACTGCAGGCCTGCTTATGGCCGCGTCCGTCTCAGTTTCTGCTGAGGAAAAAATACTGCACGTTTATAACTGGTCTGATTATATTGCCCCAGACACGCTGGTAAATTTCCAAAAGGAAACCGGCATTAAAGTGGTTTATGACGTGTTTGACTCCAACGAGGTGTTGGAAGGGAAGTTGATGGCGGGGAGTACCGGATTCGATCTGGTGGTGCCTTCGGCCAGTTTCCTTGAGCGCCAATTATCCGCCGGCGTATTTAAGCCGCTGGATAAGAACAAACTGCCTAATTATAAAAATATGGACCCGGAATTACTCAAACTGGTGAGTCAGCACGATCCGGAAAATAAATACGCGATCCCTTATCTGTGGGCGACTACTGGCATTGGTTACAACGTTGATAAAGTGAAAGCGGCGCTGGGAACCGATGCGCCAATCAACAGTTGGGATTTGGTGCTGAAACCGGAAAATCTGGAGAAATTGAAAAGCTGCGGAGTGTCCTTCCTCGATGCTCCAAGTGAGATTTTTGCCACTGTGCTCAATTATTTGGGCAAGGACCCTAACAGCAGCGATGCCGCTGATTACACCGGCCCGGCAACAGATTTGCTGTTAAAACTGCGGCCAAATATTCGTTATTTCCATTCTTCCCAATACATTAACGATCTGGCTAATGGTGATATTTGCGTAGCCGTTGGTTGGGCTGGTGATGTTATGCAGGCCTCAAACCGAGCAAAAGAGGCGAAAAATGGCGTCAATGTGGCTTACAGCATTCCGAAAGAAGGGGCTTTGGCATTCTTCGATGTTTTTGCCATGCCTGCGGACGCTAAAAATCAGGATGAGGCTTACCTCTTCCTCAACTACCTGATGCGCCCGGAAGTGATCGCCAATATCAGCAACCATGTGTTTTACGCCAATGCCAATAAAGCCGCGACGCCTTTGGTGAATCCGGACGTTCGGGATAATCCGGGGATTTACCCGCCGGCGGACGTTCGCGCCAAAATGTTCACCCTGAAAGTTCAGTCGCCAAAAATTGATCGGGTGATGACTCGCGCCTGGACTAAATTCAAAACAGGTAAGTAATACCGTTGATTGAGCCGTTGGCTGTTTTCAGCGGCCAATCTGGTATCACCTAAAATGATGAGGGGAGAAACAGTAGGGAAACCGGCTGTTTCTGTTGCTATTTTGTGCCGCATTATGATGTGGCCTCTTCTGCTTCTACGGAGAGCACGCAGAGTGAATGATGTAATTTCCCGTCCGCCGTTGAAATCCCTGAAGGCGTTTACCCCTTTATTGGAAATTCGCAATTTAACCAAAATCTTCGACGGTCAGGCGGCCGTGGATGATGTCAATCTAACCATTTATAAAGGCGAGATTTTTGCTTTGCTCGGCGCGTCCGGCTGCGGAAAATCGACGCTATTGCGGATGTTGGCGGGTTTTGAGTTGCCGACTCAAGGGCAGATTGTATTAGATGGGCAGGATTTGTCCCATGTGCCGCCTTACCAACGGCCAATTAATATGATGTTTCAGTCTTATGCGTTATTTCCTCATATGACCGTCGAGCAGAATATTGCCTTTGGCCTAAAGCAGGACAAATTGCCGAGTGGGGAAATTAAAAGTCGGGTAGAGGAAATGCTGGCGCTGGTGCATATGCAAGAGTTTGCCAAACGTAAGCCCCATCAATTATCTGGCGGCCAGCGGCAGCGGGTGGCGTTGGCGCGTAGTCTGGCTAAGCGACCCAAGTTACTGCTGCTGGATGAACCAATGGGCGCGCTGGATAAAAAACTGCGCGACCGGATGCAGTTGGAAGTAGTGGATATTCTGGAACGGGTTGGCGCGACCTGCGTGATGGTGACTCACGATCAGGAAGAAGCCATGACCATGGCTGGACGTATCGCGATTATGAATCGCGGAAAATTTGTGCAAATCGGTGAGCCGGAAGAAATTTATGAACACCCGAACAGTAGATTTAGCGCCGAATTTATAGGTTCAGTGAATGTCTTTGAGGGCGTGCTTACGGAACGCCAGGAAGATGCGCTGGTTATTCGCAGCCCTGGCCTGCGTCATCCGTTGAAAGTGGATTCAGACGCTTCTGTAGTCGACGGGGTGCCGGTGTTGGTTGCCCTGCGGCCAGAAAAAATCATGCTGTGCGAAAGCGTGCCGGAAGCTGGTTTTAACTTTGCGGTAGGTGAAGTGGTACACATTGCCTATTTAGGGGATTTGTCGATTTACCATGTCAAACTCCATAGTGGGCAAACTATTAGCGCCCAGCTGCAAAACGGCCATCGTTATCGTAAAGGTATGCCAACCTGGGGCGATGAAGTGCGTCTGTGCTGGGAAACGGATAGCTGTGTGGTGCTGGGGAGCTAGAAGATGATACCTAATTCGGTTCAAGCAACGCCGGAGCCACCAACCCGCCAATCCGGTGTGTTAATCGCTCGCCTACAGCGTTGGCAAATGGCTCATGGCCGCAAACTGGTGATAGGTTTGCCCTACCTGTGGCTGTTTTTGCTGTTTATGCTGCCTTTCCTGATTGTATTTAAAATCAGTCTGGCTGAAATGGCCCGTGCGGTTCCTCCTTACACCGATCTCATGACATGGATGGATGGCAAGCTGGATATTTCTCTGAATCTGGGAAATTACCTGCAATTGCTCGACGATCCTCTGTATATCGACGCCTATTTACAATCTTTGCAGGTGGCCGGTATTTCCACCTTGTGTTGCCTGATCATTGGTTATCCGTTGGCCTGGGCGATTGCTCACAGCAGTCATTCGACGCGTAATATTCTGTTGTTATTGGTGATTTTACCTTCGTGGACGTCATTTTTGATTCGGGTTTACGCCTGGATGGGGATTCTGAAAAACAACGGTATTTTGAATAACGTGCTGATCTGGCTCGGCGTTATCGATCAGCCTTTGGTCATTTTACATACCAATCTGGCGGTATATATCGGCGTGGTTTATGCCTACCTGCCATTTATGGTGTTGCCGATTTATACCGCGCTAACCCGTTTAGATTATTCGCTGGTGGAAGCGGCCTCCGATCTTGGAGCCAAACCCTTTAAAACGTTCTTCAGCATTATTGTACCTTTGACCAAAGGCGGCATAATCGCCGGATCGATGCTGGTGTTTATTCCGGCGGTAGGGGAATTCGTTATTCCCGAACTGTTAGGGGGCCCAGACACCATCATGATTGGGCGCATTTTGTGGACCGAATTCTTTAGCAATCGTGACTGGCCGGTCGCTTCCGCCGTAGCAACCGTCATGCTGTTACTGTTGATCGCACCGATCCTTTGGTTCCATAAACATCAGAATAAAGAAATGGGAGGTCAAGGATGAATAACCTACCTGAGGTTCGTTCTGTCTGGCGACGGGTGATTCTGGTGGTGGGATTCACCTTTTTGTACGCGCCTATGCTGATGCTGGTGATCTATTCATTTAACAGCAATAAGTTGGTGACGGTGTGGGGCGGTTGGTCAACCCGTTGGTATACCGAATTATTCCATGATTCTACTATGTTATCGGCAGTCGGGCTGAGTCTGACCATTGCGGCGGCTTCGGCGACGATGGCGGTGATACTCGGCACTATCGCTGCTTTGGTAATGGTGCGTTTTGGTCGTTTTCGCGGCTCTACCGGTTTTGCCTTTATGTTGACTGCACCGCTGGTGATGCCGGACGTGATTACCGGGCTGTCTCTGCTGCTCCTGTTTGTTGCGATGGGGCACGCTATCGGCTGGCCGGCGGAGCGCGGCATGTTCACCATTTGGCTGGCCCACGTCACCTTCTGCACTGCTTATGTCACTGTGGTCATCAGTTCGCGACTGCGGGAGCTGGATCGTTCCATTGAAGAGGCCGCGATGGATCTGGGTGCCACGCCGCTAAAAGTGTTTTTTGTTATTACCGCTCCGATGATCGCTCCGGCGTTGATCTCAGGCTGGCTATTGGCTTTTACGCTGTCGCTGGACGATCTGGTTATTGCCAGTTTTGTTGCCGGGCCGGGGGCTTCGACGCTGCCGATGTTGGTATTCTCCAGCGTGCGTATGGGGGTGAATCCGGAAATCAACGCATTGGCAACGCTGATCCTGCTGGTGGTCGGGATTATCGGGCTGATCGCCTGGCGAATGATGGCGCGCTCGGAAAAGCAGCGATCGCGTGAATTACGCAAAGCCGCCCATGGCTGAAATTTCCCAAAGCTGCTAGGCTTTCTCTCGATCGCATGCCGTCTGCGGGCGGCGTTAATGTGAAAGATAACATCAGGTTGCGGGAGAGGGTGGATGAGTGTCAGTCTGGGAGAAGGGCAAGCCAATATGAAAGTTTCCGCAGCCACGCCAGTCGCCGTATTAGTCGGCGGCACCGCCATTATCGCGACTCGGGTTTTAGGCCTGTTGCTGCTGGTAGCCGAACTGGGCATGGGCGGAATGCAGCTTTTTATCGCGGAAAATCTGCAAAGTTGGGATTCTGGCCTGATCTTGCTGGCTAGTCTGGGGCTGGTTTTCCTCGAAATTGCCTGCGGACGAGCTGTCATCCGTCGTAAGAACTGGGGTCGTTGGTGCTATCTGCTGTGCCAGATTGTGGTGGTAGTTTATATGCTGCTGGCTTCACTGGACTGGTTGTATGTTGATGTATTCCGCATTGAGGGCGAAAACGAAGCCGAGGTGTTCCACAGTCTGTTAATACAAAAAATCCCCGACGTGGTGATTATGGGTCTGTTGTTTATTCCTTTCCATTCGAAGCGTTTTTTCCGCCAGTCAAAATGAGTGTTTCCCGACGCGGGGTGGTACAATCCGCCCCCATTGGCGGCCGAGAGCGCTGCAAATCTCAACGTAATAAATCATAACGGTCAATATTCATGCATTGCGCACAGTATACGGCGGGCAGCTGCCGTTCCTGTCAGTGGTTGGAGAAAGATTACTCCCAACAACTGGCGGATAAACAACATCATTTAGAAAATCTGCTGGCCGGGCAACCGGTAGCTCAATGGCTAACGCCGGTTTTCGGGCGTGAAAGCGCTTTTCGTAATAAAGCGAAAATGGTGGTTAGCGGCAGCGTAGAGCGTCCGTTATTCGGTATGTTGCATCGGGACGGAACGGCGGTGGATCTGAGCGATTGTCCGTTGTATCCCGCCAGTTTTGCTGCGGTATTTGCCGTTTTGAAGGTTTTTATCGCTCGTGCCGGTTTAACGCCCTATAACGTGGCGCGCAAGCGCGGCGAGTTAAAATTTCTGCTGTTAACCGAAAGCACCGTCAGCGGCGAGTTGATGCTGCGCTTTGTGCTGCGTTCGGAAACTAAGGTAGAGCAGTTGCGGAAAACCCTGCCGTGGCTACAGCAACAATTACCTCTGCTACGGGTTATTTCCGTCAATATTCAGCCGGTGCATATGGCAATACTGGAAGGGGAGCAGGAAATTCCGCTGACGGAGCAACAGGCGCTGGAAGAACGCTTTAATCAGGTGCCGCTGTATATTCGGCCGCAGAGTTTCTTCCAGACCAATCCTGATGTGGCCGCCGCACTGTACGCCACGGCCCGCGATTGGGTACGTGAGCTGAATATTGGTAGCATGTGGGATTTATTCTGCGGCGTCGGCGGTTTTGGTTTGCACTGCGCTACGGCGGAAACTCGTCTGACCGGCATTGAAATCAGCGCTGAAGCTATTGCCTGTGCGCGACAATCAGCGGAAAAACTGGGGCTGAAACAGGTCAGTTTTGCCGCATTGGATTCCACACGTTTTGCCACCGGCGAGACGGAAGTGCCGGAATTGGTACTGGTCAATCCGCCACGCCGGGGCATCGGCGCCGCGCTTTGTGGTTATCTTAGCCAAATGGCGCCGCCGTTTATTCTCTACTCCAGTTGTAATGCGGAAACCATGGCCAAAGATATCGCTGCGCTAGCGGATTACCGCATTGAGCGAGTGCAGTTGTTCGATATGTTTCCTCATACCAGCCATTATGAAGTGATTACGCTGCTGGTGCGGCGCGAGCCAACGGCTTGAGTTTCGAAAAGCTTAAGTGCTGAATCATAGAAAAAGCCGAAAATCATTGTTGAAATCCGGCTTTTTATCTCTGTAATTTCTCTGGAATATCAGGCAATTCTATTGATTGCAGGAATTATTGCGGGAACCATTTGTCATTAATGGTTTTATAAGTGCCGTCCGCCTTCACTGCATCAATCGCTTTATTCAGTTTGCCCAACAGCTCGGTATTCTCAGGGCGCACTGCAATGCCTAAACCTGTGCCGAAGTATTGTGCATCGGTAACGTGCTCTCCTACGGAAGCCAATTCAGGGTTACTCTTCAGCCATTCGTTGACCACGGCGGTGTCACCGAATACGCCGTCGATACGGCCATTTTTCAGATCTAAAATGGCATTCTGATAGCTGTCGTAAGACACGGTCTGAATTTCAGGATGCTTTTCCTGCATGTATTTCTGGTGTGTAGTACCGTTTTCCATTCCGAGACGCTTGCCTTTCAAATCGGCCAGAGAGGTGAACTTGCCTTTATGGGCAATCACAATCGCGGAGTTGGCGTAGTAAGGCTGAGTAAACGCGACCTGTTTGCTCCGCTCAGGCGTGATATCCATTCCAGAAATGACAGCGTCATAGCGACGAAATTTTAGCGCAGGAATCAGGCTGTCAAAGGCCTGATTGGTAAAGGTACAGTTGGCTTCCATTTGTTTACACAATGCTTTTGCCAAATCCATATCGAAACCTACAATCTCATTATTGGCCCCCATAGATTCAAACGGTGGATAGGTTGCCGAGGCGGCAAAACGAATGGTTTCCGCAGCGCTAGCGCTAAAGGCCACCCCGGTCAGAATTGTCGCCAGTAATATCTTTTTCATGCCTAAACTCCTGTCTGAAAGTCTTTAATAGGGTGCAACATTACTTATTGATTTTATTACCGCTAAGGAACTTTTAGCGGTGTGAAATACCATAATCAATTGGAATTACATTGCCACCTTGTGAATTAATATGCAAGAAAAGTGATTAAAAATATAATAAAAAAATCAACATAATCCTCTTCGCCAAAAGCGTGTTAAAAATGCCGCAGTGGGAAAAATGAGCTTGGCAATAATCAGGGGGGAAATTGCGTTTTTGACGTGGGATTTATTCTTGACATGAATAAAAAACCCCGGCAGATACCGGGGTTTCAAAGTGCAGTGATTTAAGGCTTAATTACGACGTTCGAAGGCCAGCGCCCGACGTTCAACCAGACGCATCAGTAGAGTCAGCAAGCCGTTAACACACAGGTAAACAATACCTGCCGCGCCAAATACCATCACGTCGTAGGTGCGGCCATACATCAACTGGCTGTAACCCATCACTTCCATCAATGTAATGGTGTATGCCAGTGAGGTACTTTTAAACACCAACACTACTTCGTTGGAATAAGACGACAGAGCGCGTTTAAAGGCGAACGGCAGTAAAATCCGCAGCGACTGGCGTTTGGACATTCCCAACGCTTCGCAAGACTGCCACTGACCGGCAGGAATTGCCCGAACCGCTCCATGGAACAGCAGTGTGGTATAGGCCGCGCTGTTCAGCGCCAGTGCGATCATGGCACACAGCCAGGGTTGCGAAAGTACATGCCACAGCCACGGATATTCGCGGATCGCCGGGAATTGGCCGGGGCCGTAGTAAATCAGAAAGATTTGTACCAGTAACGGCGTGCCGGTGAACAACGTGATGTAAATCTTCACCAACTGCGTGGCTATCGGGGTTTTCAGCGTCAGAATGATGGTGAAAATCAACGACAGTACCAACGCCACCAGCAGCGAAACAAAGGTCAGCGTCAGGCTGGTATGCAGCCCTTTTAGGATCTCAGGTAAATAATCAAACATCAGGATGGGCTCCGTTCAAAACGCGTGGTACGGAGTTCAATCAGCTTGATTACATACTGACTTAGCAGAGTCACCACCAGATAAATTGCAGCGGCGATCATATACCAGGTAAAAGGTTCCTGTGTGCGCGTCGCGATGCTTTTGGTCTGCAACATCAGGTCATTTACGCTAATCAACGACACTAACGCGGTGTCTTTCAGTAAAACCAACCACTGATTACCCAGCCCCGGTAGGGCGTGGCGCCACATTTGCGGCATAATCAGGCGGAAGAAGATCGTCGCCTGACTCATTCCCAGAGCCTGCCCGGATTCCCATTGACCGGCAGGAATCGCTTTGAGCGCGCCGCGCAGCGTTTGCGAAGCATAGGCAGAATACAGCAACGCCAGCGCAATCACGCCGCACAGGAAAGGGCTGACCTCAAATGTGTCGATATTCAGCTTCACCGGCAGTTCGAACAGATAGAAATTCAGAGTGAAGCCGTCTGACAGCATCATCAGTAATTGTGATGAACCGAAATAGATAAATAGCACGACCAGAATCTCTGGCAGGCCGCGTAGCAGCGTAACCCAGGCGGTGCCCAGATAGCTGATGACCTTCCAGCGGGAGGATTCCCAAACGGCGAACAACATTGCCAGAATGAGGCCGAGAACCAGTGCGCAAACGGCAAGGCCGACGGTCATGCCGGCGGCGCTTGCTAAAGGTTGAAATTCATTCATGGGTGCTTAAGTTACTGTTGGAACCATTTTTTGTAAATTGTCTGATAGGTGCCATCGGCTTTCACTTTCGCCAGTGCCGCATCTAACTTACCCAGTAATTCGGTATTGTTCTGACGTACCGCGATGCCCAGACCGGTACCGAAATAATCCGCATCGGAAATTTTGTCCCCGACCGGCATCAGTTCATGACTCTGCTTCAGCCACTCGTTGACCACTGCGGTATCACCGAATACTGCGTCCAGACGGCCATTTTTTAGATCCAGAATTGCATTCTGGTAGCTGTCGTAAGGCACTGCGGTGATTTCAGGGTGCTTTTCCAACAAGAATTTCTGATGCGTTGAGCCGTTTTGCATGCCGACGCGTTTACCTTTTAGCGCGGCCAGATCGGCGATTTTGCCTTTCTGAGCGATAAACAGCGCTGAGTTATCGTAATAAGGTTTGGTGAACGCAACCTGTTTTAGACGCTCAGGCGTAATATCTACGCCGGAAATCACTGCGTCGAAACGTTTGAATTTCAGGCTCGGAATCAGACTGTCAAAGGCCTGATTGGTGAAAGTGCAGTTAGCCTGCATCTCTTTGCACAACGCATTGGCCAGATCGATATCAAAACCCTGCATTTTATTATTAGCATCAATAAACTCGAACGGCGGGTAAGACGCTTCCGCCGCAAAACGAATGGTTTCAGCCGCAGAAGCAGACAGACTGATACTGGCAAGGACCGCTGCAATTAATAATTTTTTCATCGAAAATTCCCAATTAGATATCAATGTGACAGATAGCTGGCAAAAGCTTCGGTGTGAGGCTGGGCGAAATGACTGGCATCGCCTTGTTCCACTACGTGACCGTTTTCCATATAAACCACCCGACTGGCAGTTTTACGGGCAACTTCAACTTCATGTGTGACGATAACCTGAGTGATACCGGTCTCGGACAGCTCGCGAATTATGCTAACAATTTGCGCGGTAATTTCCGGATCAAGCGCCGCCGTTGGCTCATCAAACAACAGAACCTGTGGCTCCATCATTAATGCTCGCGCAATGGCCACTCGCTGCTGTTGCCCCCCGGAAAGATGCAGTGGGAAACGGTCGGCAAAGTCGGTCAGCCGTAAACGGGACAGCAATTTTTTCGCGCGCGCCATCGCCTGATCTTTAGATAGACCAAGCACCCGACAAGGCGCTTCAATCAGGTTTTGCACCACGGTCAGATGCGGCCAGAGATTATATTGCTGGAATACCATGCCTACATTCTGACGCAGTTCGCGGATCGCTTTCGCGTCAGGAGCTTGGGTAAAGTTAAAATGGTTACCCGCGATCTGTAATGTCCCAGAGCGTGGCATTTCCAAAAGGTTGAGCACGCGCAGTAAAGAACTTTTACCCGCGCCGCTAGGGCCCAGCAAAACCAGGGTTTCCCCCGCTGGACAGTTCAATGTGATGTCGAACAGCGCCTGATGTGCGCCGTAGTAACAGTTAATTCCGTTAAGTTGAATACTCATGCGCCAAATCTGAATAGCCAATGATGCGGGGAATGTTAACTTCCGCGGCATACTTATGCAATCTTTGTGCGTTAAAATTTATTAATAACCGGTTGGAACCCGCAAAGCTAGCATAACCTCTGGGTTTATTTCCCGTGGAGAGGAATTTGTCGTGTGGTGAATAAAACTGGCAGAGAATTCACTGAGGCGCATAAATGGCTGCCACCAGTGGTGCGATTCTCCGGCCAGTTTATTGTCTGAGCTAGCGCTGACCCAACAGCTGGCGCAGAGAGCTGGCTGGAGCATTGGCCCCCATAAAGCGAATATCGTCTACTACCCAGCAACTGCCTTCTCGTACCATCAAAACTTCATCCTGCCAGCGAGATTCCTTACCGTCCGGCGCGCGGTGTACCAGAGTCACTCGTAGCGGTATATTTTTGGCATCGGTGTTGGGAATGGTGGAGGCGCTGGCCACATCTGCGTCACTGACGCCGGCGTAAACGCTGGCGATGGCCTGATCGGCATGGGTGGTCGAACGGTTAGCGCTCTGCGTCTGGCGCGCCTTTTGAATATCCTGATACAGAGCCTGACTCAGGAAAGGACGCAGTTGTTCTGCGGAATAATTAGCAGACGCAGTGCCCGCAGCGCCCATTTGCTGTACGCGTAAGTTATAGAACTGTTCAGCGACTTGATCCGGGCCGCCTTCCACGCAAGGGCCGTTGCGACTGCCGATATCCTTAAACGCAGGTGTAACGGGAGTGGTACAGGCACTCAGCAGTAACGCCAAGGGTAATACCAGTGCAATATTTTTTTTGTTCATTTTATTACCTATGTGAAATGCCAGACATGCAACTCAATCATGCAGTTAATATAGTATAAATTTATTTTTACGGATGAACTTAGGGTGCGTCTTATTTACTTGGAGTTCATGTTCATGTTGTTATAAATATCTATCTGAAAATGATATGTACCGCCTATTATTTGGGCGATTTAGGGTTTTTATCTTTGGTTTAAGGAATATGCCATGCAGTTATCTACCACTCCGACGTTAGAAGGTTTTACCATCACTGAGTATTGCGGTGTGGTCACCGGTGAAGCCATTCTGGGCGCGAATATTTTTAAAGATTTCTTCGCCGGCGTGCGGGATATCGTGGGAGGCCGCTCCGGTGCCTATGAGAAAGAATTGCGGAAAGCGCGACAAATTGCCTTTAAAGAACTGCAGGAAGAGGCCGTGCAGCTCGGAGCCAATGCCATTGTAGGCATTGATATTGATTATGAAACCGTAGGAAAAGATAGCAGCATGTTAATGGTTAGCGTCAGCGGCACAGCGGTTAAAGTATCCCGTTAGTGGTTAAATTGGCTTGGTAATCCGAATTGTTTGCTGATCGTGTCGGTATAGAATAAAAAGGTAACGAATATTTTACCTTTTTATTCAACTTATTAGGTTAATTCATTTAACGCATTCCTCTTACTCATACCTATTAACGCGAAACGCGAAATTAGTTTTTATTAGGTAAAATCCGGAGGAAACCGATAAGGATATCGAGATGAAACAATGCTTCTGGATGCTGTTTATTATGCTGTTGGTACCGTTTCATGCGCTGGGGGCTGTACAGGAAGACAAGGCTTTGGTTGACCAAGGGAGTTTTATGTTGAATGACTCTCGTCAGGCAATGGGCGTCGATCGGCGGATTCGCTTTTTGGTTTTACATTATACGGCACTGAATTTTCCTGAATCCCTTAACGTGCTGACAACCGAACAGGTCAGCGCGCACTATTTGGTTCCAGCTTATCCTCCCCGAGATCACCATAGTGGTAAACCCGTCGCCTGGCAGCTGGTTCCCGAGCACCTCAGAGCCTGGCATGCCGGAGTGAGCAGTTGGCGTGGGCGAACTAATCTCAATGACACCTCTATAGGCATTGAACAGGAAAACCCGGGATTCACCAGTACCCTGTTGGGGAAGATACATTGGTACCCTTACACACCTCAACAAATTGAACTGGTCACTGCTTTGGCACATAAAATTATCGAACGTTATGAAATAGAGCCACGTAATGTTGTTGCTCACAGTGATATTGCGCCACAGCGTAAAGAAGATCCGGGGCCTTTGTTCCCTTGGGAGCATTTGGCGAAGCAAGGGATTGGGGCGTGGCCGGACGTCGCGGATGTTCAATATTATCTGGGGAAGAGGCGTGCAGATCGGGCCGTGCCAGTAATGCCGCTGTTAGCTAAACTCAGCTGTTATGGTTATGAAATCACGCCTGATATGACGCCGGAACAGCAGAGAAGAGTGATTAGCGCTTTCCAGATGCATTTTCGGCCCTCGGATATACGCGGTTTGCCTGATGCGGAAACCGAGGCGATAGCCGATGCATTATTGGTTAAATATCATAAGCCTGAGGAAAATAAGGATGTCGAGCTTCGGATGAGTGAGTCTGCGCTCAATAGCGTGAGTGCCGAGTGCGATAAACTCTAAAAGTGTCGCGAAAAAGCAGCGTAGCCCGTTGGTTTCGCTGCTTTTCAGTATTACCCTCGTAGCTTTCCGTGTTCTTTCAGCCAGCGAGCAGTGCGGTTAATGCTTTCATCCAAAGAAACCAGCGAGCGATAGCCCAATTCTTTTTCTGCCCGGCGGGTATCCAAAGTCAGATCGAAGTTGAGCTTGGCGACGCCGTAGTGGGTCAGAACCGGCTCTTTTTCGCTTTTATTCCCCATTCTTTCCATGGTACGCGCCATCACGTCCAGCATTGGATAGGGAATCGAACGAATGCGGCACGGCATATCCAGCGCGTCCAACAGCTGCTGAACGATGGTGCGCAGCGGGCGCGGCTGCTGATTGGTGATATTGTAAGCGCGGCCAGATTCGGTGGTGGTGGATTGCGTCGCCAGCCACATGGCGTGAACGGCGTTCTCCAGATAGGTCATATCCACCAACGCTTCGCCCCCGCGTGGCAATAACAAGGTGCCGTAGTGCTTAATCATGTGTAATAAGCGCGGTAGCATCACTTTGTCATGCGGACCAAACAGCCCCTGTGGGCGCAAAATGGTAAAGTGGGTTTGCGGGTTAGACAGAGCCAACTGCCGGATCACTTCTTCCCCCGCAGCTTTACTGCGGGCAAATTCGTTAGCAAAACGCGCCGGTCGGAAATCTTCCTGAATATTTCGGTGATGGTGATAATCGAAGTAAATCGCTGGGGAAGAGATATGAATAAAATTCTCTACCCCGTAAGCGGTTGCCCATTCCCCCAAACGGCGAGTCGCGCGGACGTTCGCCAGTTCAAAAGCCTGCTCGGTACCCCAAGGGGAAGTGAAGCTGGAGCAATGCCAGAGCGTATCAACATCGGCCAGCATGGCTTTGGCCTGCGATGAAACCAGATTCGTTAAATCGGCATGAATAAATTCAGCGCCCATTTTTTCCAATAGGCTACCCATGGCCTGATTACGACCGGTTGCTGTCACTTTGATACCTTGACGGCGGAGATATTCAACGGCGTTTCGGCCTAACCCACTGGTTGCGCCGGTGACCAATACCTTCATAACGAATTCGGTTCCCACCAAAAATCAGAGTGCTGGCGGCAATATCATGCGCGCAGCAAATAAGGTGCCATTCTTTCGTGAAATGATGCGCTATGCAATCAGAAAGGGCTGACTAAGGGTTGCAAACTGTGTGGTTGATCGACAAATGCGCGCTATTTGTGCGCTTCCCGATCGTATTGCTCGGCCAGTTGCGCAATTCTCTTCGCCATGCCACGAAAAATAAACAGGTGAGCGGGCATCATAACGAACCAATACAGCAGTCCGCTGAAGCCTGCCGGATGCCACCAGGCCCGAACATCAAAGCGGCGTTTATCCCCTAAATCTTTGATGGTAAAGGTCAGTCGCCCCAATCCTGGCGCTTTCATACCAAACATCATGGCCAGTTGACGCAGTGGTTTTATCGTAATCACCTTCCAGCCATCGACTAAATCACCTAATTCCAGCGTTGGTCGGTCTGGTCGGCCGTAAACGACGCCTCCGCCTGCCAGATCGTCCATCCAGGCGCGGGTTTTCCACAGCGGATTACCGTAAAAATAGCCTTCCGGGCCACCGATTTGCTGCACGACATGCCACAAAGCTTCGCTGGAAGCTGTGGTATCCAATTGGCAACCGGCCTGTTTGGGATAGAAGCCGTAACCGGGACGCCAGCGGGCGCGGGCTTCCGGATCGTAACCCCAATCGGCGGAGTCAACGACTTTGTCTTCCTGCCGCAGGGTTTCCCGCACCGCATCGTCAAAGCTGATTAAATTCTGCGGTATTAATGCCTGTAACGGAGCGCCGTCTGCGGGTAAGTCATGATTCAAGCCCTGAATCAATGCGCTGGCAATACTGGTCGGCACCGAGGTAATCATGCTGATAAAATAGACCGAAATAAAACGGGTCGGCAGCGGAATCGGGATCAGCCAGCGACGTTTACCGCTAATGGCAATAAAGCGCTCAAACAGGGTCTGATAACTGATGTATTCCGGTCCGGCGACGTCAAAAATGCGGTTTTCATCAGAGGGATAATTCAGTATTTCCGTTAGATAAACTAATAGGTTATCCAGCGCGATAGGGGATGACTTGGAGCGAACCCAGCGCGGCGGCGTCAAAATTGGCAGGTTGTACACCATATCGCGCATCACTTCAAAAGCCGCTGAACCGGGGCCGACAATAATGCTGGCACGTAACTCAGTGACAGGTACGCCGCTTTGTCGCAGTAAATCGCCAGTCAATTTTCGGGCGACCAAATGTGGGGAACTGTTTTCCTCCGGTTGCAATGCTCCGAGGAATATCACCTGTTTTACCGAGGAGTTTTTCAGCGCTAGCTGCAAGTTACTGGCGGCCTGTCGCTCCTGTTCTACCAAGTCCTCGCCGTCGCCCATGGCGTGAACCAGATAGTAGAGAACGTCAATATCCTGTAGTGCGTGACGTAGGGTCTCCGGCTGATACAGATCGGCAAAACAGCAGCGAACATTCGGCCACTGTTGTTCTTCCAGCCATTCAATTCGACGTGCAGCGGCGGTAACCTGATGCCCTTGCTGGCAAAGGCGTGGAATTAAATGCTGGCCGATGTAGCCACTGGCACCTAACACTAAGATTCGTTGTGGTGTCATGATAGTCACTCGGTAAGGTTGGCGGTAACAGAATCGATATCTTGGGCTGTTTCTGCCGAAATAGAAATGCCCTGGCGACAGAATATCACCAAGGCGACGTAGACAAAAAATATTATTAATTTCAGTTATGTAATGTCAAAAACTCATACCACAGTGCAACCACTCGTTCTAAATCACTTCGGCTAACGTCCAAATGCGTAATCATGCGGGTCACTGGCCCGGCGCTGATTAACACGCCGCGCTCACGCATCCACGGCCCCATTTGGGCCGCCAGCTCTGCCGACTGGCGAATGTACAATATATTGGTTTGAGCGCCGGGAGCGATAATCTCTACGCCGATATCCCGCAACTTTTGCTCCAGCCACACTGCGTTGTCGTGATCCTGCTGCAAGCGCTCCACGTTATGCTGCAAGGCGTAAAGTCCTGCAGCCGCCAGAATACCGGCCTGACGCATACCGCCGCCGGTTATTTTGCGCCAACGTATAGCGCGCTTAACGTATTCTTCGCTGCCGCACAGTAAGGAACCGACCGGTGCGCCCAATCCTTTGGAAAGACAGAGAGTCAGGGTATCGCAATACTGGGTGATTTCCCGTAGCGGAACCTTTAGCGCCACTGCGGCATTCATAATGCGCGCCCCATCAATATGTAAAGCCAGATTTTTTTCGCGGGTCAACGCCCATGCCTGTTGCAGATAACTGATGGGCAGCACGCGGCCGCTGTGCGTATTTTCCAGACTGAGCAGACGGGTTTGAGCAAACAGAATGTCATCAGGTTTGATGGCGGCCAGTACTTTATCCAACGGCAAACTGCCGTCGTCATTGGCATCCAGCGGTTGCGGCTGAATACTGCCTAAAACCGCTGCACCGCCCGCCTCGTACAGATAATTATGGGCTTTTTGTCCCACAATATACTCATCGCCACGCTGGCAGTGCGTTAGTAATGCTACCAGATTGGCCTGAGTCCCGCTGGGTAAGAATAATGATGCCGCTTTGCCGGAGAGCCGCGCTCCCTCGGCTTCCAACGCCTTGACTGTTGGGTCCTCGCCGTACACATCATCGCCCACTTCGGCATTGGCCATTCGCTGACGCATGGCAGGAGAAGGGCGGGTTACTGTGTCACTACGCAGATCGATATACATATCGTGAAAGCTCTTGATAAAGGAAAGTCGCGAGGGCAGGATGAGTAACCTCACAGGGTAGCCGTCGGTTATTTTCCCCTGAAATCGTTAGTATCTGGCCGGATAAAAGTTTACCCGTGCCAGACCTTGATCGCTATCATATGTCACAAGATATATGTCACAAGACAAAGTGTGGTACGGCAATATCTGACATGTGACCGACTCATTGATTAACGTAGCCAGTTGGTTTTGGCCAGCTCAACCACTTCATCCCCGCGGCCATTGATAATGGCGCGCAGCATATACAGGCTAAAGCCTTTCGCCTGCTCAAATTTGATTTGCGGTGGCATGGAAAGCTCTTGCTTGGCGGTAACGACGTCCACCAATACCGGGCCTGGATGGGCGAAAGCCGTTTCCAGCGCGCTGTTCAGCTCGGATGCTTTCTCTACCCGAATGCCTTTTATTCCTGCCGCATTGGCAATGGCGGCGAAATTAGGATTGTGCAGATCCGTGCCGTCGGTCAGGTAGCCGCCAGCCTTCATTTCCATAGCGACAAAACCCAGCACGCTGTTATTGAACACCACAATTTTCACCGGCAGTTTAAGCTGCGCCAGTGATAGAAAATCGCCCATTAACATAGTAAAACCGCCGTCGCCGCACATTGCTACCACCTGACGTTCTGGTGCCGTTGCTTGCGCCCCTATCGCCTGCGGCATGGCGTTGGCCATGGAACCGTGGTTAAACGACCCCAGTAGACGACGTTTACCGTTCATTTGCAGATAGCGGGCGGCCCAGACCGTTGGCGTTCCGACATCGCAGGTGAAAATGGCGTCGTCGGTCGCATAATGGCTGATTTGTTGCGCCAGATACTGTGGATGGATCGGCTGATCGTCATTGGCTGTCGCCAGTCCATCCAGATCTTTACGAGTGGTTCGGTAGTGTTCCAGCGCTTTATCCAGAAAACGCCGGTCGCTTTTTACCTGTAGTTGAGGCAATAGAGCGCGTAGGGTCGTTTTGATATCACCCATCAGCGCCCTATTCACCGGGCAGTGAGCGCCAATGCTTCCAGGATTAATATCGATTTGAATAATGTTAGCGTGAGTAGGATAAAAGGCCCGATAAGGGAACTGAGTGCCGAGCAAAATCAACGTATCGGCATTCATCATGGCGTGATAACCGGAGGAAAAACCAATCAGCCCGGTCATTCCGACGCTATAGGGATTATCCCACTCAATATGCTCTTTGCCGCGCAGCGCGTGTACCACCGGTGCTTGCAGCATTTCTGCCAGTTTCACCACTTCGTCATGGGCGTCGGCGCAGCCGCTACCGCACATCAACGTAATGTTTTTAGCGGAATTTAAGGTTTCAGCCAGCGCTTCCAGTTCGCTCATCGGCGGCTGAATTAGCGGGTGTTTTGGGGTATGCCAGACCATCGGCGCATCTTCCGGCGCGGCTTGCAGTGCTACATCGCCGGGAAGCACAATCACAGAAACGCCGCGATTAAGGATGGCTTTGCGCATGGCGATTTCCAATACGCGCGGTAATTGCTCAGGATTTGTGACTAATTCGCAATAATGACTGCATTCGCGGAACAGTTCCTGCGGATGCGTTTCCTGAAAATAACCGCTGCCGATTTCACTGGAGGGAATATGTGCAGCAATGGCCAAAACCGGGACATGGTTACGGTGACAATCAAAAAGTCCGTTGATTAAATGCAGGTTTCCTGGCCCGCAGGAACCGGCACAAACCGCCAGTTCGCCGGTTAACTGCGCTTCTGCTCCAGCGGCAAAGGCCGCAACTTCCTCGTGACGAGTACCTAGCCATTCGATGGTGCCCATGCGATGCAAACTGTCACTTAATCCGTTTAAAGAGTCGCCGGTGACGCCCCAAATTCGTTTCACGCCAGCGAGTTCCAGCGTTTTAGCCACCAGTGTTGCTACGGTCTGTTTCATACTTCCCCCAAGATTTAATCGCGATGCTTTTATTCCAGGAGGAGAAAGTATGGTCTGTTTAAGAGTTAATGCCCTATTAACCGGGGTTTATATTGTGTAATAGGGCATTTTTTGTTGTCGTCAGGCCAATTGGGTATCGCCCTGCAATTGACAGCTACAGGCCAACACGTAACCCTGAGCGATTTCTTCCGGCGTCAGCGTCATGGTGCTGGTGGTCGTGTAATTACCGGAAATGATTCGAGTTTTACAAGAACCGCAGACGCCAGCACGACAAGCCGCGGAGACAGGCACCTTATTTTCTTCAAGTGCGAACAGTAAAGACGCGCCGACCGGAACTCGCAGTTGGCGTAGCGGGCGATTAATGGTTAATGTCAGTTGGTTGCCTGACTGTGGTTTTTCTTCTTCGATGTGGAACTGCTCTTGCTGGAAACGTTCTGGCGGTACCTGTTGCTCACGGCAATAATTTTCCACCCACATCCTATAAGGCGCGGGGCCGCAGGTCATCACTCGGCATTGTCGAATATCTGGCGCGATTTTCTGCATGATTTCCGCAGAAATTCTGCCGCTGAAAAAACCTTCTTTAGCCCCCGATTCTGCCATCAAAGTAATATGTAACCGCAGCGGGTGGGCTTCAATCAGCGCCTGCCATTCAGCGGAAAAAATAACGTCATCTGGGGTACGAACGTTAAAAATCACCCGAATATCGGCCTGCGGTCGGTGGGCTAACAGCCAGCGACACATCGACATAATTGGCGTCACGCCGCATCCTGCGGCCAGCATTAAATAACGGTCATCCTGATTATCGGCACAGGTAAATTCCCCCTGAGCGTCGGATAGCCACAGGTAATTTCCCGGCTGTACCTCTTGAGTTAGCCAACGAGAACCCGTGCCGTCGGGCAGGCAACGGATAGTCAAACGAATAAAGCGGCTCAGGCCCGGAGAAGAGGAAAGGGTATAGGCGCGCAGGGTATCTTCACTGTTGCGAATACTCACCAACGCATATTGGCCTGGTTGATACGGATAAAAATCGTGGTTGATTAATTGCAGGCTCCAAACATCTGGCGTTTCCTGCACAATAGAGTGCACCTGCATACGATTAGGGCACATTGGTGTTGGCATCGTCATAGCAAACCCTCGTGGTTGCGCGGTAATAGAAACGGTCAGCGCCGGAGGCGAATAGCGCTGACCGCACCGTGGCTTAGGCCACCAGAATTTCGTTCAAATCTTGTTCAACCGAGGTGATCGGGCGCATACCGAATTTTTCATTCAGAATGGCCAGCAGATTATCGGTCAGGAAGCCCGGCGCCGTTGGGCCGGTATAGATATTTTTGACGCCGAGAGACAGCAGCGTCAGCAAAATGACGATAGCTTTCTGTTCGAACCACGACAGCACCAGACTTAAAGGTAAGTCGTTGACAGTACAGCCTAATTGCTCAGATAGTTTTACCGCTAGCATGATCGCGGAGTAAGCATCATTACATTGGCCCACATCCAGCAGACGCGGTAAACCTTCCAGCGTGCCGAAGTCCAGTTTGTTAAAACGATATTTACCACAGGCCAGAGTCATGATTAGGCAATCTTGCGGAATATTGCGGGCAAAATCGGTAAAATAGCTGCGTTCGTCCCGGCTGCCGTCACAGCCGCCGACCAGAAAGATATGGCGCAGTTTTTTACGAGAAACCAGATCGATAACCGTATCCGCCGAATTTAATAGAGTCTGGCGACCAAAACCCACGGTGATCATGTGTTCTAGCTCGTTGTACGGGAATCCGGCCATACTTTTCGCTTGCGTAATAACATCTGAGAAATCATCGCCTTCCAAATGATTGACGCCCGGCCAACCAACAATGCTGCGGGTCCAGATACGATCGCCGTAATTACCCACGTTGGGATCGATAATACAGTTGGAGGTCATCACTATCGGGCCGGGGAATTTGGCAAATTCGATTTGCTGATTTTGCCAGCCGCTGCCGTAGTTACCCACCAGATGCGGGAATTTTTTCAGCTCGGGATAGCCGTGTGCTGGCAGCATTTCGCCATGGGTGTACACATTGACGCCTTGTCCGGCGGTCTGCTCCAATAACATCTGCAGATCTTTCAGATCGTGCCCTGAAATCAGAATGGCTTTACCGGCGACCGGGCGCACGTTGACCGCCGTTGGCTGCGGGTGGCCGTATGCCTGAGTTTCGCCGCTGTCCAGAATCGCCATCACGTTGAAGTTCATCTGGCCGATGCCCATAGCATTATTCAACAGGGTATCCACATCGCGCGGCTGAGTGCCCAGCCATGACATAAGCTCATGATATTGCGCGTAGATATTTTCATCAGACTGACCGAGTACGTGAGCGTGTTCCATATAAGCCGCTGCGCCTTTCAAGCCATACAAACACAGCATCCGCAGACCGTGAATGTCATCGCCAACCTCGGCTTTATCACTGTTTAAAGCGAACTGTTGAGACTGTTGTTGCAGTGTTGGAATGTCGTTAGCTTCCAATTGTAATTCGGCCATCGGGTGATCTACCGAGGCGCTGGCATCCAGCAAGCGGCAGCGTGCGGCCAGAGAATCACGCAGTGCGATAGCTTCCTTGGCATAACCGACGATGCGCTCAGAATCAAAGTTAACGTTGGTCAGCGTTGAGAAAAAGGCTCTGGGTGCGAAGCTATCGATATCTGGATCGATAATACCGAGCTGTCTGGCGCGTAATGCCCAAGCGGAAAGCCCCTGTAATACGGCAACCAACAGGTCTTGCAAATCGGACGTTTCAGCGGTTTTCCCGCACATACCCTGAGCGTAAGAGCAGCCATTGCCTGCCGGGGTACGAATGGTTTGTTCACATTGCACACAGAACATGATTCTTTCCTTTTAAAAGTGCATTTGTAATGCGTGTTTAAAAGCATAGATGTGCCAAGGCATCTTAAAAAGGCTTTTGTAATGCAACTTTAACTTATCTTGATTTGGCGCAATTTTTGTCGCGAATGAGACTTTTTCGCTTTAATGGTGAAATGAATAGAATTTAGCGGGCCAATACATTAGCCCGCTGGGGACGGAGAATATCAGGAGAATAGCGCGATCAGTACTGGAGCCAGTAAGCTCAATATGAAGCCGTGCACGATCGCGGCAGGTACCATTTCCAGGCCACCGCTACGTTGCAATACCGGCAGGGTGAAATCCATTGAGGTGGCACCGCAGAGGCCTAAGGCAGTGGAACGGCTGCGGCGAACCAGCGTTGGAATCAGCATAATGGCGACTAATTCACGGGCTAAATCGTTGAAGAAGGCGGCGCTGCCGATCACCGGGCCAAATGCGTCTGTCAGTAAGATACCCGAGAGTGAGTACCAACCGTAGCCGGAGGCCATTGCCAGACCGGTTTTCAGCGGTAAACCGAGGAATAACGCGGCTAACGCGCCGCCAGCCAGCGCACTGACAGCAACCACGATGGCGACAATAGTGCCGCGGCGGTTAAGCACAATCTGGCGTAAAGTCATGCCGCTATTACGCAACTGGATGCCAACCAAAAATAGCAGGAATATCAATGCTAATTCACTACCTTGAGCGGCAAATTGCAACGGTGGCCATTCGGTCAGACCCAATAGAAAGCCGATGATAACTACGCCGCACAGTTTCAGCGATTCCAGCGCCATATGTAATCGGGAAGGCAGAGCTTCCTGGCGGTGAGTATTTTTCCACGGCCTTTTATGTTCGAGCAAAAATAGCGCCAACAGGTTAGCGGATAAAATGCAGATAAAACATACGCTGGCGTATTGGAAAATAAGCAGCAGGTTTGCGCTAAGGTTTTCCAGAAATGCCAAGCTGATGCCCATAAAAAATAAAATAACGTAAACCATCCAGCTTAATAGCCGGTTAATCGCCTGAATTAAAGATTTACGGCTAAGCGGGATCAAATAACCGATAATTAACGGCAACAGAATGATCAGTAATCCTGAATACATGTGAGTTAAAGCGTCCTTTACGCGTCAGGCTGAATTAAGCAGACGTAAGGCTATAGCCGGTTGGCTATAGCAATGAGATCGGGCATTGTTGAGTGAAGGGGATAAGCTATCTAAAAAGGCGGATAGAGTAAAGGTGGAAAGACCGGCGGATGGCGCTTGACCTGAAAGGATTTTTTGCGCCATTCTCATGAATGTTAACGCGTTAATGACATAGGCTTCGCTGGTAATGATTTAACTTCGCACGGGAGGCGTAAATATGTTCCTAGAACGCGTGGAAATAGTCGGGTTTCGTGGCATTAATCGTATTTCTTTGACGCTGGATGATAATACGGTACTCATCGGGGAGAATGCCTGGGGTAAATCCAGCCTGTTGGATGCGCTCACTCTGTTGCTGTCTCCGGAACCGCGACTCTATCATTTCACCGTGCAGGATTTTTATTATCCCCCCGGTGATGAAGCGGCAAAAGATCGGCATCTTCAGGTTATTTTAACCTTCTGCGAGAAGGATATCGGCCATTGGCGTTCCCCACGTTATCGCCATTTGGCACCGCTGTGGAGCCAATGTGAAGACAGTTTGCATCGTATTTACTACCGAGTGGAAGGCGAACTGGCCGATGACGGCACCGTTTGTACCTGGCGCACTTTTCTGGATCTGGATGGCCAGCCGTTGCCACTCCACGATATTGAAAAACTGGCTTTAGGTATTATTCGTATCCATCCAGTGCTACGCCTGCGGGATGCCCGCTTTATCCGCCGTTTACGTACCAGCGTGCCGGAAAGTATGCCTGGGCAGGATAAAGTTGCGCTGAATCAGCAGTTGGATCAGTTAGGGCGTGAATTAGTACGTAATCCACAAAAACTGACTAATACCGAGCTACGTCAGGGATTAGACGCTATGCGCCAATTGCTGGAACATTACTTTGCCGAGCAGGGTTCTCAAACGCCTCAGCGCAATCGGCCTTCGCGCCCGCAGCCGGAACGTCAGGCGTGGCAAGCGCTGGACAGCATCAACCGCATGATTGCCGAGCCGAACAGTCGAAGTATGCGGCTGATTTTACTGGGGATGTTTAATACGTTATTGCAGGCTAAAGGCTCGATTCATCTGGATCCGCACGCGCGCCCGCTGTTGCTGGTGGAGGATCCCGAAACCCGCCTGCATCCCATTATGTTATCGGTCGCCTGGGGGCTACTCAATCAGCTTCCTTTGCAACGCATCACCACCACCAACTCCGGCGAACTGGTTTCTTTGGTACCGGTAGAACGGATTTGCCGATTGGTGCGTGAGTCTGCGCGGGTGGCAACTTACCGTATTGGCCCGAAGGGGATGACGCCGGAAGACAGTCGCCGCATTGCCTTCCATATTCGTTTTAACCGCCCGTCATCACTGTTTGCCCGCTGCTGGCTATTGGTGGAGGGTGAGACAGAAATCTGGTTGCTTAACGAACTGGCTCGCCAATGTGGCTATCACTTTGAAGCTGAAGGGGTAAAAGTCATCGAGTTTGCGCAAAGTGGTTTACGTCCATTGCTAAAATTCGCCAATCGCATGGGCATTCAGTGGCATACCCTGACCGACGGCGACGATGCCGGTAAGAAGTATGCCGCTACCGTTCGGGATATTGCGGAGCGCAACGGTGATAATGAACGAGATCGCCTGACCATGTTGCCGGCGCCGGATATGGAGCAATTCCTATATCGTGCGGGATTTGGCCCGGTTTATCATCGAATATCAGCGATACCGATGAATGCCAAAATGCCGCCGCGCCGGGTGATTGAGAAAGCGATACATCGCACTTCCAAGCCCGATTTGGCTATTGAAGTTGCCACTCAGGCTGGGGTGTGGGGCGTGAGTTCGGTACCGCCAATTCTGAAAAAGATGTTTTCCCGCGTGGTGTGGCTGGCTCGGGGTCGCGCGGATTAACCGAGGTATTTTCAGCACAAGGGAAGTGGGCGCTAATCCCGCTTTCCAATTGATCCAATAACTGATAACGGCGGCGATATTCAGCGCGTTTCTTGCTAGGGATATCCTCAATGGCTTTCCGCGCTACGCGGGCAGGCAGCAGAAAATAACCTTCCTCGCTCATTTGGCCGCCCAGAGATTGCCAGAAACCATCATAATCGGCGTGTAACTTATCGCTTTTCCGTTGACGATAGCGCCAGCTTTTATAGATATGAGTATCATTACCCACCGCTATAATCTGAGTGATCCCCAACATTTCGGCCAGACTACAGGCTGCTTCCAGCAGGATACGTTTCGGGAACAGGCCGTGACAGTTTTTGGTGCTGATTTGAATTTCTTCATGAGCTACCTGCGGTGCGGCTCCTTGTAACCCACCAATAAACAACGTTTTTTTCTGTCGATAACTCATCAAACTAAAGGTCATGAGCGCCAGTGTTTCACCTTGTTGATTGGTAAACATCAGCGTGGCTTCCCCTTCTTTATTGAGCATCGGCAACGTACCGAGGTAAACGCGGTACTGGCTGTCATTGCGTCCGCTTAATTCGGCCAATTTATAAGGCTTGGATTGGAGATATCCCGTCGCCAATGCTGATGGCATCAATTCATTGACCAACCGATAGTGCTCTTTGATCGCCTGTAATCCCTGACGTTTACTGAGATTGGCGCTGAGATACGGACGGTGCAGTTTGCAAGGTAAATCCGGCTGAGATTGCAGCAGCGTACCGAGCTGCGGGTTATTCGCCAATTCACTGAGTAGCGCCAGAGTAACCTGAGGATAAATCAGCGTTCTGGCCAGAAACTTAAAGCGAAAAGCCGGTTTTCGCCACACCTCCGGCAGGTTTTCTTCCCCTTTTATCAACTGCGAAATTAACTGCCAGCGACTTAAATGATTCGGCGCTGATGGGGGTGAAGTGAATAAATACATTGGAATATCCGTTTCGTTATCAAACTTTGTCTCTATTGAAGCAAGGGGGAACTAAACAGCGACTCAATGCGTCTTATGTTGGTATTATTTATATGATTTGATGTTTATATTACGTTTAAATTCGCGCACTCTCAGAGTGATAATTTAATCAGCGCTACGGTATTTTCATTAGCATTTGTCTATTTCAAGCATAAATTTTAATAAGGTAGGTAATTAATTTGACGTGGTTTAGCGGACGTAAACGACGCTGGATTCTGGCGATTGTGATTCTGGCAATTGGCGGTTTTTGGGCGATCAAGCATGGAATGGCACCGGCTGCGACACAGTATCAAACCGTCAAAGTGGTTAATCGGGATCTGCAACAAAACATATTAGCGATAGGTAAATTGGACGCGGTGCGCAAAGTTGATGTGGGTGCGCAGGTGAGCGGGCAGCTTGAACGGCTCTATGTGGAGATCGGCGATAAGGTCAAGCAGGGGCAACTGCTGGCGATGATCGATCCGCAGCAGGCACAGAACCAGATCAAAGAGGTGGAAGCGACGCTGCAAGATCTTAACGCTCAGCTGTTGCAAGCCAAAGCCGAGCGGCAGTTGGCGGAGGTGACGCTGAGCCGCCAGCAACAATTGGCGAAGCTACAGGCGGTTTCTCTTCAGGTTCTGGATCAGGCCGCAACGGATTTGGCGGTAAAAAAAGCAAAAGTTGGCACGATCAGCGCACAAATCAGCAAAACCAAAGCCAGCCTGGATACGGCCAAAATTAATCTGGATTACACCAAAATTTCCGCCCCGATGGACGGCGATGTAGTGCAAATTACTACGTTGCAAGGCCAGACAGTGATTGCCGCACAACAGGCGCCAAACATTCTGACGTTGGCCGATATGCGTACGATGCTGGTGAATGCTCAAGTTTCCGAAGCGGATGTTATCCACCTGAAACCGGGGCTGAAAGCCTCATTCACTGTATTGGGTGATCCGTCGAAGCATTTTGACGGTGTACTCAAAGATATTCAGCCAACGCCGGAAAAAGTGAACGATGCCATTTTCTATTCGGCCCGCTTTGAAGTACCTAATCCGGATGGCCTGCTGCGCCTGCAAATGACCGCTCAGGTATCGATTCAATTATCGAAAGTGGAACAGGCTAAAGTTGTGCCACTCTCCGCTTTGGGTAACGAATTGGGCGTGAACCGTTATGAAGTCGCGGTGCTAAAAAATGGTAAGGAAGAGAAACGAGAAGTGACCATCGGCATTCGCAACAATGTGGATGCGCAGGTGCTTAGCGGTCTGGAAGTGGGTGATGAAGTGATTACCAGCCGCGGCGTAGCGGAGGCTGAATAATGGCGGCTTTGCTTGAGTTAAAAGGCATTCGCCGCAGTTATCAGTCTGGTGAACAAACGGTGGATGTGCTGCAGGACGTTTCGCTGGAAATTAATGCGGGTGAGCTGGTGGCGATTATTGGTGCTTCCGGCTCGGGTAAGTCGACCCTGATGAATATTCTTGGCTGTCTGGATAAGCCAAGCGAGGGGATTTACCGCGTGGCCGGGCAGGACGTCGATAGCATGGACAATGATGCGCTGGCGGCTTTGCGTCGTGAACACTTTGGGTTTATTTTCCAGCGTTATCATTTATTACCTCACCTAAGTGCGGCGCATAACGTAGAAGTGCCCGCGGTCTACGCAGGTTTAGGAAAGCATGAGCGGCGGGAACGCGCCAAAATGTTGCTAACCCGTTTGGGATTAGGCGAGCGCATCAGCTATCGTCCCAGCCAGCTTTCCGGTGGCCAACAGCAGCGCGTCAGTATTGCTCGCGCTTTGATGAACGGCGGGCAGGTAATATTGGCCGATGAACCCACCGGCGCGTTAGACAGCCATTCCAGCGTTGAAGTGATGGTGATTTTAAAGCAACTGCAACAGCAGGGGCACACGGTCATTATTGTTACCCACGATCCTACGGTCGCGGCTCAGGCCGAGCGAATCATTGAAATCAAAGATGGCCGTATTATGGCGGACTCCGGCAGTAAAACACCGCCAAAAACCGCAGAGCCGGATACGCAAAGTCTGACGCCGCCAGCGCCTTCATGGCAGCAATTGACCGGGCGTTTTCGTGAAGCATTGCTGATGGCATGGCGCGCGATGGCCTCTAACAAGATGCGAACTGCGCTAACTATGCTCGGTATTATCATAGGTATTGCTTCGGTGGTTTCTATTTTGGTGGTGGGCGATGCGGCCAAACAAATGGTGTTGGCAGATATTCGCGCTATCGGGACAAATACCATCGATATTTACCCCGGAAAAGACTTTGGCGATGACGACCCCAGTAATCGGCAGGCGCTGGTTTATGACGATATGGTAGCGCTGAAAGCGCAGTCTTACATTAATGCGGTGTCACCGGTGATCTCTGGCAGTATGCGGCTACGCTTCGGAAATATCGATGTGGCCGGCAGTGTATCCGGAGTGAGCGCGCAGTATTTCCGTGTTTACGGTATCAGTATCGAGCAGGGCACGGCGATTACGCAGGATCAGGTCGATCGACAGGCGCAGGCGGTGGTGATTGACCGTAATACTCAGCGCCGACTTTTCCCGCATGTGAAAGATGTGGTGGGGCAAGTGATGCTGATCGGCAATATGCCTGCGACTATCGTCGGCGTGGTGGAAGAAAAACAATCGATGTTTGGCAGCAGTAAATCACTGCGGGTGTGGATTCCCTACACCACAATGGCTAACCGGTTGATGGGTAAATCTTATTTTGATTCGATTACGGTGCGAATCAACGATGGCTATAATAGTAAGGAAGCCGAACAACAGTTAGTTCGCTTGCTAACTTTGCGTCACGGTAAGAAAGATATCTTTACCTATAATATGGACAGCTTGCTGCAAACTGCGGAAAAAATCACTCGAACCATGCAATTGTTCCTGACGCTGGTAGCGGTCATTTCGTTGGTGGTTGGCGGTATTGGTGTGATGAATATTATGCTGGTATCGGTAACGGAACGAACCCGTGAAATAGGTATTCGCATGGCCGTAGGGGCGCGTTCCAGCGATGTCATGCAGCAATTCCTGATTGAAGCGGTGCTGGTTTGTCTGGTCGGCGGCGCATTAGGGATTACGCTTTCCTTTGCTATCGGTCTGGCGGTAGAAATGGTGATGCCCAACTGGCAGGTATCTTTCCCTGCGGTTGCGCTGGTCAGCGCTTTCCTGTGTTCGACAATTATTGGCGTGGTCTTCGGTTATTTGCCCGCTCGCAGTGCCGCCAGATTAAACCCAATTGACGCTTTGGCGCGGGAATAACGTTTACGGACATAGAATTTACGGGAAATAGGATAAACGAGCAGACGCCCAGGCGGTGTTAACGTAATATTATGGCGTTAGCGGGGGCATAAAAAATGATAAAAATGCCAGTCGCAGTTCGGCTGGCATTTTGAATTGCTGTGCTGCCGTAGATAAAAGCTAACGGCCCGACGGTGTGACGTTGATGTCAGGCGAGAGCCAGCATTTCCAGAGGCACAATCAGGCTGGCATGATTGCCTTTGGGGCCCTGGTGGACATCAAAGTTAACCTGCTGACCCGCTTTTAGCGTTCGATAACCATCCATCTGGATAGTAGAGTAGTGTGCAAAGATATCTTCGCCGCCGTTCTGCGGGCAGATAAATCCAAAGCCCTTGGCGTTATTGAACCATTTAACAGTACCCGTCTCCATACTTCTACGTTCCTCGCAAGGCTATTCTAATTTTAGATGAGGTAATCGCTGGTTAAAGTGAGCGCGGATTGGTTAAAACTCCATCAGCTCACAAATTTACACTCTAGTGGAAATGCGATTAACGTCAAGAGGACGGCTTTTCTCAGGCTGAGGAGTTCGCCAAAGTTTGATGCAGATAACGCTATTGCGCTTATTTAGTTACAATTTTGTTGTTGTCTGTGCGAACGTTCTCGCATGCTTCTAAAGCGACACTTCACGGCAAGAGATGTTAAAATAACAATAGAAATCTGTACCAAATGGTCTTATAACCGGAGCTGAGTGTTGCTCCTGTATGATTCAGTGAAACGATGGGTAAGCAATGGGCAATAACAACGACTGGCTTAATTTTGAGCATTTAGTCAAAGATAAACAAATCGATGCGCTAAAACCGCCGTCTATGTATAAAGTTATACTCAACAACGACGATTACACGCCGATGGAATTTGTGATTGACGTTCTGCAAAAGTTCTTTTCTTATGATATTGAACGTGCAACCCAGTTGATGCTGAACGTTCACTACAAAGGGAAAGCGATTTGCGGCGTGTTCACTGCTGAAGTTGCAGAGACAAAAGTGGCGCACGTAAATCAATACGCCAGGGAGAACGAGCATCCATTGCTTTGTACGCTGGAAAAAGCCTGATTAAGGCAATTTATTGGGGAGGTGCCTATGCTCAATCAAGAACTTGAACTCAGTCTTAATATGGCTTTCGCCAGAGCGCGGGAGCACAGACACGAGTTTATGACCGTGGAGCACCTGTTGCTGGCATTGCTGAGCAACCCTGCCGCGCGGGAAGCGCTAGAGGCATGTACGGTGGATCTGGTGGCATTACGCCAGGAGCTGGAAGCCTTTATAGAACAAACCACGCCAACGTTACCGGCCAGCGAGGAAGAGCGTGACACCCAACCAACGCTGAGCTTCCAGCGCGTATTACAGCGCGCCGTCTTCCATGTTCAATCATCTGGTCGTAATGAAGTTTCCGGTGCCAACGTTTTGGTCGCCATCTTCAGCGAACAAGAGTCCCAGGCGGCTTATCTGCTGCGTAAACACGATGTCAGCCGTCTGGATGTGGTGAACATTATTTCCCATGGTGCACGCAAAGACGAGCCGGGTCAGGCGCCAAATGCAGAAAATCCGGTGAATGAAGAGCAGGCGGGAGGGGAAGACCGTATGGAGAACTTCACCACCAATCTTAACCAACTGGCGCGCGTCGGCGGTATCGATCCGCTGATTGGCCGCGAAAAAGAGCTGGAGCGTGCAATTCAGGTACTTTGCCGCCGTCGTAAAAACAATCCGCTGCTGGTCGGCGAATCCGGCGTCGGGAAAACCGCGATTGCCGAAGGTCTGGCATGGCGAATTGTGCAGGGCGATGTACCGGAAGTCATGGCCGAATGTACGCTGTACTCGTTGGATATCGGCTCGCTGCTGGCGGGAACTAAATACCGCGGTGACTTTGAGAAACGTTTCAAAGCGCTGCTGAAACAGCTAGAGCAGGATAAAGACAGCATTCTGTTCATCGATGAAATTCACACCATTATCGGCGCCGGTGCTGCTTCCGGTGGGCAAGTGGATGCCGCGAACCTGATCAAACCGCTGTTGTCCAGCGGCAAGATTCGGGTGATTGGCTCCACGACCTATCAGGAATTCAGCAATATCTTTGAAAAGGATCGTGCGTTAGCGCGCCGTTTCCAGAAAATTGATATTGTTGAGCCGACGCCCGAAGAAACGGTGCAAATTATCAATGGGTTGAAACCGAAATACGAAGCTCATCACGATGTACGCTACACGGCGAAAGCCATTCGGGCGGCGGTGGAATTGTCGGTGAAATACATCAACGATCGCCATTTGCCGGATAAAGCCATTGATGTCATTGATGAAGCTGGTGCGCGCAGCCGATTGATGCCGGCGAGCAAACGCAAAAAAACCGTCAACGTTTCAGATATTGAATCTGTGGTGGCGCGTATTGCTCGTATTCCGGAGAAAACTGTCTCTGCCAGCGATCGTGACGTACTGAAAAACCTGAGCGACCGTTTGAGTATGTTGGTCTTCGGGCAAGATAAAGCTATCGACGCTCTGACTGAAGCGATCAAAATGAGCCGCGCGGGTTTAGGTCATGAAAATAAACCTGTGGGTTCGTTCCTGTTTGCTGGCCCGACCGGGGTGGGTAAAACTGAAGTCACAGTGCAATTGGCCAAGGCGCTGGATATCGAACTGCTGCGCTTTGATATGTCCGAATATATGGAGCGCCATACGGTTAGCCGCCTGATTGGTGCGCCTCCGGGCTACGTTGGCTACGATCAGGGCGGTTTGCTGACCGACGCGGTTATCAAACACCCTCATGCGGTTCTGTTGCTGGATGAGATTGAAAAAGCGCATCCCGATGTCTTTAACCTGTTATTGCAGGTGATGGATAACGGTACGCTGACGGATAACAATGGTCGTAAAGCGGATTTCCGCAACGTGATTGTGGTGATGACCACCAACGCTGGCGTGCGGGAAACTCAGCGTAAATCGATTGGCTTCCAACAGCAGGATAACAGTACCGATGCGATGGAAGAGATCAAAAAGGTGTTTACGCCGGAATTCCGGAACCGTTTGGATAACATCATTTGGTTCAACCATTTGTCTCCTCATGTGATTCAGCAGGTTGTCGACAAGTTTATCGTCGAGCTTCAGGCGCAGTTGGATGCCAAAGGCGTGTCGCTGGAGGTCAGCGATGAAGCGCGTAACTGGCTATCTGAGAAGGGCTACGACAAAGCTATGGGCGCGCGGCCGATGGCGCGGGTGATTCAGGAAAATCTGAAGAAACCGCTGGCTAACGAACTGTTGTTTGGCTCTTTGGTTGATGGCGGCTCGGTGAGCGTTGGTCTGGATAAAGAGAAACAGCAACTGGCTTACGAATTCCAAAGCGCGCAAAAACGCAAAACGGAAGGCGCGGTACATTAGTCTTAGCGCAATAAGCTAGTTGAATCAGACGTGAAATAAATGGAAGGGCGATAGCGATATCGCCCTTTTTTTTGTACTCAGTCCGACTCATTCGAAATGGGAATGGTGCGGAAGGGGTAAATAACAGAAAAAGCAAAACGCCCTAGCCAATAAAATGGTAAGGGCGCCGGAGGGGGGACTACATCCTCAGAGCTCGCTAGCAACTAGCGACTGGGCAGCCGATTAACGGCTACGGAAGACAATGCGGCCTTTGCTCAGGTCGTACGGGGTCAGCTCTACAGTGACTTTGTCACCCGTCAGGATGCGGATATAGTTTTTACGCATTTTACCGGAGATATGAGCGGTTACCACGTGCCCGTTTTCCAATTCAACACGGAACATGGTGTTCGGCAGCGTATCAAGAACGGTGCCCTGCATTTCAATATTGTCTTCTTTGGCCATCGAATCCTCTAGGAGTAACTACCTTAGTTTTTAACCGGCAAGATAATGCCGAAAAACCCACATTATGTAAAGAAGTGTTGGCAGTCATCACACCATTTCTGCAAAATTAGTCTGCTGAGGAGGGGATAAAGCCTAATGTGGGGTGCTTTTGTAACATTGATCTTTACGGCATCGCGATTTCGACATCCAGCGATTGCGGTAACCAGCATTCAGCCGGTAGCGGACTAAACTGGAGTTGACTCAAGTGCTGCAAAAAGTGGCTGCGAGGGATCTCTCTCGCACCCAGCGACGCAGTGTGAGCGTTGAGGACCTGACAGTCAATCAGTTCTCCACCATGACGGGTAAAATGATGACAAAAAGCCATTAATCCGCTTTTTGAAGCGTTCTCCACCCGGCTAAACATTGATTCTCCGCAAAAAAGTGCGCCCATCCCAATACCATACAACCCGCCAACGAGTTCATTATTTAACCATACCTCCAATGAATGAGCGTGGCCCATTTCATGTAATTGGGCGTAGGCCTGCTGTACATCGTCACCAATCCAGGTTCCGTCATCGGGACGATCGGCGCAGGCGGCGACCACTTCACGGAACGCCTGGTTCAGTGTGAACCGAAATGGGCAGCGGCGCAGGAAGCGACGCATGCTACGGCTGATATGTAATTCTTCGGGGAACAGCACCGCTCGCGGGTCCGGCGACCACCATAAAATCATCTCGCCCGGGCTAAACCACGGGAAAATACCGCGCTGATAGGCCGCGAGTAACCGTGATGCCGATAAATCGCCACCTAACGCCAATAGGCCATTAGGCTCGCGCAGAGCCAGCTCAGGTGAAGGGAACGCGTAAGAATGTGATGAGAGGTGGGTAAGACGCATAAATCCCCTTAACGGCGCTTACAGGCGCTTTTGGCTGTAGAGTATTGATAATGCCGCCGTTATCCCAGCGGCATTTGATAACATTAGCCAGAAATCGTCTTAAACTCACAATAAAACTTAGCGGCGCTGACGGAACTGATAATACCGGCCTTTATTTTTCAATAAAGTCTCATGATCGCCCTGTTCAACGATCTGGCCGCCGTCCATCACGCAAATGCTATCCATTTGCTCCAGCCCATACAGGCGATGCGTCACCAGAATCAGACTCTTGTGCTGACAGTGTTGGCGCAGCAGCGCCAGTATTTGTTGCTCGGTTTCCGCATCCAGACCTTCGGTCGGTTCATCCAACAATAACAATGGAGCAGGATGGAGCAGCGCCCGCGCAATACCCAAACGGCGTTGTTCGCCACCGGAAAGTGGGCGACCGCCGTCTCCCATCCAGGCATTTAACCCTTCGTCATTATCCAGAAGATTACCCAGGCCGACTTGTTGTAACGCGGTGATTAGTTGCTCATCGCTAGCGGTTGGGCAGGCGAGCAGCAGGTTTTGTCGCAGCGTACTGCTGAAAACGTGTACTCGCTGGCTGACTACCGTCATCATCTGGCGTAGAGAAGCTTCGTCGTAGCTCGCCAGCGGCTGGCCGTTGAGCCGGATTTCACCCTGATTGGGATCCCAGGCGCGGGTGAGTAATTGTAATAGCGTTGATTTACCACAACCTGTGCGTCCCAGTAGCGCAATATGCTCTCCTGCGGCCAGTGACAGCGTTATATCCTGCAATACAGGCAAAGGCTGGTCTGGATAGGTAAAACTCACCTGTGCGACTTCCAGCGCTGCCTGTGAAGCGATCTCAGGGCCGGTTTGGGGGAAGGTGACTTCCGGCTTCTGTGCAATAAGCTGCGCCACGCGCTCAGCGGAAGTTATCACCTGCCCAAGATGCTGGAAAGCACCTGCAACCGGCAGTAGAGCCTCAAATGACGCCATCGAAGCAAAAACAAACAGGGCAATCAATGCGCCCGGTTGGCTATAATCGCCGACGCCAGCCGCGGCCAGCCACAGCATTAGCGTGACGGTCATGCCGGTCGCCAGAATCATCAATGCCTGCGCCAAACCTGCCAGCGAAGCCTGTTGCTGCTGACGAGTCAACCAACGCCGTTCGATATCTTCCAAAGTATGGCGAAAACGTCCTAACGCGCCGAAGACCAACAGTTCGGCCTGACCTTGCAGCCAGGCGGTCAGTTGTGTGCGGTAGTGGCTACGGAATACGGTGAGATCGGCACCGATAGGTTGACCGGCGCGGTAGAAAATCAGCGGCAGAATTAGCAGCAGCCCCAGTAGAATGGCACCTAGGGTCAATGCCAGCTCGACATCAAGGAAACTCAGACCGAAGGTAACGGCAGCGATGATCGCCAGCGCGGCGATTAACGGCGAAATGACCCGCAGATACAGATGATCCAACGTATCGACATCAGCCACCAAGCGGTTGAGCACTTCACTCTGACGAAAACGGGCAATCCCGGCAGGGGAGAGCGGTAAAATGCGCTGAAAGGTAAATACCCGCAAATGCGCCAGCACCCGGAAGGTAGCATCGTGGCTCACCACGCGCTCGGCGTAGCGTCCGGCGGTGCGTAAAATGGCTGAACCGCGAACGCCCGCGGCGGGAAGCAAATAGTTAAAGGTATACAAACCCGGCGGGCCAGCGAGTGCAGTACCAGCGAGGAACCAGCCGGACAGCGTCAATAGGCCAATGCTGGCCAGCAAAGTAATAATAGCCAGCAAAATGCCGAGGCTAATCAAGAACCAATGACGGCGGTAAAGCGCCAGAAATGGAAGAAGCACGCGCATGATTAAAGCTCCTCACGGCGATAAGACAGCAGGTTGGCGAAAGGCCCCTCAGACTGACTCAGTGTGGTGTAATCCCCTTGCTGAACCAGCAGCCCGCGGTCCATTACCCAGATTTGGTCATAATCTAGCGTATCTTCTAACTGGTGCGTCACCAGTAGCGTAGTCTGCATTCGCGAAGCCTCGTTTAATGCTTTCATCACTAATTGTTCGCTGTGGGCATCCAGACTGGCGGTTGGCTCATCCAACAGCAGTAGCCGGCAAGGATTTAACAAGGCGCGCGCCACGGCGACGCGCTGTGCCTGACCAACGGATAGACGAGCCGAATGATCGCCGATTTCCGTGGCTAACCCGTTGGGCAAATCCCCGAGGAACTCATTGACGTAGGCACGTTCAACCGCCTGTTGCAGCTGCTGTTCGCTGGCGTCGGGCTGATTGAGCAGAATATTGCTGGCCAAAGTCTGCTCCGGCAAATAAGGGTTTTGGCCTACCCAGCTTAGCTGGCTGCGCCATGCCTGAGGGGCAAGTTCGCGCAGTTCAATGCCGTTAACCCGCAGAGAGCCACGATAAGGCAGAAAGCCCAGTAACAGATTGAGTAATGAGCTTTTTCCTGCGCCACTCTGCCCAACAATGGCAATGCGCTGGCCGGGTTGTAGCGTGAAATTCAACGGGCCAGCCAGGCGAGTGCCGTTGGGTGCCAGTATTTCCAGTTCGGCGGCTTCCAGCGTGATTAAACCTTCGTCGGGTAGGTTTTTATCCCCCTGACCGATAGCTTCGCCTTCGCTGGCGAGGAACGTCACTAATGATTCCGCCGCGCCAACGGCCTGCGCTTTGGCGTGATAGAAGGTGCCGAGATCGCGCAGTGGTTGGTAAAACTCAGGAGCCAGAATCAGCACCAGAAAACCGGCAAACAGGGTGACGCCCAATCCGTAGCTGCCAAAATTCAATTCGCCAAGATAGGAAAAACCGAAATAAACCGCGACAACGGCAATAGAAATAGCGGCGAAAAATTCGAGAACCGCCGAGGAAAGGAAGGCCATGCGCAGCACTTCCATGGTCCGGCTGCGGAAATCTTCGGAAGAATCACGGATTTGGTCGGTTTCGGCCTTCGCCCGATGAAATAAGCGCAAGGTGTCCAAACCGCGCAAGCGATCGAGGAAATTGCCGCTCAATCGCGCCAGTGCAACAAAGTTGCGGCGGTTAGCATCTGCTGCGCCCATGCCGACTAGCGCCATGAAAATCGGGATCAGCGGAGCGGTGACGAACAAAATGAGTCCTGCGGCCCAGTTAATCGGGAAAATCGCAATCAAAATCAACAGCGGAATCAGACCGGCCAGATACATTTGTGGTAAATAGCGCGAATAGTAATCCTGCATTTCCTCAATTTGTTCAAGAATAATGGTCGCCCAACTGCCGGCTGGTTTGCCTTTTACCCAGGATGGCCCGAGTTGTTCAAGGCGATCCAGCACGATTTTACGAATCTGCAATCGCACCTTCATGCCGCAGATAAAACCTACCCGCTCCCGTAGCCAACTGACCACGGCGCGCGCTGCGAAAGTTCCAGCCAGCAGCAAGAAGTCGTTGGTCAGAGCCTCTCGCGGCATCTGATCCATAATCAGCGCCTGCAATAATCCGGCTAATAACCAGGCTTGAGCGATGATCAATAACCCGCTGAGCAAACCAAGTAGCATGGAAAGGCGGAGCCAACGTTGCGCGGGGGCGCTTTGTTTTTTCAGCCAACGAATCAACTCATATTGTCTTGTTTTATTCATCAGGCAATTATTCTGCGCAGGAAATGGGATGATAAATTTATCAATAGATGTCTGCTCCCCGAAGAGGGCAAACCGGCGAAAGGCAATGTTACCTTGTCCCTACGCCTTGTGAAAACAAATAAGGGGGAAATAGTGGTTTTAAACAAGTTTAAGAAAAATACAGGAAGAGGTTATTTTGATTTACCTCATTGATTGTAAATCAAAAAGTAGAAATGATTCGTTTTTTGGTTTTTATTTCATCGATTATTACTGAAACCAACCAATCACAATTAAATAACAAGTGATTGACATGGGGAGTGGCGAGTTAAATAGGTTTTTTGCACTGTTATTTTATATTGTTGCCAACTGTATCTTTACTTTTTAATTAAACGGATTGCAGGTAATCCATGAGGCTTGGCCGTTTTGAACGCACGAACAACTCGGCGGAGATATAAATAAAGTGAAGCCACGAATAAAAAGGCGACTCATCTTGCGATTGAGCCGCCTGTTTCTTCGAGCTAGCCTGAGTCGTTCTTCAGGCCGGGTCGATTACTTATCGTTGACCAAGCCGTCCAGATAACGCTCCGCGTCTAACGCAGCCATACAGCCGGTGCCCGCGGAGGTAATCGCCTGACGATAAATATGATCCATGACGTCGCCGGCGGCAAATACGCCAGGTACGGAAGTCTGGGTCGCGTTGCCCTGAATGCCAGACTGCACTTTGATGTAGCCGTTTTCCCGTTCCAACTGATCGCCGAAAATTGCGGTGTTTGGGCTGTGGCCGATGGCGATAAATACGCCAGCAACTGCCAGTTCTTCGGTTTCATCGGTTTGGGTTGAACGCAAACGCACGCCGGTAACGCCCATTTGATCGCCCAACACTTCATCCAAAGTGCGGTCGGTGTGCAACACGATATTGCCGTTCTTCACTTTTTCCATCAGACGGTCGATCAGGATTTTTTCCGAACGGAAAGTATCACGGCGGTGAATTAGATGTACTTCTTCCGCAATGTTTGCCAGATATAACGCTTCTTCAACCGCAGTGTTACCGCCGCCGACTACCGCGACTTTCTGGCCACGATAGAAGAAACCGTCGCAGGTTGCGCAAGCGGAAACGCCTTTGCCTTTAAAGGCTTCTTCAGATTCCATCCCCAGATAACGGGCCGATGCCCCTGTGGCGATGATCAGAGCATCACAGGTATATTCTTCGCTATCGCCGAATAGACGGAACGGACGCTGTTGCAGATCGACTTTATTGATATGGTCGAAAAGAATTTCGGTTTGGAATTTCGCTGCGTGTTCGTGCATACGTTCCATCAGCGCCGGGCCGGTTAGACCTTCTGGGTCACCGGGCCAGTTTTCAACTTCGGTGGTGGTTGTCAGCTGGCCGCCTTTTTCCATCCCGGTAATCAAAACGGGCTTCAGATTGGCGCGGGCGGCATAAACTGCCGCGGTGTAACCCGCAGGACCTGAACCAAGAATAATTAATTTGCTGTGCTTAGCCGTGCTCATGAATACCTCTTTCCCACAATGGCGGACAATGTTAGGGATTGTAGGGAAAATGTGACAGTAAAAAAAGCGAACAAAAATGTTGTTAGCGATTTGTTTGATAGGTGATGACTATTTTCTCAGCGAAATGCATTAAGAATAAGCAGTTAGGAGAGAAACCTATCGGATGGGGCTTTTTTAATCGCGGCTACATTTGCTCTCGGACATGGCTGTCCGCAAGTGGTTGGCCTTAACCCTACGAATTTTGTGCCCTCATCTGTCACTTCCACCCGAATTCAGCGGAATTTTCTCTCTGAACATGAGGTAAAAAAAGCGTAAAAACGAGGGGAAAATGAGCGAGTGAGATTTTTTATCTGGCACGTTCTACTGATTTAACTTCTTTTACTTTGACAATCGGCTGTGCATTTGCGAAAACATCATAGGAAGAAGAAATTATCTGCGCGCCATAATTTCAGAATTGGTATCACTGATATCAATCGAAAACCCTGGAACGTTTTCGATTAATGCTGGGTGGCTACGTGCAGTGATTTCTCGGTATCGTTGGAAAACATCCCATTCGGCACCGCGATGTTTTCATCTCTTTCGGGACGCTAATAATCATCGAGTACCTCGCATGCGGTTGGACAGACAGGGTGTGAGATAGGAACATGTTGATATATTTGCACAAAAACAGGCTGTGGGTCTTTGTCTGTGGCAGGCTCAGAACACCGACTTCCGGTTAGGGCATGTGGCGGATTCAAGGAAATTAAGAGAGACAATAAGATGATAGACAATAAGAAACGCCCGGGGAAGGAGCTTGACCGTATTGACCGTAACATCCTGAATGAGCTTCAGAAGGATGGTCGGATCTCAAACGTAGAGCTTTCAAAACGTGTAGGTTTATCGCCTACGCCGTGTCTGGAACGTGTTCGCCGCTTAGAGCGCCAGGATTTCATTCAGGGCTACACTGCGCTGTTAAATCCGCAATATCTGGACGCTGCACTGTTGGTTGTTGTTGAGATTACTCTGAATCGTGGTGCGCCAGATGTGTTTGAACAATTTAACACCGCAGTGCAAAAACTTGATGAAATTCAAGAGTGTCACTTGGTTTCCGGCGATTTTGACTATTTGCTGAAAACCCGCGTGCCAGACATGTCTGCCTACCGTAAATTGCTTGGTGAAACCTTGCTGCGTCTGCCGGGAGTGAACGACACCCGTACTTACGTAGTTATGGAAGAAGTAAAACAGAGCAATCGTCTTGTGATCAAGACGCGCTAAACGGGCAGGTGCAAAACCTGAGTAATTTGGTTACACTCCTGTTTATTCATACAGTTTCAGCGCCGGGAAGGTTTCTCGGCGTTGTTTCTATTACCAATTCACAGGACCTGGAGAGCCTTTCTTGAGCCAGGAATATACAGAAGATAAAGAAGTTACCCTGAAGAAACTCAGCAACGGGCGTCGTTTACTTGAAGCCGTACTGATTGTGGTAACTATTTTGGCAGCGTACCTGATGGCCGCGCTGATCAGTTTCAACCCTTCCGATCCAAGCTGGTCACAGACCGCATGGCATGAACCTATTCATAATCTGGGTGGCAGCGTTGGCGCCTGGATGGCCGATACGTTGTTCTTCACCTTTGGTGTGCTGGCTTACGCCATTCCGCCGATCATGGTGATGTTGTGCTGGGCCGCATTCCGCCAGCGTGATGACAGCGATCATATCGACTATTTCAGCCTCTCTCTCAAACTGATCGGCACGCTGGCGCTGATTTTGACATCCTGCGGGCTGGCTGCGCTGAATGTCGATGATTTGTACTACTTTGCTTCCGGCGGTGTGATTGGCAGCCTGTTCAGTAACGCGATGCTGCCGTGGTTCAACGGCGTGGGCGCGACGCTGACGCTGCTGTGTATCTGGGCGGTAGGCTTAACCCTGTTTACCGGCTGGTCATGGCTAGTTATTGCCGAAAAAATCGGTGGGGTAGTGCTGGGTTCTTTGGCCTTTCTGACCAACCGTTCCCGCAGATCTGAGCGTCAAAGAGATGAAGATGACGATTATCTGGATGCCGAAATTGCCGATGAACCCGACGCTCAACCCGGCGTAGCCGCATCGGTCGTTGCTGCGACAACAGCCAACGCGAGTGATGACGTTGATGATGTCCTGTTCTCGGCACCATCGCTGACTAAAATCCCAACGGAAAGTCCTGGTGAAAATGCCGCTGTTGCTCCGGTTATCCCTGATGCTGCGCCACAGACGGCAGCAGCGCCTTATGATGATCCGCTTCTGAGCACGATGAGGGCAACAGACGTTGATGAGACACAGACTCAGCATCAGCCGTGGGCTTCGACAGAAACGGCGCCGGCTGAAACTGCGTCAGCGCAAAATGTTAGCCACAGCGCATCGCCAATGACCGAGAATCTGGCGACACCGCCGCTATATTCCTTCGAAATTCCTGAAGAAACACCGGCACCGATCCGCCCAACCGCCGAGCCTGAGAAACGTGAGCCGCAAATGGGCACATGGGATGCCGATCCGCAGCCGTCGCCGTTTGATTTTACCGCCGCTCAGCGCCACAGCGATCGCGTGGAATCAACGCCTTATATGAATCCTGGTTTCGGTGACGAGTCGGGCGCTGAAAGCTCACCTTCGGCTGTCACCGGCTCTATTCCTGCAGTGGGTCATGGGGTGTCCACGGCCGCCGCGGCAACCTTTATGCCAGCGTTTACCGCTATAAGTGACAGTAACTCCCAGATTAAACAGGGTATTGGCCCTGAGTTGCCTCGTCCTAACCCTGTGCGTATTCCTACCCGTCGTGAAATGGCTTCTTATGGTATCAAGTTGCCGTCACAGCGCATGGCAGAGCAGGAGCAACGCGCTCGTCAGGGCGATGAGCCTCAGCCTAGCGCGCCGCAAAGTGTGGAAGCGCAGCACGACGAAGATGCGTTGCAACAGGCCATGCTGCGTAAAGCTTTCGCCGATCGGGAAAACCAGCGCTACGGTGAAAATTATGCCGCAGAGCCAGAGCCGCAGATCGAACCGGAAGATGAACAAGCGTTGCAGGACGCGGAGCTGCGTCAGGCCTTTGCTGCTCAACAGCAAAGTCGTTACGGGATATCTTCTGAATCTGAGCCAGTCGTGGTGCCAAGTCGCCCGGTTGATACGCATAATGCATTCACCTTCTCGCCGGTTGCGGATTTGGTCGACGATACGCCGCGCGAACCGCTGTTTACGCTGTCACCTTATACCGAAGAGCCCACGCAGCCGGAACCGCAGTATCAGGCTGAACCTCCAGTGCAGCAGCCAGCCGCACCCGTCTATCAGCAGCCGGTGGCTCCTCAGCCTGCGGCACCAGCGGAGTCGGCCTATTCGACAGCCCAGAATGCGCCGACTTATCCGACGGCTGCTCCGCAGGCACCGGCCGCACCTCAACCGGTACCGCAGCCTGTTCCTGCTATGGACAGCCTGATTCATCCGTTCCTGATGCGTAACGATCAGCCGCTGCAAAAACCAACGACACCACTGCCGACGCTGGATCTGCTGGCTTCTCCGCCAGAAGAGGAAGAACCGGTGGATATGTTTGCCTTGGAGCAAACTGCGCGTTTGGTTGAAGCGCGTCTTGGAGATTATCGGGTCAAAGCCGAAGTGGTGGGAATATCGCCGGGGCCGGTGATTACCCGCTTCGAGCTGGATTTGGCTCCAGGGGTGAAAGCTTCACGTATTTCTAACCTGTCGCGCGATTTGGCGCGTTCTCTCTCTGCCATTGCGGTGCGCGTGGTGGAAGTGATTCCAGGTAAGCCTTATGTCGGGTTGGAGTTACCGAATAAACGTCGCCAGACCGTCTATCTACGAGAAGTGCTGGACTGCGCTAAATTCCGTGATAACACTTCGCCGCTGGCTATTGTGCTGGGTAAAGACATTGCCGGGCAGCCGGTGGTGGCGGATCTGGGCAAAATGCCACACTTACTGGTTGCGGGTACGACGGGTTCCGGTAAATCGGTCGGTGTTAACGCCATGATCCTGAGTATCTTGTATAAAGCGACTCCGGATGAAGTTCGTTTCATCATGATCGACCCGAAAATGCTGGAACTGTCAGTGTATGAAGGTATTCCTCATTTGTTGACCGAAGTGGTTACCGATATGAAGGATGCCGCTAATGCGCTGCGCTGGTGTGTGGGCGAAATGGAACGACGTTATAAGCTGATGTCCGCGCTTGGCGTGCGTAATTTAGCGGGTTATAACGAACGCGTGGCGCAGGCTGAAGCTATGGGGCGTCCGATTCCCGATCCGTTCTGGAAACCAGGCGACGGCATGGATATCGAACCGCCAATGCTGGTGAAACTGCCATACATCGTGGTGATGGTAGATGAATTTGCCGATTTGATGATGACCGTCGGTAAGAAAGTGGAAGAGCTGATTGCCCGTTTGGCGCAGAAAGCGCGTGCCGCAGGTATTCATCTGGTGCTGGCGACTCAGCGTCCATCGGTGGATGTGATCACCGGCTTGATTAAAGCTAACATACCGACTCGGATTGCCTTTACCGTGTCCAGCAAGATCGATTCCCGTACCATTCTCGATCAGGGCGGTGCAGAATCGTTGTTGGGCATGGGTGATATGCTGTATATGGCGCCAAACTCATCGATACCGGTGCGAGTGCACGGTGCCTTTGTACGCGATCAGGAAGTGCATGCGGTGGTTAACGACTGGAAGGCTCGCGGGCGTCCGCAGTACATCGAAAGCATCCTTAACGGCAGTGATGACAGCGAAGGCGGTAGTTTAGGGCTGGATAGCGATGAAGAACTGGATCCGCTGTTCGATCAGGCTGTCAGCTTTGTGTTGGAAAAACGCCGAGCCTCTATTTCCGGGGTTCAACGCCAGTTCCGCATTGGTTATAACCGAGCTGCCCGTATTATCGAACAGATGGAAGCCCAGCAAATCGTTAGTCCGCAAGGCCATAACGGTAACCGTGAGGTGTTAGCTCCACCGCCTCATGAATAATCGTTATCAATGATCGGATCATGACGTATAAAAGGGCCGCATTGCGGCCCTTGAGCTAAAAGATAAAGCGCGTTTAAATTGATAATTAAAGCTTTTCAGCGGTCGTTCTAAGGTTTCAGGCTACGACCAGAAAGATTGGTAACATTGACGCACAATCATTCTTTTAGTGAATGCTGTGCAAAGAAGCGTAAACCATGCTGTTTATCAGATTATTGTGCTATAGCTGAATAATAGGCTTCGGCTAGAGTGCAGATAGTTAATTATTGAATAGGTCCCTATGGCAATATTTGCCGGGGTAATAGCATTTACAAGGTATTTGGAATCATGAAAAAGCTGCTCGTTGCCTGCTGTTTGCTCTCCAGTGTTATTTCCGCCTCCGCTTTGGCCGATGCAAGCCAGGATCTTCAAGGCCGCCTGAGCAAAGTGAACAGTTTCCACGCTAAGTTCTCGCAGTACGTGACCAGCGCTGACGGCGCGGCGGTACAAGAAGGTGAAGGCGACCTGTGGGTAAAACGCCCAAATCTGTTCAACTGGCATATGACTTCGCCAGACGAAAGCGTGCTTATCTCTGACGGCGAAACGCTGTGGTTCTATAATCCTTTTGTTGAACAGGCGACGGCAACCTGGTTGAAAAACTCAACCGGCAACACACCGTTTATGCTGATTACCCGCAATAATCCGGATGACTGGAAACAGTACAATGTGAAACAGAAAGGCGATGATTTTGAGCTGACGCCAAAAGCGCCGAGCGGTAATCTGAAACAGTTCGCCATCAGCGTGACGCCAGGCGGCACGATCAAAGGCTTTACCGCCGTCGAACAAGACGGCCAGCGCAGCGCCTATGTGCTGAAAGGCCAGCAAAACAGCACGTTCGATGCCAGCAAATTCAAGTTTACCCCGCCGAAGGGGGTTACGCTGGACGACCAGCGCCAGTGAGGTGTGAGTGAGTAATCTATCCCTCGATTTTTCTCAAAACGAGTTTCAGCCATTGGCCGCGCGTATGCGGCCTTTAACGTTGGCTGAATATATCGGACAGCAGCATTTATTAGCTCCGGGTAAACCATTGCCACGTGCGATTGAAGCAGGGCAACTGCATTCGATGATCCTATGGGGGCCGCCGGGAACCGGTAAAACCACGTTAGCTGAAATTATTGGCCGCTATGGGCAGGCAGATGTGGAGCGTATCTCTGCCGTGACCTCCGGGATCAAAGAGATCCGCGAAGCGATCGAGCGGGCGCGTCAAAACCGTGATGCTGGGCGGCGGACTATTCTGTTTGTTGATGAAGTACATCGCTTCAACAAAAGCCAGCAGGATGCGTTTTTGCCTCATATTGAAGACGGTACTATTACTTTTATCGGTGCCACCACCGAAAATCCCTCTTTCGAACTCAATTCGGCTTTGCTTTCTCGAGCCCGGGTCTATTTGCTGAAAGCGCTGACAGCGGCAGATATCGAGAAAGTGATCGATCAGGCGATGTCTGATAGTACCCGCGGTTTGGGCGGTCAGAATATCAAGTTACTGGATGAAACCCGCCGCATGATGTCGGAGTTGGTGGGAGGAGACGCTCGCCGGGCGCTAAATAGCCTGGAAATGATGGCGGATATGGCTGAAATTGATGCCAAAGGTGTGCGAGTACTGACTCCTGAATTATTGAAAGAAGTTTCGGGGGAGCGTAGCGCTCGCTTTGATAACAAAGGCGACCGCTATTACGATCTGATTTCGGCGCTGCATAAGTCGGTACGAGGCTCGGCGCCGGATGCCGCGCTGTATTGGTACGCCCGTATTATTACCGCCGGTGGCGATCCGCTATATGTAGCCCGGCGTTTGTTAGCCATTGCTTCGGAAGACGTCGGCAATGCCGATCCTCGCGCGATGCAAGTCGCTATTTCTGCCTGGGATTGCTTCACCCGCGTCGGCCCGGCAGAAGGTGAAAGAGCCATCGCCCAAGCCATTGTTTATCTTGCCTGTGCGCCCAAGAGTAATGCGGTTTATACCGCTTTCAAAGCGGCGATGCGTGATGCACGTGAAATGCCTGATTTTGATGTGCCAGAACATCTGCGGAACGCACCAACCAAATTAATGAAGGAAATGGGGCTGGGCGCGGAGTATCGTTATGCTCATGACGAACAAAATGCCTACGCGGCCGGTGAGAACTATTTCCCGCCGGAAATGGCGGCAACCCGCTACTATTCGCCGACTTCACGCGGTCTTGAAGGTAAAATAGGTGAAAAGCTGGCATGGTTGGCTGAGCAGGATCAAAATAGCCCGATAAAACGCTACCGCTAGCCTTGTCGTTGCGGTAAGGTTATCTTTATAACTACTTGGTAAGCGGAGAATACTTCGCTTACGTCAGTAAGATTTCTTCTAACAACCCTTTATTTTTTTAACTACAAGCACAGGACTAGCATGCTCGATCCCAATATGCTGCGCAATGAGCTAGACGCAGTCGCAGAAAAACTTGCTCGCAGAGGTTTTAAACTTGATGTTGATACGTTGCGCGCACAAGAAGCACGCCGCAAAGTTTTACAGACCGAAACAGAAAATCTGCAGGCAGAACGTAACTCTCGATCGAAAATGATCGGTGCGGCAAAAGCTCGTGGTGAAGATATCGAGCCATTACGTCTTGAAGTTAATGCGTTGGGTGACCAGCTGGATGCCGCTAAAGCGGAATTGGAAACGCTGCAAAACGAAATTCGCGATTTGGCGCTTTCTATTCCTAACCTGCCGGATGATTCTGTGCCAGTCGGTAAAGATGAGAACGACAATCTGGAAGTGAGCCGTTGGGGCGAACCGCGCCAGTATGATTTTGACGTTCGCGATCACGTTGCTCTAGGTGAAATGGCTGGCGGTCTGGATTTTGCTGCTGCGGTTAAGCTGACCGGCGCGCGTTTTGTGGTGATGAAAGGGCAAATTGCCCGTATGCATCGCGCATTAGCGCAGTTCATGCTGGATCTGCACACTGAAAAGCACGGCTATCTGGAAACTTACGTTCCGTATCTGGTTAACCACGCCACGCTTTACGGCACTGGCCAATTACCTAAATTTGGTGGCGATCTGTTCCACACCAAACCGCTGGAAGAAGAGTCTGACAGCAGCAACTACGCGCTGATTCCAACGGCAGAAGTGCCAGTAACCAACCTGGTACGCGACGAGATTCTGGAAGAAGAATCCCTGCCACTGAAAATGACTGCCCATACGCCGTGTTTCCGTTCAGAAGCCGGTTCTTATGGTCGGGATACCCGTGGTCTGATTCGTATGCATCAGTTCGATAAAGTCGAAATGGTACAGATCACTCGTCCAGAAGATTCCATGGATGCGCTGGAAGAACTGACCGGCCACGCGGAGAAAGTACTGCAATTGCTGGGTCTGCCTTATCGTAAAATGTTGCTGTGCACCGGCGACATGGGCTTCGGTTCAAGCAAAACCTACGATCTGGAAGTGTGGCTGCCCGCGCAGAACACTTACCGCGAAATCTCCTCATGTTCCAATATGTGGGATTTCCAGGCGCGTCGTATGCAAGCGCGCTGCCGTAACAAAGTTGACCGTAAACCACGTCTGGTTCATACCCTGAATGGTTCTGGTCTGGCTGTTGGCCGTACTTTAGTCGCGGTACTGGAAAACTATCAGCAAGCGGATGGTCGTATTCAGGTTCCCGAAGTATTACGTCCGTACATGGGCGGCTTGGAATACATTGGCGGCTAAGCCATAGATTTCAGCTGTTGATGTTCAAAGCCTCGCATTGCGGGGCTTTTTAATGGCCTAAATTTGGGCGTTTATTTCGGAATATCTCCTGAGATGGGGGAAGTTCCTGAAAGTAAAAGTGGAGAAACTCAACATTTTGTTTGCAGGCTTATTGTTTGATGAGATAGCATAAAAACCACGCTGGTAGCATATCGTGCTATTACCACTGTCAGAGCAATTGACTTTTTTATCACCAGTGGCATGATGCGCTCACTTTCCATCGCGCCAACGGTCCTCGTTTCACTATGTCCGCATACTCTCGCCCAGTGCTATTGTTGCTCTGTGGGCTTTTGCTATTTACAGTTTCAATCGCGGTATTAAATACATTAGTTCCCCTGTGGCTTAGCCACCAGCATTTGCCAGTGTGGCAAGTGGGTATGGTAAGTTCTTCATATTTCAGCGGTAATCTTGCGGGAACCTTGATCGCTGGCCGACTTATTCAGCGTTTGGGCTTTAATCGCAGCTATCACTACTCTTGCCTGTTATTTGCGGCGGCGACCTGCGGGCTGATGCTGTCAGTCGATTTCTGGAGCTGGTTGGGCTGGCGTTTTATGGCCGGTGTAGCCTGCGCGTTGATTTGGGTAATTGTAGAAAGCGCATTGTTACGCAGCGGCACGCCAACTAATCGTGGACAGCTATTGGCGGCGTATATGACGATATATTATCTGGGCACCGTGGGTGGCCAACTGCTCTTGGGCATGGTCTCTACCCAGTTGGCCAGCGTGATTCCTTGGGTGAGCGCGTTGGTGATTACTGCGATGTTGCCACTTCTATTTGCTCACTTCGCTAATCAGTCGGCTGAAACCACCCATGTGAAGGTTTGGCCGATGTTTAAGCGTCGTAGCGCTCGCTTGGGTATCAATGGCTGTATTATCTCAGGTATCGTGCTGGGATCGCTCTACGGGCTAATGCCGCTGTATTTATCCCATCAGGGGATGAGCGATGCCAACGTCGGATGGTGGATGGCGCTGCTGGTCAGTTCGGGGATCTTCGGACAATGGCCGGTAGGGCGCATGGCCGATCGCTATGGTCGCCTGCTGGTGCTGCGTATTCAGGTATTTGTCGTGATATTGGGCTGTATCGCGATGCTCAGTAACTATGCGATGGCGCCAGCGCTATTTATTCTGGGGGCGGCAGGTTTTACGCTCTATCCAGTCGCTATGGCCTGGGCCTGTGAAAAAGCCAGTTCCGATGAGTTAGTGGCGATGAATCAGGCTTTATTGATGAGTTACACCATCGGCAGTCTGGCTGGGCCGACCATGACATCAATGCTGATGCAGAATTTTTCTGATAATTTATTATTCGTGATGATTGCGGGAGTGGCATTGGTGTATCTGATGATGCTGCTGAAGAAACCGGATCAGCAACACACGCCTTTTGCGGCGGTGTAACGCTCTCTGCCAGCCGGTTGCGAAATCCCGGCTGGCAGAATAAACGGTAAGTCAGTAAATCACTTTGTGACCGTAACTTTCCAGGATACCTTTCACTCGATCCATAATTTCTTTGGATGGTGGCTTAACGCCGTCCAGCTTATATTCTTCGCCCATGGCTACCCATTTATGCTTGCCTAACTCATGGTAAGGTAGCAATTCGATTTTCTCGATGTTAGTCATATTTTGGGTAAACTCACCTAACATATGGGCGGATTTATCGTCATCTGACCAACCCGGAACCACAACGTAGCGAATCCAGGTTTTCTGGTTGCGTTTCGCCAGATAACGAGCGAATTCCAGAGTACGATGGTTAGACACGCCGACCAGATTTTGATGAATGGAATCATCCATTTGTTTCAGATCCAACATCACCAAATCGGTTTCATCCAGCAATTCATCAATCACCGGATCGTAACGGCGAACAAATCCGTTGGTATCCAGACAGGTATGAATGCCTTCTTTATGACAAGCGCGGAACCAGTCACGCACAAATTCAGCCTGTAAAATGGCTTCGCCGCCGGATGCGGTCACGCCGCCGCCGGATGCGTTCATAAAGTGTCGGTAGGTCACGGCTTCTTTGACCAGCTCTTCAACCGTCACTTCCTTACCGCCGTGGGTATCCCAAGTGTCGCGGTTGTGACAGTACAGGCAACGCATCAAACAGCCTTGAAAGAAAACGATAAAGCGGATGCCGGGACCATCAACGGTGCCACAGGATTCAAATGAGTGAATGCGACCAAGTACAGACATTGCAGGGGGTTCTCCAAATTGACCGTTCAATAGCAGTCGAAATCAACATAACGGCGGCAGGGCAGGAGGAAGGGGATGCCCTTGTTAGCTCGGTGATTCGGGCGATCACAACGTCTGAGCTGGCACTCCTGCTGCCGACGCTAGGTCGGATAAAACTGTTTTGCCGGGCACCCACTCAGGGTAGATGGCTGGCAAAACAGACTTTTCTGGCAAGTACATCGTGCGGTGGTTGGTGAAAATAGCTGTGCTTGATAAGTAAAGGCCCCACAGTCGTGGAGCCTTTAAGTTTATACCCTTCGGACTTGAAGCAACAGGGTTGTTAGCGGATACACGAGCCTAAATCAGCGACTTAAGTCAGTTCATCGGGCTTTGTTTTCTTGCTACCTGTCCGTCACTCCAAATTCTTTGCGTATCGGGTTATTAAATCGACTGAGTGAAAGTACGAGTAATAACATCCTGTTGCTGTTCTTTGGTCAGCGCGTTGAAGCGTACTGCGTAACCCGATACACGGATGGTCAGCTGCGGATATTTTTCCGGATTTTCCATCGCGTCTAACAGCATTTCACGGTTCATCACGTTCACGTTCAGGTGTTGACCACCTTCGATGGACGCTTCGTGATGGAAGTAACCGTCCATCAGACCCGCTAAGTTAGCTTTACGCACTTCGTCATCTTTACCCAAAGCGTTTGGTACGATGGAGAAGGTATAAGAAATACCATCTTTCGCATAGGCAAACGGCAGTTTGGCAACGGAAGTCAGAGAGGCAACAGCACCTTTCTGGTCACGACCGTGCATTGGGTTAGCACCTGGACCGAATGGGGCACCCGCGCGACGACCGTCTGGGGTGTTACCGGTTTTCTTACCATAAACCACGTTAGAGGTAATGGTCAGAACTGACTGAGTTGGTACCGCGTTACGGTAGGTACGCAGCTTCTGAATTTTCTTCATGAAGCGCTCAACCAGGTCACAGGCGATGTCATCAACGCGAGAATCGTTGTTACCGAACTGTGGATATTCGCCTTCGATGTTGAAGTCGACTGCCAGACCATCTTCATCACGAATAGTCGTTACTTTCGCGTATTTGATAGCAGACAGGGAGTCAGCAGCAACGGACAGACCTGCGATACCGCAAGCCATGGTGCGATATACATCACGGTCATGCAGAGCCATCAGCGCAGCTTCGTAGCTGTACTTGTCATGCATGTAGTGAATGATGTTCAGCGAAGTCACGTATTGTTTAGCCAGCCAATCCATGAAGTGGTCCATGCGTTCCATGACTTTGTCATAGTCCAGCACTTCGTCCATCATTGGCGCTTCTTTCGGGCCTACCTGAATTTTCAGTTTTTCGTCAACGCCGCCGTTGATTGCGTACAACATGGTTTTCGCCAGGTTGGCACGAGCGCCGAAGAACTGCATTTGTTTACCGACGATCATTGGGCTGACGCAACATGCAATGGCATAGTCATCGTTGTTGAAGTCAGGACGCATCAAATCATCGTTTTCATACTGTACAGATGAGGTGTCGATAGAAACTTTCGCTGCGAACTTCTTGAAGTTCAACGGCAGTTTCTCAGACCACAGAATGGTCATGTTCGGCTCTGGAGATGGCCCCATGGTGTACAGGGTATTCAGGAAGCGGAAGCTGGTTTTAGTTACCAGAGTACGACCGTCAACGCCCATACCAGCCAGAGACTCAGTTGCCCAGATTGGGTCACCGGAGAACAGCTCATCGTATTCAGGGGTACGCAGGAAGCGAACCATACGCAGTTTCATCACCAGATGGTCAATCAACTCTTGCGCTTCGATTTCGGTCAGTTTGCCGGCTTTCATGTCGCGTTCAATGTACACGTCCAGGAAAGTAGACACGCGGCCGAAGGACATCGCTGCACCGTTCTGGGATTTCACCGCGGCCAGGTAGCCGAAGTAAGTCCACTGTACCGCTTCACGGGCGTTAGTCGCAGGACGAGAAATATCGCAGCCGTATTTAGCTGCCATTTCTTTGATTTGACCCAGTGCACGATGCTGTTCAGCAATTTCTTCGCGCAGTTGGATGGTCATTTCCAGATCTTCGCCGTTTTCCAGACGTGACTGTAATGAATTGAACTGAGCCAGTTTGTCTTTCATCAGGAAGTCGATACCGTAAACGGCTACGCGACGATAGTCACCGATGATACGACCACGACCATAAGCATCCGGCAGACCGGTCAGGATACCGGATTTACGGCAGTTCAGGATGTCTTTGGTGTAAACATCGAATACGCCCTGGTTATGGGTTTTGCGGTATTCGGTGAACACTTTTTTCAGCTGTGGATCCAGCTCACGACCGTAAACTTTGCAGGAGTTTTCAACCATTTTGATGCCGCCGAATGGAATCAGGGCGCGTTTCAATGGTGCTTCAGTCTGCAAACCAACGATGGTTTCCAAATCTTTGCTAATGTAACCAGCGTCGTGGGAGATGATGGTTGATGCTACGTCGGTATCGAAGTCAACTGGCGCATGAGTGCGGTTTTCCAGTTTGATGCCTTCCATGACCTTGGCCCACAGCTCATCGGTTGCTTTGGTAGAGCCGGCCAGGAAGGATTCGTCACCTTCATATGGGGTGTAGTTCTTCTGGATGAAGTCACGAACGTTTACTTCGTTCTGCCAGTCACCCTCGGTAAAACCTTGCCATGCGTTGGCCAATTTTTCATTAAGTTCGGTCATAATGCATCTACCTTTTAATGTGAATTTCTTCGAAAACCAGACGTAGCGGCCACACTTTAATGTTGCTGGTCACCGCGCAGATAAATTACCCAATAAGTTAACCCTACCAATAACCCGCCACCAATGATGTTACCGATGGTAACAGGAATGAGGTTGTCGATAACAAAGTTACTTACGGTCAGATTAGCAAATTGCTCAGGTGTTGCTCCTATGGCTTGCCAGAACTCAGGCGAAGCGAAGTTTTTAATCACTATGCCCATAGGAATCATAAACATGTTGGCGATGCTATGTTCAAAGCCGCTGGCGACAAACATACCGACTGGCAGAATCATCGCGAACATTTTGTCCATAATGGTACGGCCGGAGTAACTCATCCATACCGCTAAGCACACCATCAGGTTAGCTAAAATGCCCAAACATACTGCTTGAATAAAAGTATGGTGCAATTTGTGATCTGCGGTTTGCAGCACATTCAAGCCCCATTGGCCGTTGGCAACCATGTATTGACCGGCAAACCAGATCAGGGCGACAAAAAACAGCGCTCCGGCCAGGTTTCCAACGTAAACATTCACCCAGTTAGTCCCCAACTGACGCCAGGTAATCCGGCCGCTGGCTTTCGCTACGGTGGTTAATACGGTGGAAGTAAAGAGGTCGCCGCCGCATACCACGACTAACATCAAACCCAGTGAGAAGCAGATACCGCCAACTAATTTCGCAAAGCCGAAAGGAACGCCCGCGGTGCCAGTAGTAGCTGTAATGTAAAATACAAAAGCGATTGAGATAAACACGCCCGCAGTAATTGCCAGATAGAAAGTTTTCATCGGATGCTTGGTGGCTTTGTAGACACCGGCATCTTCGGCTACTTTCGCCATGGCCGCAGGTAGTAATGCATCGAAGGGGTTGTCAGCTTTCACACTAACTCTCTCTTTAGGGTTAATAAAGCACAACGAGATACTAGCAAAGCAGTATAGCGTGAAAATTGACGTGGATCATATTGGGCCACTTTAATCAGCCATAAACACCTGCAATCTCAATGGTTAATCATGTTATTTCATTGATATTTAAAGAGAAAAAATATTTTAAGATTTACAAAAAATTTTGATTAAACGTTCAATTCGATGAAGAAAAGGTTAATAAATAGCGTAATTTGTAGATTATCGCCTTCAACCACGCTATTAAAAATTAACTATTTATTTACCTGCCCATAAGAATGCGAGCTTTAGGCGGAATTATTTGTCTAAAAGTGCCATTTTCTCCCAAAAATAATAACTGTTTTTTGATGAAAAAATAATTCTGGCGATGGGAATTTCTGCATAAATAATAATTCAGGCGCTGAGATGTCTATTTATTAAGCGCACAGTTTATATAACTCGGTGCTTTATATAACTCGGCGCTTATAGAACATACAGCGATAAAAATGAGGATAGATAAATGTAGGGTAAAAAAACGGCGAACCCATAGGATTCGCCGTCGCTTGATGAGATAGCAGTTTTCAGAACTGGAACAAAGCTATTAGTTTTTTGCCCAGTAACGACGCTTGGCCGCTTGCAACTTCTCATAGGCTCCCAACAGCGCCTGATGTGCCGGTAATGCTTTCAAATCAGGATCGATGCTAAACAGCCCGTGGAAGCGAACTTCGCCACAAAGGGCGGCAGAAGCGGCATCCACAGCATCTTGACCGTACATTTTCATGAATGCGCCATGATATTGGGCAGGATCGCGATCCGGCTCTTGAGTCAGCAGCAGCAAGGTTTGCAGGCAACGGTAATAGTTAGCCTGTTCAGGAGTAAATACGGAGGCGTTGAAATCCTGCGTCCACTCAACCCAAATCAACGCTTGCTCCAAATCACCACCGGCTAGCGCCAGCATGGATTTCAGCTCGCCAACGCGCAGGGTATACCAGCCGTTGTCTTTCCCAGAGGCGATGCCCAGCAGTTCACGAACGCGGGCAAAATCATCCAGACCTTCGTCGTCCAGCTGTTCGATCAATTGCAGATACTGCTCTGGCTTCCACTCGGTGCCTGGCAACGCCAGCAGAGTGTCACGCAGATGTACGCCCATAGTGTTATTGGCCATCAGCAAATCTTCTGCCGGATAGATGTCGGACATACCCGGTACCAGAATACGGCAGGCGTAAACGCCCAAATGCTCATAATCTGCAATGTAAACTTCAGCATCTTCCTGTTTGAAGATCGCCATCAGCGTAGCGAATTCTTCTTCGGTTGTGCCGCTGAAATTCCAGTCAACGAACGGATAGTCTGCGTCCTGCTTGAACATATCCCAGCTAATTAAACCGCTGGAATCGATAAAGTGAGTTTCCAGATTGGTGTGTTCGGCCACTTCTTCGTCATCGAAGGTTGGAGCGGTGAAAACATCCAAATCTTTCAGGCTGCGGCCTTGCAACAATTCGGTCACGGTGCGCTCCAGCGCTACGCCGAAGTCAGGATGCGCGCCGAATGAAGCAAAACAAGTTCCGTTAGAAGGGTTGAATAAGACGACGCAAATAACCGGGTAAGCGCCGCCCAAAGAGGCGTCATAAGAAAGGATTGGGAAACCTTCCTCTTCCAGTTTTGCAATGGCTTCAACTACGCCAGGGTAGCGGTTCAGCACCTCTTGCGGGATTTCGGGCAGGCTGATGGATTCCGCAATAATGCGGTTTTTCACATAGCGTTCGAAAACTTCTGACAAACCTTGGACACGTGCTTCATTGGCGGTATTACCAGCAGACATACCATTAGACACATAAAGATTTCCTATGATATTCATAGGAATATATACTGTCTCCAGGTCAGATTGACGGGTAAAGGGCAGGGAACAGATTCCGCGCTCAACGTTACCTGACTGTAAGTCCACCAGATCATTGGCATTTAGCTCTTTGTCTGGGTCATAAAAAGCGTGCAGCCGGGCATCGAGAATGCCTTGTGGCAGGGAGCCATCAGCCGGAATAGGGAACCACTTCTCATTGGGATAATGAACGAACTCACCGTTGGCGATTTCTTTACCCAAATAAAAATCAGCGAAGAAATAGTTAGTTGATAAACGCTCAAAATATTCACCCAGAGCGGAGGCCAGTGCGGCCTTTTTGCTCGCGCCTTTGCCGTTGGTAAAACACAGCGGACAGTCGCGATCGCGGATATGCACTGACCAAACATGAGGAACCGGATTGAGCCAGGAAGCTTCTTCAATATTAAAACCGAGATCGCTCAGTTTTTGCTGAAAACGGGAAATGGAGTCTTCCAGCGCAGCGTCTTTGCCGGGGATAAAAGTTTGCGTCATGTTTTTCACTTTTTGACCGTACTAAAAACGCGCAATCATACGGGGTTTTGGCCGATAGCTCCATGTATTCCTAAAGCACAATATATGTCACAGTATTTGTGTGGATTTACCGGATAATTCATTCATTTATAAAAAAGGGAGTTGGCAAGATGAAGTCTTTAAAATTAACCGTTTTGGCAGGGATTTTGGCAGGGATTAGTGGTTCGGCCTTGGCTATGCCGAATATTACGCTGTTAGCGACCGGCGGCACCATTGCTGGCGGCGGCGATTCAGCCACCAAATCCAACTACACCGCGGGGAAAATTGGTGTGGATGCCTTGGTTAATGCAGTTCCGGAAATCAAAAACATTGCCAACGTACACGGCGAGCAATTGGTCAATATCGGTTCCCAAGACATGAATGACGATGTCTGGTTGAAACTGGCTAAGAGAATCAATGCAGACTGTGCAAAAACCGATGGTTTTGTGATTACTCACGGTACCGATACTCTGGAAGAAACGGCTTACTTCCTCGATTTGACGGTAAAATGCGATAAACCTGTGGTTGTGGTTGGCGCAATGCGCCCAGCTACAGCAATGGGCGCTGATGGCCCACTGAATCTTTATAATGCAGTGGTTGTTGCCAGTGATCCGCAGTCAGCCAAGCGCGGCGTCTTGGTGGCAATGAACGATGTGGTATTGGATGGCCGCGATGTGACCAAGACCAGCACCACTTCAGTACAGACCTTCCAGTCACCAAACACCGGTACCGTCGGCTTGATCCATGACGGTAAAGTGAATTATCTGCACGCAAGCGAACACAAACAAACTCCGTTTGACGTCACCAAACTGACGACCTTGCCGAAAGTTGGCATCGTTTATAGCTATGCAAACGCGTCCGATCTTCCAGCCAAAGCCTTTATCGCCGATGGTTATCAGGGCATCGTCAGCGCCGGTGTGGGTAATGGCAACATGTACCACAGCGTCTTCGACACTCTGGCAACTGCGGCACACAATGGCGTCGCCGTGGTGCGTTCTTCTCGCGTACCAACCGGTTCTACCACGCAGGATGCTGAAGTTGACGATACCAAGTACGGTTTTGTGGCTTCTGGCCTGTTGAATCCGCAAAAAGCTCGCGTATTGCTGCAATTAGCCTTAACGCAGACCAAAAATCCGCAGGAAATTCAAAAAATGTTCCTGACTTACTAAGTCGTTCATTTTATTAATTCGGGGGCGGCTCGCTGCCCCTTTTTACCCCGAATCCTTTTTCGCACCAAAACCCGCCGCTAACGCGCACCTGACGTCATTCAAGCTCAAATTGAGTTATCTATCGCGTAGTGAGTCGCATAGTCATTAACTTTCAGCGAATAATTCTGCATGAAATGCCAATAGGCGGGCGAACCGCTATAAAACGCCGGGACGCTTTCGACCTTCTGGATGAATAAGCGTTGCAGCCGTTGAATGCGAATGATAAAACCGATGTATGGGTTAAAACGATGATTATCTCAGTGAAAGCGGTGAGGGGAAATGACACAGGTTTACAATTTTAGCGCTGGCCCAGCAATGCTGCCGGTGGAAGTTCTGCGTCGTGCACAACAAGAATTATGCAACTGGCATGGCATTGGCACCTCAGTGATGGAAATCAGCCATCGCAGTAAAGAATTCATTCAAGTGGCCGAGCAATCCGAACAGGATCTGCGGGATCTGTTGAAAATTCCTGATAATTATAAAGTGCTGTTTTGCCACGGCGGAGCCAGAGCGCAATTTGCCGCAGTGCCGCAGAATCTGCTGGGTGATAAAACCTCGGCAGATTACATCGATGGCGGCTATTGGGCACACAGCGCCATTAATGAAGCTCAGAAATATTGCGAGCCAAATGTTATTGATATTAAAGCACAAATTGATGGTCTGACCGGCGTTCTGCCTATGAGCCAATGGCAGTTAAGCGCGGATGCAGCCTATGTGCATTATTGCCCGAACGAAACCATCGACGGCGTGGCGATCCATGAAGATCCCGATTTTGGCGATAAAATCGTGGTGGCCGATTATTCCTCATCGATTCTTTCCCGTCCTATTGATATCAGCCGCTATGGCCTGATTTACGCTGGCGCACAGAAGAATATCGGGCCTGCGGGTTTGACGTTGGTGATTGTTCGTGAAGACCTGCTGGGCAAAGCGCACAAACATGTGCCGTCTATTTTGGATTATCAGGTATTGGCGAAGAATGACTCGATGTTCAACACGCCGCCAACCTTCGCCTGGTATCTTTCCGGCATGGTCTTTAAGTGGTTGAAAGAGCAGGGCGGTCTGGTGGAAATGGAAAAACGTAACCGCGCCAAAGCCGAATTACTTTATAGTGCTATTGATAGCAGCGATTTTTATCGCAATCAGGTGGCCACGGCCAACCGTTCCTGGATGAATATTCCGTTCCAACTGGCTAAACCGGAACTGGATAACGTTTTCCTCAGTGAAGCCGAAGCGTTGGGCCTGCAAGCGTTGAAAGGCCATCGGGTTGCAGGCGGTATGCGGGCGTCCATTTATAACGCTATGCCGATTGAAGGCGTTAAAGTATTAACTGATTTTATGGTTGACTTTGAACGTCGCCATGCCTGATAGCGTTTCAGGGATTTCCTGCTTTATCGGCAGTTATTTTCCCAATGTATTTAGCGGTATGTGCCGCCATTTTTTGCCTCAAAACAGCCCCGTTCATGCGGGGTTGTTGATTAATAGAAGACTGGAGAGTGTTTTTCCCATGCTGGAATCCCTGACGTTACAACCCATCGCGCTGATTGACGGCACCGTTAATCTTCCCGGCTCCAAAAGTGTGTCTAATCGCGCCCTGCTGCTGGCGGCACTGGCTGAGGGGACAACCCGGCTAAACAATCTGTTAGATAGCGATGATATTCGCCATATGCTGAATGCCCTGAAAACGTTGGGCGTTAATTATCGTCTTTCCGCCGATCGCACCCAATGTGAGATTGACGGGCTGGGGAGCCCGCTGTTGGCCGCTGAGCCGGTAGAGTTATTCCTCGGTAACGCAGGCACCGCAATGCGCCCATTGGCTGCTGCTTTGTGCCTGAGCCACGGCGACGTGATATTAACCGGCGAGCCACGTATGAAAGAACGCCCAATAGGCCATTTGGTGGACGCATTGCGTCAGGGCGGCGCGCAGATTGATTATCTGGAACAGGAAAATTATCCGCCGCTGCGTATTCGCGGTGGTTTCCGCGGCGGCGAGCTGACCGTTGACGGCAGCGTATCCAGCCAGTTCCTGACGGCGCTGTTGATGGCAGCACCTTTGGCTGCGCAGGATACGCAAATTCGTATTCAAGGCGATTTGGTTTCCAAACCTTATATCGATATTACTTTGCATTTGATGCAAAGCTTTGGCGTTGAAGTGACGCACGAAAACTATCAGATCTTCTATATTGCGGGCGGCCAAACTTATCGTTCGCCGGGTGAATATCTGGTAGAAGGCGATGCGTCCTCCGCCTCTTACTTCCTCGCTGCGGCAGCGATCAAAGGTGGCACTGTACGTGTGACCGGAATCGGTAAGAAAAGCGTGCAGGGCGATACCAAATTTGCTGACGTATTGGAAAAAATGGGTGCAATCATCCGTTGGGGTGATGATTATATCGAATGTAGCCGAGGGGAGTTACGAGGCATCGATATGGACATGAACCATATTCCCGATGCGGCGATGACCATTGCTACCACCGCGCTGTTTGCCGAAGGGCCAACAATCATTCGCAATATTTATAACTGGCGGGTAAAAGAAACCGATCGTCTGGCAGCCATGGCCACCGAACTGCGTAAAGTTGGAGCAGAAGTGGAAGAAGGCCACGACTATATTCGCGTGCTTCCACCTGCGCAGCTGATCGCGGCAGAGATCGGCACTTATAACGATCATCGTATGGCGATGTGTTTCTCGCTGGTGGCGTTATCGGATACGCCGGTCACTATTCTCGATCCGAAATGTACCGCAAAAACCTTCCCTGACTATTTCGAACAGTTGGCTCGCTTAAGCCAAACCGCATGATTCTGCTGGTTTAAGCATGGTTTGTATTAAAGTATGCTTCTTATTAATAAATGGGCGGGATAACCTTCCCATTTATACAAATTGAAAATATGTTCAGCAAAACACATCAATTTTCCCTAAACTTATTCAACGTGGTGTGGTTTTATTTTCAGCAACTACACCTCGCAGGGTAACAGTTCTCGCAGATGCGGCGTATAATGTCGCACCTGTGTTTACCCGATGGGGTAGACAAGAGGTTTTGCCTACCGAAAGGAGAGAGAAATGACGGCGATAGCCCCGGTGATAACCGTTGATGGACCGAGTGGTGCAGGCAAAGGCACGCTGTGTAAAGCACTGGCTGAAACGCTGAAATGGCGTTTACTGGATTCAGGTGCAATCTACCGCGTTTTAGCCTTGGCTGCGTTGCATCATCAGGTCGATATCAGCACCGAAGAGGCACTGGTTCCACTTGCCGCCCATCTCGACGTCCGTTTTGTCGCAGAAAACGGAGAATTACGCGTTATTCTTGAAGGTGAGGATGTCAGCAATGCTATCCGCACTGAAACAGTGGGTAATACCGCCTCTCAGGCAGCCGCTTTCCCGCGTGTTCGTGAGGCGCTGTTGCGCCGTCAGCGGGCATTTCGCGAAGCGCCGGGTCTGATTGCCGACGGCAGAGATATGGGAACCGTAGTGTTTCCCGATGCGCCAGTGAAGATATTTCTTGATGCCAGTTCGGAAGAACGAGCACACAGACGCATGCTACAGTTGCAGGAAAAGGGCTTTAATGTTAACTTTGAACGTCTTTTAGCCGAGATACAGGAGCGAGATGATCGCGATCGTAATCGGTCTATAGCGCCTTTAGTACCCGCAGCCGATGCGTTAATACTGGATTCAACCAGTATGTCCATCGAGCAGGTGATTGAACAAGCGCTGGCGTATGCCCAAAAAGTTTTAGCGTTGCCGTCGTGTTAATAACGTCAGCGTAGCAAGAACCGAGCTCTTAATAACTTGTTATTAAAGGGCAAATTAACCTTACTGCCAAGGATGGACGGCGAGGCATGTGAAACAACCCCATTAGGCAGGATGCCCGATGGACGTTAAACTTAAGAATCCTGAAGATTATTAACATGACAGAATCTTTTGCTCAACTCTTTGAAGAATCCCTGAAAACAATTGAAACACGTCCGGGCTCTATCGTCCGTGGTGTTGTTGTTTCTATCGATAAAGATATCGTACTGGTTGACGCCGGTCTGAAATCCGAATCCGCAATTCCAGCAGAACAGTTCAAGAACGCGCAAGGCGAACTGGAAATTCAGGTTGGCGACGAAGTTGACGTTGCACTGGACGCAGTTGAAGATGGCTTCGGTGAAACTCAGCTGTCCCGTGAGAAAGCTAAGCGTCACGAAGCATGGCTGACTCTGGAAAAAGCTTTCGAAGTTGCTGCAACTGTAATCGGCGTGATCAACGGTAAAGTGAAGGGCGGCTTCACAGTCGAACTGAACGGCATCCGTGCGTTCCTGCCAGGTTCACTGGTTGACGTGCGTCCAGTTCGCGATACTCTGCATCTGGAAGGCAAAGAGCTTGAGTTCAAAGTCATCAAGCTGGATCAGAAACGCAACAACGTAGTTGTTTCTCGTCGTGCCGTTATCGAATCAGAAAACAGCGCAGAACGCGATCAATTGCTGGAAAACCTGCAAGAAGGCATGGAAGTTAAAGGTATCGTTAAGAACCTGACTGACTACGGTGCATTCGTTGATCTGGGCGGCGTTGATGGCTTGCTGCACATTACTGACATGGCTTGGAAACGCGTTAAGCATCCAAGCGAAATCGTCAATGTGGGCGACGAAATCACTGTTAAAGTGCTGAAGTTCGACCGCGAACGTACTCGTGTATCCCTGGGCTTGAAACAGCTGGGCGAAGATCCATGGGTTGCTATCGCTAAACGTTACCCAGAAAGCACTAAGCTGACTGGTCGTGTAACCAACCTGACTGATTACGGCTGCTTCGTAGAAATCGAAGAAGGCGTTGAAGGTCTGGTACACGTTTCTGAAATGGATTGGACCAACAAAAACATTCACCCGTCTAAAGTTGTTAACGTAGGCGACGTAGTGGAAGTTATGGTTCTGGACATCGATGAAGAACGTCGTCGTATTTCTCTGGGCCTGAAACAGTGCAAATCTAACCCATGGCAGCTGTTTGCAGAAACTCACAACAAAAACGACCGCGTTGAAGGTAAAATCAAGTCTATCACTGACTTCGGTATCTTCATCGGCTTGGACGGCGGCATCGACGGCCTGGTTCACCTGTCTGACATCTCCTGGAACGTTGCAGGCGAAGAAGCAGTTCGTGAATACAAGAAAGGTGACGAGATCGCAGCTGTTGTTCTGCAAGTTGACGCAGAGCGCGAGCGCATCTCCCTGGGCGTGAAACAACTGGCAGAAGACCCGTTCAATAACTACCTGTCTATGAACAAGAAAGGTGCTATTGTTACTGGTAAAGTAACTGCAGTTGACGCTAAAGGTGCTACAGTTGAATTGGCAGGCGGCGTAGAAGGTTACCTGCGTGCTTCTGAAGCAACTCGTGACCGCGTTGAAGATGCAACGCTGGTACTGAACGTAGGTGATGAAGTTGAAGCCAAATATACTGGCGTTGACCGTAAAAACCGCGTAATTAGCCTGTCTGTTCGTGCGAAAGACGAAGCTGATGAGAAAGATGCAATCGCTACTGTTAACAGTAAGCCAGAAGAAAGCAACTTCTCTAACGCTATGGCTGAAGCGTTCAAAGCTGCAAAAGGCGAGTAATAACGGGGGGCGGTTTCTCCGCCCCTATACGGTAGTTTAGCTGCAAAGCTTGGAGGTAATATGACCAAGTCTGAACTTATTGAAAGACTTGCTGGCCAGCAATCTCATGTACCGGCGAAGGCCGTTGAGGATGCAGTGAAAGAAATGCTTGAACATATGGCTGGAACATTAGCCGAAGGTGAGCGCATTGAGATCCGCGGATTTGGCAGTTTTTCTCTTCACTACCGTGCTCCGCGTGTTGGTCGTAATCCGAAAACTGGCGATAAAGTAGAGTTGGAAGGTAAATACGTTCCGCACTTTAAGCCGGGTAAAGAATTACGTGATCGCGCTAATATCTACGGTTAAGTTGTTCGCAACCAGCCGGGTTATTGCTTGTGAAAATATGAAACGGTGCCTTTATGGCGCCGTTTTTCTTTTTATAATCATCGAATTCTGATAAAAACCTCTTTGCCAAATAACGCCTTTATTTCCAGCTCACTTATCCTGCACTGAATTAAAAACTCGTTTTTTAAGTTAATCCTTCCCCCTGTATTCACTTTCACTCTGAGTTAAACCAATCATCCGCTGTTTTCCTCACGTTATTTCTTTCTAACTAGTCACTATTTTTTGAAGTTTGTCGCAATTCCATTTGGGTATTTGCAACCGCTGAAACTCGCTTTCGAGGCTCCTCGGAGGATTTAGTCTTGATGCTGGTAAAGCACGCTTTAATACTGAAAATACGCTTAGCGGCAGGATGCTGTGAAAAGACCAATAGCTAATTATCAAAGGATGATTTTTTACTGTGTTATCAATCGATCGATGTGCTGGGGCGTTAATTATAGGTTTGCTACCACTGATGTTTATCCCACGCTTACCGGGTACTGTGCCAGTTTTATTATTGCTGTTTACCGCCATTATCCTGTGGCTTAGCGGTTATAAAAACGCTCGGTTTGCGGCTTTGCCAATATTGAGCTTTTTATGGGGAAACTGGCAGGCTGCCGGTCTGGTGAATCAAATAGAGTATATGGTTCAGGGAGATAAGTTGATCGTTGCTACTGTTGCCAGCATTTCTTTAATTAGCCATAGGGAGGAGAGCGCCAGAATGCTATTGAAAATCGAGCAGGCAGATGGTCGTCGAGTCTTTCCACCGGTTTCCGTTTCGGTCCATTGGCCAAAAAAATGGCCTGCATCCTGTTCTGGTCAGCGCTGGCAGCTAAAGATCCGCATGAGGCCAGTACACAGCTTGCTTAATGAAGGCGGATTCGATAGCCAACGTTGGGCAATGGCCAATCGACGGCCTCTGACCGGGCGAATTATCACTGGGCGGATGTTGGAGGGGAATTGTCATTTACGGCAGGACATCATCTCTAGAACAGATCGGCAATTGCAGTCCTATAGTCAGAGGTCCTTGCTATTAGCGCTGGCTTTTGGCGAGCGGGGGGAATTATCACTACAGCAGTGGGAGACTTTGCGAAAAACCGGCACTGCGCATCTTATGGCTATTTCGGGTCTACATATTGTTATGGCGGCGTTATTTGGCCGTTTATTAGCGAGAGCGATTCAATATTTATTTCCGACGCGCTGGATAGGCCCCTTATTGCCATTACTTTGCGGGTGGCTGCTCGCATTAACCTATGTTTGGCTAGCGGGTGCTAACCCACCGGCATTGCGGGCAGGATTGGTTTTAACGCTGTGGTTAGCTTTACGGCTGTTTGGCGTTCTATCCAGCCCTTGGCAGGTTTGGCTATGGGCGGTGGCACTGATACTGCTTAGTGAGCCTTTAACACTGCTATCAGATAGTTTTTGGTTATCCTGTATGGCAGTACTGAGTTTGCTGTTTTGGCTGCACTGGGTTCCACTACTTTCCCCATTTCTAACGAAAAATCGCTATGCCTGGCCACTCCGCCTGGCGCATTTACAATTTGGGATGATGTTGTTACTCATGCCGTTGCAAATGCTCCTATTTCATGGCATTAGCCTATCCTCGTTTCCCGCGAATTTATGGGCGATGCCAATAGTGTCATTTATCACCGTTCCCTTGGTGTTAGTAGCATTGGTATTTTCATTTTTCTCCTCATTTGCGGAAGTCTTCTGGTCGTTGGCCAATAGCTCGCTAGAGATCGCTATGCTGCCTTTAAACAACTTAAAAGCAGGCTGGCAGCACACTGGCGAAACGGCGATGGCGATTGGCTGTCTAGGCTGGCTGGGCGTAGTGATATGGCGTTTCCGGTGGTGGAGTTTATATCCTTTCGCCGTTATTGCTCTCTGCGTCAATTTGATTCTTATCGCTCAACGGCGAGATACCCACCGATGGCGAGTTGATATGCTGGATATTGGACATGGTTTAGCCATCGTTATAGAGCGGGAACGCAGGGCGGTGATATTTGATACCGGTAATCGCTGGAGGACGGGCAGCATGGCGGAAAAAGCGATTTTGCCGTATCTCAAATGGCGAGGTTTAACGGTGGATCATATTATTCTGAGTCACGATCATTTGGATCATTCCGGCGGGTTAGAGTTGATTCGCGCTGCCTTTCCTATGGCTAAAGTGAGGGCACCTTTTCCCATAAAGAATATTGAACCCAATAGGTGGTTATTACCCTGTCGGCGAGGGGATCGCTGGCAGTGGCAGCAGCTTGATTTTGAGGTGCTCTGGCCGCCACAATTGACCGAAAATGCGCAAAACGACGATTCCTGCGTCATTCGCATTTCAGAGGGCAAGCATAGTCTGCTGCTTACCGGAGATATTGAAAGGAAAAGCGAGCGACAGCTGGTTAAAACATCCCGCCATAAATTGCGGTCTACGTTGCTACAGGTTCCACATCATGGGAGCAATACCTCGTCTATCGCTCCTTTTCTCCGCGCGGTACAGCCTGAATTAGCTATGGCATCGGCATCACGTTATAACCAATGGCACTTGCCAGCGAAAAAAGTCATCAATCGTTACAAAGAAAATGGGATTATCTGGCGTGATACATCGCGCTCTGGGCAGCTCAGTATCTCTTTCTCAGACCATGATTGGCAGATTAAAGGTTATAGAGAACAATTATTTCCCCGTTGGTACCACCAGCGATTTGGTGTTGGGAGCCATAATGAGTAGAATAGGCCGCTATTTCTTCTGGTACTGGTATTTGAATGATGAATGATAAAGATCTCTCCACCTGGCAGACCTTCCGTCGCCTTTGGCCGATGATCGCTCCTTTTAAAACCGGTCTTATCGCTGCGGCGATAGCGCTAATTCTGAATGCGGCCAGCGATACCTTTATGCTGTCGTTGTTAAAACCGTTGCTGGATGATGGTTTTGGTAAGTCGAACAGTTCTATCCTGATGTGGATGCCACTGGCCATTATTGGATTGATGTTGGTTCGCGGGATCAGCGGTTTTATCTCCAGCTACTGTATTTCATGGGTTTCGGGCAAAGTGGTGATGCATATGCGCCGCCGCCTGTTTAGCCATATGATGGGCATGCCAGTATCTTTTTTCGATCAACAATCTACAGGCACATTGCTGTCGCGGATTACTTATGATTCCGAGCAGGTGGCTTCTTCTTCTTCCAGCGCGTTGATTACCGTAGTGAGAGAAGGTGCGTCGATTATCGGCCTGTTTATCATGATGTTTTATTACAGCTGGCAGTTGTCGCTGATTTTAATCGTTATTGCGCCGATCGTTTCCATCGCTATTCGCATGGTATCCAAGCGCTTCCGTAATATCAGTAAGAATATGCAAAGCACCATGGGGCAGGTGACGACCAGCGCTGAGCAGATGCTGAAAGGGCATAAAGAAGTATTGATCTTCGGCGGTCAAAAAGTAGAAACCGAACGTTTTGATACCGTGAGTAACCGGATGCGTCAGCAGGGCATGAAAATGGTTTCTGCCTCTTCTATTTCCGATCCTATTATTCAGTTGATTGCTTCATTTGCGCTGGCATTTGTGCTTTATGCTGCCAGTTTCCCAAGCGTGATGGAAACGCTGACTGCCGGTACTATTACCGTGGTTTTCTCTTCCATGATTGCCTTGATGCGTCCGTTGAAGTCTCTGACTAACGTCAACGCCCAGTTCCAACGCGGTATGGCGGCCTGTCAGACGTTATTCAGTATTCTGGATATGGAACAGGAAAAAGACGACGGCAAATTAGAAATCGATCGCGTAAAAGGGGATATCGATTTCCGTAATGTGACCTTTAAATACCCAGGCAAAGAAACGCCAGCGCTGATAGATATCAATATGCATATCGAAGCCGGTAAAACCGTAGCCTTGGTAGGGCGTTCAGGCTCGGGTAAATCAACGATTGCTAACCTGATTACTCGTTTTTATGACGTCAGCTCCGGCAGTATCCTGATGGATGGCCACGACCTGCGGGAATACAAACTTAGTTCTCTGCGTAATCAGGTGGCGCTGGTTTCGCAAAACGTACATCTATTCAACGATACCGTCGCTAATAACATTGCCTATGCCAGAGATGAACAATATACCCGCGCAGAGATAGAAAAAGCGGCGCGCATGGCCTATGCCATGGACTTTATTGAGAAAATGGATAACGGTCTGGATACGGTGATTGGTGAAAACGGCGTGATGCTTTCTGGTGGTCAGCGCCAGCGTATTGCTATTGCCCGCGCATTACTGCGTGACTGCCCGATTCTGATTTTGGATGAAGCGACTTCGGCTTTGGATACTGAATCTGAGCGAGCTATTCAGGCGGCGTTGGATGAATTGCAGAAAAACCGCACCTCGTTGGTGATTGCTCACCGTCTGTCGACGATTGAAAAAGCCGATGAAATTCTGGTTATTGAAGACGGCCGCATTATCGAACGTGGGGAACACAGCGAGCTGCTCGCTCGTCAAGGCGCCTATGCTCAGCTTAGCCGCATGCAGTTTGGCCAATGATTGAGCGTATCTGGTCAGGCGAATCGCGACTGTATTGGCTGTTATTACCGCTATCCTGGCTGTACGGTGGGATTAGCTGGTTGATAAAAAGCAGTTATCGACTGGGTTTGCGTACTAGCTGGCGTTCCCCTGTACCCGTCGTGGTGGTGGGGAATCTGACTGCTGGTGGCAACGGCAAGACGCCAGTCGTTATCTGGCTGGTGGAGCAACTGCGGCTGCGGGGTCAACGCGTTGGCGTTGTTTCTCGTGGTTACGGTGGAAAAGCCGATAGCTACCCGTTGGTGCTGAATGAAAATACACCAACGACGCAGGCTGGCGATGAGCCGGTGTTGATATTCCAACGTACCGGTGCGCCTGTAGCCGTTGCGCCGAAACGCTCGGAGGCGATTCAGGCTCTGCTAAAAAACCATGCTCTTGATGTGATTATCACCGACGATGGTTTACAGCATTATGCTTTGCAACGAGATTTTGAAATTGTGGTGGTGGACGGCGTTCGTCGATTTGGTAACGGCTGGTGGTTGCCTGCCGGGCCAATGCGTGAAAGGCCTGAGCGATTGGCATCCGTGGATGCCATTATCACGAACGGCGGAACCGCGGCTGCGGGAGAAGTGCCAATGCTGCTAAAAGCGGGGCATGCGGTGAATATTCTGACTGGTGAGCAATTGCCTGCTGAACAGCTAAAGAATATCGTTGCCATGGCTGGTATCGGGCATCCGCCACGCTTTTTCCGAACCTTACGTCAATTAGGGGTTACGATAGAGAAAGAACACGCTTTTGCTGATCATCAGGATTTTTCGCTGTCCCAGCTCCAGAGTCTGACCAGTGATAGTCAAACCCTGTTAATGACCGAGAAAGATGCGGTTAAATGCTGCAAGTTTGCTCAGCCTAATTGGTGGTATCTGCCGGTAACGGCAGAATTACCGCCAGCACAGACCGAGCAATTATTGGCTCGGATTATTTCGCTACGTAGCGCTGACGATTAGCGCATCACCTAATCCGATAAAATCTCAGGCAAACCTAGAATCTGAGCACAGGCCGCTATCGAGCGGCGCTGTGTATCTTCATACAGTGCCAGTTCATCGATAACCGGCGTGCCTAAATCTCGCTCAAACGCTTCCCGACTGGAGTGTTCGCTAAAGTGCGTGCGCGCTTTATCTCCCAGGTTCGACTGAAATATTCCTGCGGCACTGACTGGCAGAAAATCCTCATACACCAAAGGTTCAAAGTCGATATAACCGCTATTGATAAGATCGTCAAGAGAAGCACTGTTGCGGTTTTTTAGCTCGATATCTGGCATTTTCCCCGTTGGAAAATAGCGGTAGAAGGCCAGTTTCTGCGAGCGCATCGCCTCGTGATCATCAGGGAAGGCGCTAAAGTGATGAGACAGCAGTGCCATATACCTATTGGCATTTTTCTCACAGGCGGGCTGTTGCAGTTCATCCTGTGCGGCTTGTAATAAGCGATCGTATAATGCACGCCCTTTGGCGGTTAGAGCGGCGCCACGCTGTTCGATTTCGCCGAAACGTGCAGTATGCTTACCCTGAATGCTCTGTCCATTTGCTTGTGGGAAAGCAACCTGCTCTTCCAACGCTTTGAAACTGGTTTGGCGCAGCAAAATAGGGCAGCGGCGGGCTGGCGGGCCTTCGATTACCGCTTTAGGCGTAATACTATGCTCCGGCATTGCTCGTTGAACGGCGTCGATATCCAGCGTTCGTGGCGTTAAATGATTAATGTGCGGCCCTTTAAATGCGACTACGTCGGCAATCAGGCGGTGCTGGTCGTGCAGGCGTTGATATATCTCGGCGTTCACGGTCGCAGCATTGTGCCAGCGGAAAGTTTCTAAAGCCTGAGTGATAAAGTCGTCAGCTTCTTGCCGAGTCAAACCGCCAGCGATTTCATGACGTTTAATCAGCTCAAGAGCGCGTGGGGTAAAAATAGTGCGGCGCGCCAGTATTTCCGCCGCTAGCTGACGTAATTCCGGTTGTTCGATCAGTTCCAGCCGCAGCAGGGAAGTGAATACCCTAAACGGGCTGGCCTGAAGCGATGTCTCGTGGATGGCGCGAAACGCGGTGGAATGTACTGGCACTCCCGCTGGAGCCAGATCGTAATAGGCCACAGGAACCATGCCCATCACAGCAAACAGGCGGCGTAACATCGCTAGTTCGGCGGCGGTTCCGACGCGGATTGCGCCGTGCCGCTCCATATTCAGCCGCTCAATTTCGCCAGTGCGGGCTAAGTGTTTTTTCAGTTCCGGATGTTCAGCCATCGCCTGCTGATTGGTTTGGGCAACAATCTGCAATAGGGTGCTGTAAAGAGGAACTTCAGTTTGGTACATCTCGGACATGGCACGAGAGAATCCAGCGCGAATCTGATCTGGCTGAATCAGCTGTGGGGTGTTCATAATAGGGTAACTCCTTTTATCGTCTATATTTTTTACTGTTTTTCTTAGTACGAAAATGGCTTAGAAAAAATAGGGATACATCAACGCTAAGCTGCCTTTTAGTCTAGGCAGGAAACGCAGAGTCGAGGACAACCCGCAGGAGAATATTGAGGAATTATGCGCCAGCTCTCATTGATTCTTATTTCGGCAATAAAATAGAAGAGAAAATAGTTGCGCGGCTATTTATTTTATGCGTTAATAGCCGCGGCCTGTGATGCAGACCTATTTATGTGTAAGCGTGTGTAGTGAGAGTATAAAGAGTACTAGCAGTTCCTCCCAAGCCGTTATCATTTGATTCCGCTTCAAAGACGAACCTTCTAAGAATCTCCGGTAAACAACTTCCATAAGTAACGTTCCTGAATACAGTCCAGCTATTTTAGATAGCAATAAGTGCCTTATGGCGAGTTATAAATATTTTTGAAGGTAAAGTTTATGTCTAAGAAGACTGGTCAAGTTAAATGGTTCAACGAAAGCAAAGGTTTTGGTTTTATTGAACAAAACGACGGTGGCAAAGATGTATTCGTACATTTCTCTGCAATCGCCACTGACGGATTCAAAACTCTGGCTGAAGGCCAGCGTGTAGAATACACCGTTGAAGACAGCCCGCGCGGGCCGGCTGCTGCAAACGTTGTTGCTCTGTAATTCAGAGATTAATAATGTTTAAAATATTTTAGGATAAAAAATGGTAAAGCAAATGCGCTAACCGTTGACCTGAATATTTAAAAATTCTAAGACCCGCATTATGCGGGTTTTTTCATTAATTCAAGCTCATAGAGGTTTAATCAAAAAACTTTAGGATGGGCAACTGCATCTAAACAATAAATAAAAATGAGTTGTTAGGATGCCCAGTAAAAGGAAATTTATTATGACGTTAAAAATGGGTCGGGTGAAATGGTTCAACCAGCTGAAAGGCTACGGTTTTATTTCACCACTCGATGGTGGGCTGGATGTTTATGTCAGCAAAATGGCAATTGCCAACACCAAAAATAAATCACTAAGTGAAGGACAGAACGTAGAGTTCTCCACTTACAAAAGTATTCACGGGCCTTCTGCGGCCGATGTGATTGCTTTTTAAAGCGAACGGCTACCAAGGTAGCCGTTTGTATTTTACCGATACTTCGATATGCGATGGTAATACAGGTGCTCTTTATTTGGTTAATTAAAATCTGAATTTTATTCGATTCTTAATGACTAAAGTTAGCGAACATCGCGATGATTTTATGAAACAGTTTCATCTTCAATCCAAGAAATAAATTGTGTGATGTAAGTCACAAAATTCTACTCCCCGTATTTCAACATATCAATAACATTCACCGAAAAATGCCATTTTTCTTTGTTGCCGTTCTTGATGAGTTATCGCTCGCAGTAATGGAATATTGAGTTGGTTAACCTGCCTGAGTGGATATGCTATTCTCTTACGCTTTCCTGCTGTCGATAGCTCCACGTCCTCGGAGGGTGTATGGATCACCGTTTACTCGAAATCGTTGCTTGCCCAGTGTGCAATGGCAAACTGTATTTTAATAAAGAAAATCTGGAGTTGGTGTGCAAAGCCGACAATCTGGCTTACCCCGTTCGCGATGGCATTCCGGTTTTGCTGGAGAATGAAGCGCGCGCCCTTTCCGTTGATGAGAAGCACGCATGAGTTTTATCGCGATTATTCCTGCTCGTTATGCTTCAACCCGGCTGCCGGGTAAACCGCTGGCGGACATTGGCGGTAAGCCGATGGTGGTACATGTGATGGAGCGCGCACTGGAGTCTGGTGCCAGTCGGGTGATTGTCGCCACCGATCATGATGACGTGGTTCGTGCCGTGCAGGCCGCAGGCGGCGAAGTTTGTCTGACTCGCGCCGATCATCAGTCCGGTACTGAGCGGCTGGCCGAAGTGATTGAACGCTACGGTTTCGCTGATGACGATATTATTGTCAACGTACAAGGCGATGAACCGCTCATTCCTCCGGTGATTATCAGCCAGGTAGCTAGCAATCTGGCGGCTTCCAGCGCCGGTATGGCGACATTGGCAGTGCCAATTGAAAGCAGCGAAGAAGCTTTTAATCCCAACGCAGTGAAAGTGGTGATGGATGCTCAGGGCTACGCGCTGTATTTCTCCCGCGCGGCGATTCCGTGGGAAAGAGAGCGTTTTGCTCAGTCTAAAGACAGCATCGGTGACTGCTTCTTACGTCACATCGGGATTTACGCTTATCGCGCCGGTTTTATTCGCCGCTATGTTAATTGGGCGCCAAGTAAGCTGGAACAGATCGAGCTGCTCGAACAACTGCGGGTTTTATGGTACGGAGAGAAAATTCACGTTGCCGTGGCGAAAGCCGCGCCGGCGGTGGGCGTAGATACCCAGGAAGACCTGCAAAGAGTACGGGATATTCTACTCAATAAATCAAGTAGATAGAAAGTCGCGCCGAAACCCTAGGTCGATTGTAAAACCAAAATTGTAAAAAGATAGCAAAACCAAACGCCGGAGTGCTGGTCACCCGGCGTAATTATTTCCCCGCCTTTTTGTTGTTTGCCCGCTTTTGTTTGATCTGCATTCTGGAAATATCCCCAAGCTCATCTCATTATGGTGTTCTACCGCAATCGTCATTCTGCTGTCAGTCATAATGGGCAAACCTAGTATGGAACAGTTAAAGGCCGAATTAAGTATTGTATTGGGTGAATCCATTACCCGGCTTGAATGTGTCAGTGAGCAGCCTTATGCCCATTTGTTTGCAATTTATGACAAACAGGGGCACGCGATCCCGTTATTGGCGAAAAGCTATGTTTGTCAGGGCATTGCCCAGCAGGAGGCCTATAAACTGTCGATGCTGGCGCGGGACGGAGATATTCGTTTACCTACGGTCTATGGTTTGGTGATGACCCATCAGACTCCTTACAAAGAAATTCTGCTAATGGAACGACTAAGGGGCGTCTCAGTGGAAGCGCCCCCACGGACGCCAGAACGCTGGAATGTATTGATGGATCAAATCGTTGAAGGCGTACTGGCCTGGCATCGCATTGATAGCCACGGCTGCGTCGGCAATGTAGACAGTATGCAGGAAAATGATTGGTTTAGCTGGTATCAACAGCGGGTAGAGGTGTTATGGTCCAGTTTAAGCAACCTCAGCTCACCGCTAGTCACTCTGGACGACCGTGCCGTTTTATACCGTTCTAGGGCGGGATTATCTCAGCTTTTTGCCGATTTTGACGACAGTTGCGTGCTGATTCACGGTAATTTAACTCTGAGAAGTATGCTGAAAGATCCCCGTAGCGATCAGTTATTAGCGATGTTAAATCCCGGCTCGGTGCTGTGGGCTCCGCGCGAATACGATCTTTTCCGTCTGAGCGAAGAAGGGATGCCAAGCCAGCTATTGTACCGCTATTTGCAGAAAGCCCCGGTTTCTGAGGCTTTTGTCTACCGCCGCTGGCTGTACACGCTTTGGGAATTAGTCGGACGATTTATTCACACCGGCTATTTCGACCGGCCACTGTTTGATCGCGCAGCCAGCCAACTATTGCCTTGGCTTGCCTGATTTCCCTTTCCTTAGGGTTAATGACTTGGAGCGTCGGCGGGGGATTTCACCCATTGCCAGAGTTTCCCTAAGGTTTCGTACCAGGCACGTTCACTGTGATAAAGATAGCTGGCGGCGGGAATAGCGCGTTCCCAGCTGTGTAACGGGCTGGTAATGGCTAATTGATTTGCTGGGGCGGGAATAGGATGTAATCCCTTGGCAGTAAAGAAATTAATGGCGCGCGGCAGGTGATTAGCCGAAGTGACCAACAGGAAAGGTTTATCTCCCACCAGAGTGGCCACGTCTGCCGCTTCTTCTTCGGTATCTTTCGGTTTTTCCAACATCACAATATCACTGCTCGCTACGCCCAGACTTTGAGCAACCTGCGCAGCGGTTCGGGCGCTGCTTTGCGAAGCGGGGCCAAAGCCGCCGGTAAATACCAGTTTGCTGCCCGGATGCTGTAAATACAGTCGAATACCTTCAGTGACTCTTGGCAAACTATTGGGAAATAAATTCGCGCTGGGTGCCCAATTCGGATTAAAGGTATAGCCGCCACCGAGGACAACAATGTAATCTACCCGATCATTACCCTGATAAGTGGCATACTTATTTTCGATAGGTAGCAATAAACGATCGGCCACGGGTTGCAGGCTAATAAGCAATAATACTAACCAGCTTAGGGTGAGCAGCGCCTTGCCACTTTTTTGCCAGTGGGTAAACCATAATAGGATTAAAGCCAAACCTATTAATATAAGTAAAAGTGGTAGCGGCATTAATAACCCGCCGAGGAACTTTTTTAGGGTGAATAGCATGAAAAAGTGAACCTTTTGGCTGAAAAAACGGCATCCGGGCGGGATTACTGCCCAAGAAGATTTATTCTACGTCTGGCTGTGCCAAAATAGCATATTTGGGGCGAACTCTTTTTCCCCTGTCGTTATATACCCGCGAAGTTTCGTACCCTGGCTTACAGGCGATAGAGCGAAAGTGAAAAGGTATAGATTTCATTAACGGAGCAGTTGTCCATGCAGCAGGATCGCAATTTCGATGATATTGCCGAAAAATTCTCGCGTAATATCTACGGCACGACGAAGGGAATGATTCGTCAGGCCGTGGTTTGGCAAGATATCACCGAGCTGTTGACACAGTTGCCGCAGCGACCGCTAAGGATTCTCGACGCGGGCGGTGGTGAAGGACATATGGCCTGTCAGTTGGCTGCCCTTGGACATCAGGTAATGTTGTGCGACCTTTCCGGCGAGATGATTCAGCGCGCGCAGGCGGCTGCGCAGGAAAAAGGAGTGAGCCACAACATGCAATTTATACAAAGTGCGGCTCAGGATATCACCCAACATTTGGAACAGCCGGTTGATCTGGTATTGTTTCACGCGGTGTTGGAGTGGATTGCGGAACCCGAAGAGGTTTTACAGGTACTTTGTGATGCATTAACCCCCGGCGGCGCCCTGTCCCTGATGTTTTTCAATTCAAACGGCCTGGTGATGCGAAACGCCGTGTTGGGTAACTTCCAACTGGCTACGCCTGATGTGAAAAGACGCCGCCGACGTTCTCTGTCGCCGCAGTATCCTTTGGACCCGCCTAAGGTTTATGGCTGGCTTGAGCAAATGGGGATGACCATTAGCGGCAAGACGGGAGTGCGGGTGTTCCACGATTACTTAAAGAACAAACAGCAGCAGGTGGAAGAATTTGCTGAGCTACTGGCGCTGGAACAGCGCTATTGTCGGCAGGAACCCTTTATTAGTTTGGGGCGCTACGTGCATGTTATGGCGTTTAAGCCGAACCTGAAGGACCAACTATGAGTGAATTTTCCCAGACAGTACCCGAACTGGTCGCCTGGGCGCGAAAAAATGATTTCTCGATTTCGCTGCCAACGGAGCGTTTGGCATTTATTCTGGCCATTGCCACCTTAAACGGTGAGCGGTTGGACGGCGAAATGAGCGAAGGCGAGCTGATCGATGCGTTTCGTCACGTCAGTAAAGGCTTTGAACAAACCCACGAAACCGTTGCCGTACGGGCCAATAACGCCATTAATGATATGGTTCGGCAGCGTCTTCTTAACCGATTCACCAGCGAACTGGCGGATGGCAATGCCATTTACCGACTAACGCCGCTGGGCATCGGCATTACCGATTATTATATTCGTCAACGTGAATTCTCTACGCTGCGTCTTTCCATGCAGTTATCTATTGTGGCGCAAGAGTTACAGCGCGCGGCGGAAGCGGCAGAAGAGGGCGGCGACGAATTCCACTGGCATCGTAACGTCTTTGCCCCGCTGAAATATTCCGTCGCAGAAATCTTCGATAGTATCGATATGACCCAGCGCCTGATGGATGAGCAGCAAAACAGCGTGAAAGAAGATATCGCCGCTTTGCTCAATCAGGACTGGCGCGCGGCGATTGCCAGCTGTGAGCTGTTGTTGTCTGAAACTTCCGGTACCCTGCGCGAGCTGCAAGATACGCTGGAAGCCGCCGGGGATAAATTACAGGCTAATCTACTGCGTATTCAGGAAGCTACTATCGGTAATGCAGGTTTGGATCTGGTTGATAAGCTGGTGTTTGATTTGCAAAGCAAACTGGATCGCATTATTAGCTGGGGACAGCAGGCCATCGATCTGTGGATCGGTTACGATCGCCACGTGCATAAATTTATTCGTACCGCTATCGATATGGATAAAAACCGCGTATTCGCTCAGCGTTTACGTCAGTCGGTACAGAATTACTTTGATAACCCGTGGACACTGACCTACGCCAACGCCGACCGCATGCTGGATATGCGTGATGAAGAACTGGCTCTGCGTAGTGAGGAAGTGACCGGGGAACTGCCGCCGGATCTCGAATTTGAAGAGTTCAACGAAATCCGCGAACAAATTGCCGCCATGATTGAACAGGCGCTGCTGGTGTATCAACAACAGCAGATACCGCTTAATCTGGGGGAAGTGATGCGCGATTATCTTGCGCAATATCCGCGTGCTCGTCATTTTGACGTGGCTCGTATCCTGGTCGACCAGGCGGTTCGCCTCGGTGTGGCCGAAGCCGATTTTTCAGGGTTACCGGCGGAATGGCTGGCGATTAATGATTACGGAGCCAAGGTGCAGGCACATGTCATCGACAAATATTGAGTTAGTAATGCCAGTTAAACTGGCGCAGGCATTGAGCAATTCGCTGTTTCCTGCATTGGACAGTCAGCTGCGAGCTGGCCGACATATTGGCATAGATGAGTTGGACAACCACGCCTTCCTGATGGATTTTCAGGATCAGTTGGAAGAATTTTATACCCGCTATAACGTTGAGCTGATTCGTGCGCCGGAAGGTTTCTTCTATTTGCGTCCGCGTTCAACCACGCTGATCCCGCGTTCGGTCTTGTCCGAACTGGACATGATGGTGGGTAAAATTCTGTGCTATCTCTATCTCAGCCCGGAACGTCTGGCTCACGAGGGGATTTTCAGCCAGCAGGAAATGTATGAAGAGTTGCTGAGTCTGGCGGATGAGAGCAAGTTGCTGAAGTTTGTTAACCAGCGCTCTACCGGTTCCGATCTGGATAAGCAAAAGTTGCAGGAGAAAGTCCGTACTTCTCTCAACCGCTTACGTCGTTTAGGTATGCTCTACTTTATGGGCAACGACAGCAGCAAATTCCGCATTACTGAAGCGGTATTCCGTTTTGGTGCCGATGTGCGCAGCGGCGATGACCCGCGGGAAGCGCAGTTACGTATGATTCGTGATGGCGAAGCGATGGCGGTGGAAAACAGTCTGTCGCTGCAAGACGATAACGACGAGAACGAATCAACCCAGGCGAATGCCGCGGAAAGTGCAGAGGATGAACAGGAATGATTGAACGCGGTAAATTTCGCTCACTCACGCTGGTAAACTGGAACGGTTTCTTTGCCCGCACCTTCGATCTGGATGAGTTGGTTACTACGCTGTCCGGCGGTAACGGAGCCGGTAAATCCACCACCATGGCGGCTTTCGTGACGGCATTGATTCCCGATCTGACTTTGCTGCATTTCCGTAACACCACCGAAGCCGGTGCCACCAGCGGTTCCCGCGATAAAGGGTTACACGGGAAACTGCGTGCCGGGGTGTGTTATTCCACGCTGGATGTGATCAATTCCCGTCACCAGCGCGTGGTGGTCGGGGTGCGCTTGCAGCAGGTGGCCGGTCGCGATCGTAAAGTTGATATCAAACCTTTCACCATTCAGGGCTTGCCAACGGCGATTCAGCCGACGCAGATCCTCACCGAAGTGGTAGGCGAGCGTCAGGCGCGAGTGCTTTCTCTGCAAGAGCTGAAAGAGCGTGTGGAAGAAATGGAAGGGGTGCAGTTTAAGCAATTTAACTCCATCACCGATTATCACTCCCTGATGTTTGATTTGGGTGTGATTCCAAAACGCCTGCGTTCTTCTGCCGATCGCAGCAAGTTTTACCGATTGATTGAAGCCTCTCTGTATGGCGGGATTTCCAGCGCCATTACCCGCTCGCTGCGCGACTATCTGTTGCCGGAAAACAGTGGCGTGCGTAAAGCCTTCCAGGACATGGAAGCCGCGCTGCGGGAAAACCGCATGACGCTGGAAGCGATTCGCGTGACTCAATCGGATCGTGATCTGTTCAAGCATTTGATTTCCGAAGCCACTTCCTACGTGGCGGCGGATTATATGCGTCACGCCAACGAGCGCCGGATTCATCTGGACGGCGCGTTAGTGCTGCGCCGCGATTTACTTAGCAGCCGCAAGCAGTTGGTGACTGAGCAGTATCGTCACGTAGAAATGTCCCGCGAGCTGGCGGAACAAAGCGCCGCTGAATCCGATTTGGAAACCGATTATCAGGCCGCCAGCGACCACCTGAATTTGGTGCAAACGGCGATGCGTCAGCAGGAAAAAATCGAGCGTTATCAGAGCGATTTGGAAGAGTTGACTTACCGCTTGGAAGAACAGAACGAAGTGGTGGCCGAAGCCAGCGAACAGCAGGCGGAAAACGAAGCCCGTGCGGAAGCGGCCGAGCAAGAAGTGGATGAGCTGAAAAGCCAGCTGGCAGATTATCAGCAGGCGCTGGATGTGCAGCAAACTCGCGCCATTCAGTATCAGCAAGCTTTACAGGCTTTGGAGCGCGCGCGCGCGCTGTGTCAGATCCCGGATTTGACTGCTGACAACGCCGAAGATTGGCTGGACACTTTCCATGCTAAAGAGCAGGAAGCTACGGAATCGCTGCTGTTGCTGGAACAAAAGCTCAGCGTGGCTGATGCGGCGCACAGTCAGTTTGAACAGGCTTATCAGCTGGTGGTTAATATTGCCGGTCAGGTGAGCCGCAGCGAAGCCTGGCAGACCGCACGGGAATTATTGCGTGATTGGCCGTCGCAGCAACATCTGGCGGAGCGAGTACAACCGCTGCGTATGCGTTTGTCTGAGCTGGAGCAGCGCCTGCGTTCTCAGCAGGATGCCGAGCGTCTGTTGCAGGAGTTCTGTAAGCGTCAGGGCCAGGTTTATCAGCCTGAAGAGCTGGAAGAATTACAGCGTGAGCTGGAGCAAAAAGTTGAGGAATTGTCCCTCAGCGTGTCCGATGCCGGTGAACGCCGCATGGAAATGCGCCAGGAACTGGAACAGATTAAGCAGAAAATTCAGACGCTAACCAGCCGTGCGCCCATCTGGCTTGCGGCGCAGGACGCACTGAATCAACTGAGTGAGCAAAGTGGGGTATCGCTGGAAGACAGCCGTCAGGTGACGGAATACATGCAGCAACTGCTTGAGCGCGAACGTGAAACTACCGTTGAGCGCGATGAAGTCGCGGCACGTAAACGTCAGATTGAAGCGCAAATTGAGCGTCTGAGCCAGCCAAGTGGTGCGGAAGATCCGCGCATGGTGGCGTTAGCCGAGCGTTTCGGCGGCGTATTGCTGTCTGAAATCTATGACGATGTCACTATCGACGATGCGCCGTACTTCTCCGCGCTCTACGGTCCATCTCGCCACGGTATCGTGGTACCGGATCTGTCGCTGGTTCGCGATCAGTTGGTGGGGCTGGAAGACTGTCCGGAAGACTTGTATCTGATCGAAGGAGACCCGCAGTCCTTTGATGACAGCGTATTTGCCGTCGAAGAACATGAAAAAGCGGTGGTGGTGAAAATCGCCGATCGCCAATGGCGTTATTCCCGCTATCCGGAAGTGCCGCTGTTTGGCCGCGCGGCGCGGGAAAATCGTCTGGAAACCCTGCACGCCGAGCGTGACAGTCTGGCGGAACGTTATGCCACGCTTTCCTTCGACGTACAGAAAACCCAGCGCGCCCATCAGGCATTCAGCCGCTTTATTGGTTCTCATCTGGCGGTGGCTTTCGATGCGGATCCAGAAGCTGAAATTCGCCTGCTGAATACCCGTCGCGGTGAAATTGAGCGCGCTCTGAGTGCTCACGAAGATCAAAATCAGCAGCAGCGTCAGCAGTTTGAACAGGCTAAAGAAGGCATTGCGGCGCTGAATCGACTGATTCCGCTGGTGTCTTTGCTGCTTGACGACGCTTTGCAGGATCGGGTGGAAGAAATCAGCGAAGAGTTGGCTGAAGCGCAGGAAGCGGCGCGTCATATTCAGCAGCACGGTAATGCTCTGATCAAGCTGGAGCCTTTACTGGCGGTGCTGCAAAGCGATCCGCAGCAGCATGAACAGCTGAAAGAAAGCTATATTCAGGCGCAAAACAGTCAGCGTCAGGCCAAGCAGCAGGCCTTTGCCTTAACGGAAGTGGTTCAGCGCCGGGCTCACTTCAGCTATACCGATTCTGCCGGTATGCTGAATGAAAACTCCGATCTGAACGACAAACTGCGTCAACGTCTGGAGCACGCGGAAGCCGATCGTACTCGCGCTCGCGAGCAATTACGTCAATACCAGACCCAGTTCACTCAGTACAGTCAGGTACTGGCGTCACTGAAAAGTTCTTATGATGCTAAGCGGGATATGCTCAAAGAGCTGACCCAGGAATTGCAGGATATTGGCGTTCAGGCCGATGCGAATGCAGAAGCGCGTGCGCGAGCTCGTCGCGATGAATTGCATGCGGCGCTCAGCACCAACCGTTCACGTCGTAATCAGCTGGAAAAACAGTTGACCTTCTGTGAAGCGGAAATGGATAGCCTGCAAAAGAAACTGCGCAAACTGGAGCGAGATTATCACCAGATTCGCGAGCAGGTGGTGAATGCCAAATCCGGCTGGTGCGCGGTGATGCGTATGGTGAAAGATAACGGCGTCGAGCGTCGCTTACATCGTCGTGAACTGGCGTATATGGACGGCGAAGAACTGCGTTCGATGTCGGATAAAGCCCTAGGCGCACTGCGTCTGGCAGTATCTGATAACGAACATCTGCGCGATGTGCTGCGTCTGTCGGAAGATCCGAAGCGTCCGGAACGCAAAATTCAGTTCTATATCGCGGTTTACCAGCATCTGCGCGAGCGTATTCGTCAGGATATTATTCGCACCGACGATCCGGTTGAAGCCATTGAACAGATGGAAATCGAGCTGGGTCGCCTGACCGAAGAACTGACTGCCCGTGAACAAAAACTGGCAATTAGCTCCAAAAGTGTGGCGAATATCATCCGCAAAACCATTCAGCGCGAGCAGAACCGTATTCGTATGCTGAACCAAGGCTTGCAGGCGGTTTCCTTCGGACAGGTGAAAAGCGTGCGGTTGAACGTGAATGTACGAGAAGCCCATGCCACTTTACTGGATGTGCTGTCTGAGCAGCAGGAGCAGCATCAGGATCTGTTTAACAGCAACCGTCTGACCTTCTCGGAGGCGCTGGCCAAACTGTATCAACGCCTGAACCCGCAAATGGATATGGGGCAGCGTTTGCCGCAAACCATCGGTGAGGAGCTGTTAGATTACCGTAACTACCTTGAGCTGGAAGTTGAAGTTTTCCGTGGCGCAGACGGTTGGCTACGCGCGGAGAGCGGGGCGTTGTCTACCGGTGAAGCTATCGGTACCGGTATGTCTATTCTGGTGATGGTGGTGCAGAGTTGGGAAGAGGAATCTCGTCGCCTGCGCGGGAAAGATATTTCTCCTTGTCGCTTGCTGTTCCTTGATGAAGCCGCACGACTGGATGCGAAATCTATTGCGACGCTGTTCGAGCTGTGTGAACGATTGGAAATGCAATTAATTATCGCTGCGCCGGAAAATATCAGTCCGGAAAAAGGCACCACCTATAAACTAGTACGTAAAGTTTTCCAGAATCATGAGCATGTTCATGTGGTTGGATTACGCGGTTTCGCCAATGATTTACCGGCTATCGCGACAACACAGACAGAAATACCGCAATAACTTCGGAATTAACTGAGGCGTAAATAAATGAAAATGGCCGCTAACAGACGGCCATTTTTTATAGCTTAAATAAAATGAGCTTCCATTTTATCGATGTGAGAAATCTGTTAGCGTAAAGAATCGATTTACTTTGTCGTATAAATAAGTCAAATATCATTTCTGTTTGTATAATAAAACTTATTAGTAATGGTCACGACAAACTATGACGTACTTAGATGAGCATACCGGGGGCATAGAATGTCGCTAGAAAAGAGAAATTCACTACGGCCATTAGCCCTATATTGCGCACTTATCTGTAGCCAGATACCTATGTTCAGCGCTTCAGCCACTGCACCGACTTTGCCCGTCGACTCTGCGGCTTTGCCCGTGGAGACAGGAACCATGTCGGTAGCGCAGAGCCGCTCTAAACTGCTGGCCGTGCTGCCAAAAAATATCACGCCTTATTACGCTTCCAATCTGGCGGAGCTATATGCGTCTAACCAGATGCGGCCGATGTGGCAGGATCGTCTGGCGGTAAAGAGATTTCAGCAGCAATTAGCTGAACTAGCGATGTCCGGCATTCAGCCGCAGTTTATGCAATGGGTAAAATGGTTGAGCGACCCGGAAGTCAAAGGAATGGCGCGAGATGTGATTCTGTCAGACGCAATGTTGGGCTACCTGCACTTTGTGTCAGGCGTTGGCGCCAACGGCAGCGTTTGGCTCTATAGCAACGTCCCTTACAAAATGGCCATGCCGCCTGCCACGATACTGAACCGTTGGCAGCAAGCCATACGCGAAGGCAATACTGCCGCCTACCTTTCGACTTTGGTACCACAGCATCCGCAGTATGAAAAGATGCATCAGGCGCTGAAAACCATGCTGGCCGACAATCGTCCTTGGCCGCAGTTTACCGGCGCGGCGACGTTGCGCCCTGGTCAGCTTAGCGATGATATTCCTGCGCTGCGAGAAATACTGGATCGCAGTGGCATGCTAAACGCCGCTCCAGCCGCTCCGGTTAAGTCGCCGGAAGTGATTCCGATGGATAATCCTGCGGTCGCCGCAGTTAACGACGATTTATCCGTCGATGAAGAAAAAACTCGTGCGCAGGCTCATTCGCTGGTAGTTAGCCCGGCGGCGGCCCCGATCTCTGAAATGGTCACTTCTCCGCAGACTCCGGTAGCTAAACATTCCGGCAGTGCGCTGAGCGTGACCGACAATCAATACACCGAAGATCTGGTCGCGGCGGTAAAACGCTTCCAGCAATGGCAAGGTCTAACCGATGATGGCGTGATTGGTCCGAGAACCCGCGAATGGCTCAACGTTTCTCCGCAAATGCGAGCCAGTCTGCTGGCGTTGAATATTCAGCGGCTGCGTATTCTCCCGGGGCAGATCGACACGGGCATCATGGTGAATATCCCGAACTATTCGCTGAGTTACTACCAGAATGGTACTGAAGTATTGTCGTCACGCGTGATTGTCGGCCGACCTAGCCGTAAAACGCCGCTGATGAGTAGCGCGCTAAATAATGTGGTGGTCAATCCGCCGTGGAACGTGCCAACCTCACTGGTGCGTCAGGATATCGTGCCGAAAGCGCGCAATGATTCCAGTTATTTCCAGCGTCACGGCTATACGGTGTTATCTGGCTGGAGCAATGATGCGGAAGTTATCGTTCCTTCAATGATTGATTGGAGCACGATCTCGCCGAATAACTTCCCGTACCGCCTGCGTCAGGCGCCAGGAGCGTCTAACTCCCTGGGGCGTTATAAATTCAATATGCCAAGTTCTGATGCCATTTATCTGCATGACACACCGAACCACGGCCTGTTCCAGAAAGATATTCGGGCATTAAGCTCCGGCTGTGTGCGCGTGAACAAGGCCTCCGATCTGGCCAATATGCTGTTGCAGGATGCGGGTTGGAACAATGCGCGGATATCATCCACGTTAAAACAAGGGGATACCACTTACGTGAATATTCGTCAGCGTATTCCGGTGCAACTGTATTATCTGACGGCGTGGGTTGCGGACGATGGTAAACCTCAATTCCGCACAGATATTTACAATTATGATAAAACGGTGAGATCGGGTGCACAAATCACACCACAAGCAGAGCTTTTAATACAATAAATGCAGTAAAACTCAATAACTAATGGTCTGAATACTTGGTTGTCTGACAGGCGCTCATTTTTGCGAGCGCCTAGGAACCTTCGCCTCACGCGGGTTGACTGGTTTTCCGCGGGCGGTTATGGTTCGGGGCGGTGCGTTTTGCGCTTACTTTTGACATTATTGCCGGGTAGAAACGATCATGGATAAAATCGACAATCATCGCCGCAAGTGGCTAACCTTAGGCGGGACAGCGCTGGGCCTTTCGCTGTTACCAGGGCACGCATTCGCGACCCTTTCTACTCCCCGCCCACGGATCTTGACCTTAAATAACCTGAATACAGGTGAGTCTATCAAAGCCGAATTTTTTGACGGCAAAGGTTACAATAAAGAAGAATTGAGTCGCTTAAATCATATTTTCCGCGATTATCGTGCCAACAAAGTTAAGCCCATTGACCCACGCCTGTTTGATCAACTCTACCGCTTACAAGGTCTGCTTGGTACCACCAAGCCGGTACAGCTTATTTCTGGCTACCGTTCGCTAAATACCAATAATGAAATGCGTGAACATAGCCGAGGCGTCGCCAAACATAGCTTCCACACCTTGGGTAAAGCGATGGATTTCCATATCGAAGGTATTCAGCTAAGTAATATCCGTAAAGCGGCATTAAAAATGCGTGCAGGTGGTGTAGGATATTACCCACGTAGTAACTTTGTGCATATTGATACCGGGCCGGCGCGGACCTGGTGATCAGCAATATTCAGCCAGTGGGATAGCTTTATCGGTTAGGCCACTGGAGTTGGAGCCTTATGAAATATCATATTATTCCGGTAACGGCGTTCAGCCAAAATTGTACTTTGATTTGGTGTGATGCAACATTGCAGGCTGCTTTGGTCGATCCCGGTGGCGACGCCGAAAAAATCATTGCTGAAGTGCGTCGTTTGGGCGTCACGGTCACGCAGATCCTGTTAACTCACGGCCATTTAGATCACGTTGGCGCGGCGGCAGAACTGGCCGAATTCTATCAGGTGCCTATCATCGGGCCGGAAAAAGAAGATCGTTTTTGGTTGGAAGGCTTGCCAGCACAGAGCCGTATGTTCGGTCTGGGGGAGTGTCAGTCGTTTGAGCCAACGCGTTGGTTGGAAGAAGGTGATGAGATAAATGTGGGCGAAATGCGGTTATCGGTGCTTCATTGTCCGGGGCATACCCCGGGGCACATTGTCTTTATCAACCCGCAGGCGAGGTTAGCCTTAACCGGCGATGTGATTTTCAAAGGCGGCGTTGGTCGTAGTGATTTCCCACGCGGCGATCATCAGCAGTTGATCGACTCCATCAAACAGAAGCTACTGCCTTTGGGTGATGATATGGCGTTTATTCCCGGTCACGGCCCGATGTCTACCCTTGGCCATGAACGGCAGAGCAATCCGTTTATTATCGACGAACCGGCCATTTGGTAAATGGTTCTACCCTGCAGTAGATGTTCTAAAGGCGCCGATTGGCGCCTTTTTAAATGTGTTTTGATCGAATAAGGTAAACCCGAGTATTTTCCTCAAGAAACGATAAATAAATTTGTGTAATATCCGCAGCGAACAATACTAACAGTAGTATGGTCTCGAATGATGTTGGGCTAACCTCGAAGATTAATTTATTAGCCAGCTTTACCGTAGAGGAAATAAATAACAATCATTTTTTCTTATAGCAGCTTTATAGTCGTTTCATGGAATTTACTATGCCATTTCGTCGTTCCAGTTTAAGAAAGTTGTTGCCCCGATTGGGACTATCCTTTTTGGTGTTGCTGCTGTTTATCCTATTTGGTGCTGGCGTTATTTATGTGCAGACAGTTAATAATATGCACTCAGACGCCGAAACTAAGTTAAAGCATGCTCGGCAAATGATTGACCGTATTTTTGATAATGCTCATCTTGCCGCGACTCGGGTACAGGGCAGCCTAGGGCAACCTTGCTTACAGGTAGTTCAAAATTTACGCGATCAGGTGGCTACAATTCCCGACGTCCGCTCGGTAAATTTAACTCGACGGGGCAACCAGATTTATTGCACTTCCCTTTATGGCCCTTATGACGATTACGTCAATTCATCGGCTTACGTTGATGGTCAGCTATACCTGATGTCGGGAAATAAAGTGACGCCTTCACGACCGGTTGTGATATACCGACAGGTGGCCGGGGACTACAGCACCCTGGTTGGCATTGATGGTTATTACTTACATAATATTCTTAACCTGCTGAGCGGGGATATACAGCTCAGATTGATTATCGGCGATCGTTGGATGGATGCCGCGGGAAATACCCATGCAGGTAACCCATTGCATAAAAACATGCCGTTGACTCTTGCTTCGGAAAAATATGCGTATTCCATCTCAACTACCCTGACTCATGGCCAGTATCTAGCCTATGCCTGGCAATATGCCACCGGCAGCTTAATATTTTTCCCTCTGTTAGGTTTTATTTCCGCGTTTCTGGTATTCCGTTTGTGCGGAAAATCCTCTTCGCCGATGCAGATACTCAATCTTGCGTTGGAAAACGGGGAGTTCGTGCCTTACCTGCAACCGGTAGTGACTGGGAAAGGGGAGCACTGTATCGGTTGCGAAGTGCTAATGCGTTGGCATAACCCAACTCATGGCATGATTCAGCCAGACCGTTTTATTCCTCTGGCAGAAGATAGCGGATTAATTGTGCCGATGACACGCTCTATTATGCAGCAGGTCAGCAGTATGTTTGCTCCTTATGCCAGCCAGCTACCGGATGATTTCCATTTTGGTTTCAATATCAGTGCCGACCATTGTCGTGATTTAAGTCTGGTAGATGACTGCCGCGCATTTATTGCCGCCTTTGCAGAAAAGCCTATCAATATTACGCTGGAACTGACCGAGCGGAAATTGATTGTTGCCGATGAAATTACCGATCGTTTGTTCGCTGAACTGCATGCCTTAGGCGTATTTATTGCCATAGATGACTTTGGTACCGGCCACTCTAGTCTGGTGTATCTGCAAAAATTCAAAGTAGACTTCCTGAAAATTGACCAGAGCTTCGTTGGAATGATCGGTTCTGATGCGTTATCCAGCATCATCGTGGAGAATGTCATCGATCTGGCAACGAAAATGGGGTTGATGACGATAGCGGAAGGGGTGGAAAACGAAACGCAGGCGCGTTATCTGCAAGCGTGTAATGTTGACTATCTACAGGGTTATCTATTTGGCCGGCCAATGCCTATGGCTGAGTTTATCGAAAAAAATATCAATCAGGCGACCTTCGAAGAAGCGGCGTCGGAGCTAAAACCTAAAAAGGGTGCCTAAGGCACCCTTTAACCGCAATCCACTGAAAATTGAATCAGAGTACCGCGACGATGGCTTCACACAGTGGAGCCATGTTGTCTGGTGTCATGCCTGCCACGTTAACACGACCTGAATTCACCGCATACACGCCAAACTCATTACGCAGACGCAGCACCTGTTCTTTGGTCAAACCACTGAACGAGAACATGCCGTTCTGGTTAATGATGAAACTGAAGTCCTGTTTTGCCCCTTTCTCTTGCAGGGTATTAACAAACAGTTGGCGCATCCGATGGATACGTTGACGCATATCGGTCAGCTCTTGTTCCCAGATAGCACGCAGCGCGTCATTACTCAGAATGGTAGCAACGACTGAGGCGCCGTGAGCCGGTGGGTTAGAGTAGTTAGCGCGGATAACCGCTTTGACCTGGCTGAAGGATTTCTCCGCGATATCGCTGTCTGCCGCAACGATGGTGCAGGCGCCGACGCGTTCGTTGTACAGGCCAAAGTTTTTAGAGTAAGAGCTGCAAACGATCAGTTCTTTATGGCTAGCGGCGAAAATACGCAGGCCCTGAGCGTCTTCTTCCAGACCACGAGCAAAACCCTGATAGGCGAAGTCGAACAGCGGCAGCCAGCCTTTAGCCACAGACAGTTCGGCAAGTTTAGCCCACTGTTCGTCGGTTGGATCGATACCGGTCGGGTTATGGCAGCAGCCGTGAAACAGCACTATGTCACCGGCTTGGGCTTCTGACAGGCTTTTCAGCAGGCCATCAAAGTCCAGCGCGTGGTTGGCTGCGTCATAATAATTATATTCAACCACTTCCAGACCGGCAGCGGAGAATACATTCTTATGGTTTGGCCAGCTTGGGTTACTGACCCAAACGCGTTTAGCTGAAGTTTGGTGAGCAATAAAGTCGGCTGCGATACGCAATGCGCCAGTGCCGCCCGGAGTCTGCGCAGTGCGCGCACGTTTTTCCGTTACGATTGGGCTTTGTTTACCGAACAGCAATGCCTGAGTGCAGCTGGCGAAGACCGGCAGGCCGTCTATACCCAGATAGTTTTTTGTTGTTTCGTTTTCCAGCAAATACTGTTCAGCTTTTTTCACGCTGGTCAGCACCGGCGTTTTACCGGTTTCATCTTTATAAACACCAATACCCAGATTGATTTTATTTGGGCGGTCATCGGCGCGGAAAATATCGGTCAGACCCAGAATAGGATCGGCAGGTGCAGCAGTGATTTTTTCAAACATGTCAGATGCTTCCATGGCTTAGAGTTAAGCGGACAGAATCATCAGGGTAGCGCCAGTTCAGGGCTTTGCCAACCGTTTGCGAGAAAAAGAGATCAATCTTGTGAGGCGGGGTGATTACGGGTGAAAAATCGTCAGAATTACTCAGGAAGTAGCAGATTATGCACAATGTGAGTCAGGGTTTAAAAGTAAAATACAGAAAGCAAAAGGCAGAGCCGAAGCCCTGCCTTTTTTACTTACACCAACCGAGTTGGCATTAAGTCGGACAACTTAGAACTGGTAAACCAAGCCAACACCCACTACGTCATCAGTGTTGATGCCGTTAGCAACGGTGAAGTCATTTTTGTCCAGCATGTTGATTTTGTAATCAACGTAGGTAGACATGTTTTTGTTGAAGTAGAAGTAAGTAGCAACAGAAGCATATTTCAACAGGTCTTGGTCATTACCGTAAACGCTGTTCAGATCCTTACCTTTAGACTGGACGTAGGCCAGGGAAGGACGCAGACCGAAATCGAACTGGTATTGCGCAACGATTTCGATGTTCTGAGTTTTGTTAGCGATAGTGTTGCTAGCTGAACCGTATGGCGTGGTGTTCAGCGTTTCAGCATACATTGCAGCCAGGTATACGTTGTTTGCGTCGTATTTAGCACCTACGTTCCATGACTGAGCTTTGTCGCCTTCAGCAGTGGTGAAGCGTTTCTGGGTATCAGTACGATTAGAAGAAGCATAAGCTGCACCGAAGCTTACGCCGTAACCGATATCATAGGTAGAAGAGATACCGAAGCCGTCACCGTTTTCAACTTTAACGTCGTTACGGCCTTCTTCGTTTTTGCCTTGGTATTGCAGAGCGAAGTTCAGGCCATCAACCAGACCGAAGAAGTCATTGTTACGGTAAGTCGCCAGACCGGTAGAACGGGCATTCATGAAGTTGTCAGTCTTAGCGATAGAGTCGCCGCCGAATACTGGCAGCACATCGGTCGCTGAGCTCACGTCATAGAGTACGCCGTAGTTACGACCGTAGTCGAATGAACCGTAGTCACCAACTTTCAGACCAGCAAAGCCCAGACGGGTTTTGTTGCCTTTGTCGCCCTGAGATTCGGCGTGGTTAGCCTGAATGTTGTATTCCCACTGGCCGAAACCGGTCAGTTGGTCAGTAATTTGGGTTTCGCCTTTGAAGCCGAGACGAACGTAAGTTTCGTCGCCATCTTCGCCTGCGTTATCGGAGAACTGATGGCGGGCATCAACTTTACCGTACAGATCCAGTTTATTGCCGTCTTTATTGTAGATTTCTGCCGCATTTGCTGCACCAGCAGCCAACAGAGCAGGGATTACTACTGCAAGAATATTGCGCTTCATCATTATTATTACCCTCATTGGTGTTATTCGGACACCTGCCACTGCCGCCAATAATTTTTTTGGAACTATTGTTGAGAGTTTGGTGTCGTCTGTGTCTGAGACGCAGTGTTCCATTCACAGACCGGTTAATCCACACCGAAAATGCTACTAATTGACAAAAACTGTTTCATTAAAAGACAAAGTGTTACTAAATGTAAAATAAAGGGAACTTTGTGACTAATATCAAACTTTAAAAAATGACAAAAGCCAGCATAAGCTGGCTTTTTTTTAGACAACTAACAGAAATCAATTGGAAATGATTAATTTAGAAGCTGGCGTTTCTGGGGGTACGTGGGAACGGGATCACGTCACGGACGTTTTGTACGCCGGTCACATAGGCGATCAAACGCTCAAATCCAAGACCAAAACCAGAATGTGGCACGGTGCCGTAGCGACGAAGATCACGATACCACCAGTAATCTTCTTTATTCAGGCCCATTTCTTGCAAACGTTGGTCCAGAACATCCAGACGTTCTTCACGCTGTGAACCCCCGATGATTTCCCCAATACCCGGCGCTAATACGTCCATCGCGGCTACGGTTTTACCATCTTCGTTCATACGCATATAGAAAGCTTTGATGTCTTTCGGGTAGTTTTTAACCACTACCGGCGCTTTGAAGTGTTTCTCAGCCAGATAGCGTTCGTGCTCGGATGACAGATCGATACCCCACGACACTTCGTTTTCGAAGGTCTGGCCAGATGCGAGCAGGATTTCAATTGCGTCGGTGTAATCTACCTGCGCAAAGTCGGAGCTTACGAAACGTTGCAGACGATCGATCGCATCTTTATCTACACGCTGAGCAAAGAAGGCCAAATCGTCAGCTCGCTCGTCCAGAACGGCCTGGAAGACGTACTTAAGCATTTTTTCAGCCAGAGCTGCAACATCATCTAAAGAGGCGAAAGCGACTTCCGGCTCAATCATCCAGAATTCAGCCAGGTGGCGGCTGGTGTTGGAGTTTTCCGCGCGGAAAGTCGGGCCGAAGGTGTAAACCTTGGATAACGCACAGGCGTAGGTTTCACCGTTTAGCTGACCCGATACGGTCAGGAAGGCTTCTTTACCGAAGAAATCTTCGCTGAAATCGATTTTGCCTTCGTCAGTACGCGGCAGGTTTTCCAGATCCAAAGTCGATACGCGGAACATTTCGCCTGCGCCTTCGGTATCGGATGCGGTAATCAGCGGAGTAGAAACCCAGAAATAACCGTTTTCATGGAAGAAACGGTGAATCGCCTGCGCCAAAGTGTGGCGAACGCGCGCAACGGCACCAATCAGGTTGGTACGTGGGCGTAAGTGAGCGACTTCGCGCAGGTATTCGATGCTGTGGCGCTTGGCCGCCATCGGATAGGTATCCGGATCGTCCACCCAGCCGACAACCTTCACGCTGGTCGCCTGAATTTCGAAACTCTGGCCTTCACCCGGAGAGGCAACGACGGTGCCGGTCACTTCAACCGAGCAACCGGTGGTCAGATGCAGCACTTCGTCCTGATAATTCGGCAGAGTATTATTAACGACGGCCTGTAACGGATCAAAGCAGGAACCGTCATAAACGGCGACGAAGGAGATGCCAGCTTTAGAATCTCTCCGGGTACGCACCCAACCGCGTACGGTGACTTCACTGTCAACCGCAGCACGGCCTTGCAGTACGTCGACTACAGGCACTACGCTCATAGATTTCTCTCTTTATAAGTTTTGGTTCAGAAATAAATTAAAACCCAAAATATGGGGATGTTGCTATGTTACTTGCGGCAGTGCAGGACACAAGAGGAAATCATCGGATTAGTGCAAGATTTCTGCGGTTAAGATAAATAAATCGGCGGATGGCGAAGATCGTGGCTCTGTATCTGATGCTATATAAAGGAGGGAGAGTGAAATAGGCCGGATGAGGGAGACTCACCCGGCACCCTGCGGTTAGCTAGCCTTTTGTACTAAAGGCAAATCAAAGGCTTCACGCAGTTCATCAACGAAGGCTGGATCCTGGCAAATGGTTTTTCCAGGGCTGTCTGACAATTTGGCCACGGGCTTTCCATTGCATTCCACCAGCTTAATCACGATATTTAGCGGTTTGACACCCGGAATATCACAGGTCAGGCGGGTGCCAATACCAAAGACCAGATTGATCCGCTGATAGAAATGGCGATATAAATACAGCGCCTTCTCCAGATCAAGATTATCGGAAAACACCAGCGTTTTGCTCATTGGGTCAATTCCCAGCTTGATAAAGTGAGCAATGGCTTTTTCACCCCATTCTACCGGATCCCCGGAGTCATGGCGTAAACCCTGATAGCGAGAGGCAAAAGGCAGATCGAAATCGCGCAGGAAAGCATCCATGGTAATGCAATCGGTTAGAGCAATCCCCAGTTGATCCGGATATTCATCCAGCCAGGCTTGTAAGGCAACGCGCTGACTGCTCGCCAGCTCGGGGCTGATTTGCTGATGAGCCTGGAACCATTCGTGTGCTTGAGTGCCCACCGGCGTCAGAGATAATCGGCGAGCCAGATCGTAATTGCTGGTGCCAACCAAATAAGGAAACTCTGCTTGTAAGGTGCTGACAACCGCCTGCTGCACTTCACCGGAGAAACGGCGACGGGTGCCGAAATCCATCAATTTGAAACGGGAGATATCCACATCACCGCTTAATTGATTGAATTGTAACAGCTTGGCGCGGAGTTTCTCGATAGCCATCTGCGGGACGATCTGCGGCGAGCGGTGGCGATGCACCACTTCGCTGATAACCGCCAGCAATGGTACTTCCCACATAATAACTTCACACCACAGACCGGAAATTCGAATATCCAGTTTCCCCTCGCGGGCGGATACGGTGACCTGCTGCGGGTTGAACCGAAAATCTCGTAACCAATTCAGATAATCGGATTTGAAGAAGGGGAGGCCGGACAGATAGGCGAATTCGTCCTTGGTTAACGCCAGTTCACTCATAAGAGCGATCTGACGACGAATTTCATCCACATAGTCGCCCAGCAATTCGTCACCGCGGCAGCGGAATTCCGCAGCAACGGTAATATGGCGATAACGATGAAACACTGCTTGTTGCATATGAAGCTTGTAAGCATCCGTATCAAGCAATGAAGTCAAAATCGGAGAGGCGTCTTGAGTCATGGCGCGTTACAGCATCCTCGTAGGAGCATTTTCCAGATTCGGCATAATCAATAAAGTTGCAGGAGTATACCGGTATTATCCTGTGATTGAACCCTCATAACACCATAAATGGCGTAACAAGATCTAGAGTTAAACGTGCCATCAACTTTACTCGTCGGCCTTTTAGTCTATGGAAAATAAAATAAGCTAAATATTTTCGTGACTTAGATGCAGGGGTTATTTATTGGTCACCCGAAATGTAGGGTTATTATTTGTCATTTTTTATTCTTAACAGAAACAAAATACCTGGTTGATTTATCGTCAGAAACTGCGCTATTCAGATAAATTTTATTACAGTTATTTTTATAAGGAATTAATTGTGTGGGAAAACCACAATAAAAACGGCGTGGTTGTTCTGTTATTAGGCTAAATAAAACCGTTTGCGGTATAAAAACTGACCCGATCTTTGCCATTGCCTTTGCAATAATACAAGGCTTCATCCGCTTGCTTAATAGCCCTTTTCATTTCTGAGTAGTTGTTTAGCATGGCAATGCCGCAGCTGATACGGAACATAACCGTGGTGCCATCTTCTAATTTCAGCGTCAGTTGTTTCACTTTTAACCGTAGGTTATTCATGATTCGAATTGCGTCCTCCGGCGTACAGTTACTTAATACAATGGCGAACTCTTCTCCGCCGTAGCGTGAAAAGATATCGGTGGAGCGGAAATGGGATATCAGGAGCTTACTGAATTCAATCAGCACCTTATCACCTACATCATGGCCGTAGGTGTCATTAAGTGACTTGAAGTTATCGATATCGATCAAAGCGAAAGCCATCGGATAACTAGCGGCAGGCATGGCTTCACACAGGTTAAACAGTTTTCGACGATTATAAATATTGGTCAGCGGATCAATAAAGGACGCTTTTTCCAGCTCACCAATCAGGTTTTGTTTTTCAGATTCAAGAAGGACTTTATCTAACTGATAACGGCGCAGATCTTTAATTGCGTCGGTAATAGCAATAAGATCCTGACTCAGATAAACCCCCTGATTCTCAATATTCATATTTCCCTGAGAGAGCTTTTTGATATTCGTTGTAGTTTCAGATAACCATTTATTGATATTAACGCAAAATATCAGGCATGGGACGATAATAAATAGAGCTAATAACATTCCGATGGAAAGGGTACTCTCTACTCTTATGTTACTTTTTAGGATGTTACTTTTGAGTGATTTTATTTCTTTTTCAAATACTTGGCTATTAAATCTTTGGGAAATTGAGTCAATATAATTTACATACTCATAAATATCTCTGACATTGTACTTTTCGTTTTTGGTCATAGAGAGATATAAATCATTGGCGATTTTTTCGCTGTTTTGCAGCGATATCTTGCCTTGTAAATCGTTGACTACGTGACTCATCTGATTGAGTCTGTATGTTTTTTCGATAAAACCGAAACGAGGTTGCAGCGAGTAGAGCACGCCGGTAAGTTGGATCGCTTTAAGATAGGGCTCTGGTCGCTGAACTTTGGCTAAATTGATATCAACGATCTGATCGACTAAATCGGTAAGGGTCATAACCAAACGGCTATTTATTCTGATGGCTTCTAGGAAGATATATGATTCAGATTTTATCAGACGGTTGTCGATAGTATAAAGCGAGTATTTCTGTTTGACCTCAGAGATATAAAATGCATTATTCAGGTCATAGAGATAACTATTGACCAAAGGCATTCCTGAACTTGCACGCAAATCATTGGCTATTAATTTATCCATCAGTTGAACCGAAGAAATTACCAGGTATTTATAAGTGGCTCCCAGTTTTTCAACCATAATTGAATTGGCATTTTTTTTAAATATCGCTATTTTCTTAGTGGCAGTTATTACTGCCTGATTGATTTCTTCCTGGTTTATATCGGTTTTGATTAAACTGATTTTTTTTAAGCGATGCATGTGCAATACGGCCTGAAATGCCTCGGTAAATTCTTGTAATCGCTCAATTTTATACAGGTTTAATTTATTGTTTTCTGCGATGGCGCTATTGCGAGATATGTTGGTGTAAACGAATACAGAGAAAAATAGCATTAATGAAAGTGTGAAAAAATAAATAAGATATTTTACTCTCATAGCCGTATTGTTCCCGATCAGCCTTCGTTGTGCATTACACCACTTACTCCGTCATATCCATTCGAATCAGCTTGTTGGTGATGAGCTATTGCGTGAATGATACCACTCTGAGATTAAACTTAACGAGAGATATTTCTGATACTGTCAGTCGTATTTTTACACTCTATTTCTATTCTAGTTCATTTTGTCCACATACCTTGGAGCCGACACATATTCCGCAACAAAAAACACCAACGGCAACGAGTGTTATGCTGAGTAATAGCCAGACAATAAAATAAACAGAGTATTTGGTTTTCAATTACCTGACGGCTATCACCTTGACCAGTTGGGGTCATCGTAGTTATCCCTGCGATACCTGTTGTTCATAGAAATCCTTCAGGTTCTCAACTGGGTTTTTTTTACAGCTGTGATACATTTAAATTCACTCTGAGTCTGGATGGAAAGTCTCTGTAGTACAGAGATTCCGCCATCTGAGTACAAAAACACCAGACCGGGTAATCATATTCACTGATGACGTCAAAAGGGTTTTTATGACACAACAGCCGCAAGCCAAATACCGTCACGATTATCGTGCGCCGGATTACACCATTACCGATATTGATTTAAATTTCGAGTTGGACGCGCAGAAAACGACGGTAACGGCAGTCAGTAAAGTAAAACGTCAGGGAACCGCAGGTGCCCCACTGATCTTGAATGGCGAAGACCTGACGTTATTAAGCGTCAGTGTAGATGGTCAGCCGTGGCCTCACTACCGTCTACAGGACAAAACTCTGGTTATCGAAGAATTACCGGAGCAGTTTACTTTAACCATCGTTAATGACATTCACCCGGCGACCAATACGGCTCTTGAAGGGCTTTATCTTTCCGGCGAAGCGCTGTGCACTCAATGTGAAGCCGAAGGTTTCCGCCATATTACTTATTATCTGGATCGTCCAGATGTATTAGCGCGTTTTACCACGACTATTGTGGCAGATAAAGCTCGCTATCCTTATCTGTTATCCAATGGCAATCGTCTGGAACAGGGCGAATTGGCTGATGGCCGTCATTGGGTTAAATGGGAAGATCCGTTCCCGAAACCAAGCTATTTGTTTGCTCTGGTGGCAGGTGATTTTGATGTATTAAGAGACACCTTTATTACCCGTTCAGGTCGGGAAGTGGCGTTAGAATTGTTCGTCGATCGCGGCAATTTGGATCGCGCCGATTGGGCTATGATTTCCCTGAAAAATTCCATGAAATGGGACGAAACTCGTTTCGGTCTGGAATACGATCTCGATATTTATATGATCGTTGCCGTTGATTTCTTCAATATGGGCGCGATGGAGAATAAAGGGCTAAATGTCTTCAACTCCAAATACGTTCTGGCTAAAGCAGAAACGGCTACTGATAAAGATTATCTTAATATCGAAGCGGTTATTGGCCACGAATATTTCCATAACTGGACCGGCAACCGCGTGACTTGTCGCGACTGGTTCCAGCTCAGCTTGAAAGAAGGGCTGACGGTTTTCCGCGATCAGGAATTCAGCTCCGATTTGGGTTCTCGTCCAGTAAACCGTATTGATAATGTTCGTGTGATGCGAGCCGCGCAGTTTGCGGAAGATGCCAGCCCAATGGCTCATGCTATTCGTCCGGATAAAGTTATCGAGATGAATAACTTCTATACCCTGACGGTGTATGAGAAAGGATCGGAAGTGATCCGCATGATGCATACATTATTAGGCGAAGCTCAGTTCCAGGCCGGAATGCAGCTGTATTTCGAGCGCCATGACGGCAGTGCTGCCACCTGTGATGATTTTGTGCAGGCGATGGAGGATGCGTCCAATGTCGATCTTTCGCTATTCCGTCGCTGGTATAGCCAATCCGGTACGCCGTTAGTAACGGTACGCGATGACTATGATGCGGAAAAACATCAATATCACCTGCATATTAGTCAGAAAACCTTGCCGACTGCCGATCAGGCCGAGAAGTTACCTCTACATATTCCGTTCGATATTGAGCTTTACGATAGCAAAGGCGAAGTCATTCCACTTCAGCGAAACGGTTTGCCGGTTCATCATGTGCTGAATGTGACCAAATCCGAAGAAACCTTTACCTTTGATCAAGTGCCTTGCAAGCCAACGCCTTCGCTGCTGCGGGAGTTCTCTGCGCCAGTGAAACTGGATTATCCGTATAGCGATCAACAGTTAACTTTCCTGATGCAGCGTGCGCGCAATGAGTTTTCTCGTTGGGATGCGGCGCAGACCTTGCTAGCGACCTATTTCAAGCTGAACGTAGCGAAATATCAGCAAAAACAACCGCTTTCCTTGCCTCTACATGTGGCAGATGCCTTCCGCGCGGTATTGTTGGATGAGCAGCTGGATCCGGCGTTAGCTGCGCAAATTCTGACTTTGCCTTCAGAGAACGAAATTGCCGAGTTGTTGACGACTATTGACCCAGAAGCGATCGGGGCGGTTCACGAAGCGATTACTCGTTGTCTGGCGCAAGAATTAGCCGACGAACTATTGGCAGTATATCTGGCTAATCAGACGCCGGAATATCGGGTTGAGCATGCAGATATTGCTAAACGTGCGTTGAAAAATACCTGTCTGGCTTATTTAGCGTTTGCTGACGCCGAGTTTGCTAACAAGCTGGTTTCTGCCCAATATCATCAGGCTGATAATATGACTGATTCGCTGGCAGCGCTGTCTGCGGCGGTTGCGGCGCAGTTGCCGTGCCGTGATGAGCTGTTGGAAGCCTTCGATGTACACTGGAATCACGATGGTTTGGTGATGGATAAATGGTTTGCCTTGCAGGCATCCAGCCCAGCCGATGACGTTCTGGAACGGGTTCGCGCGTTGCTGAAGCATCCGTCCTTTAGCCTGAGCAACCCGAACCGCACCCGCGCGCTGATCGGGGCGTTTGCTTCAGCTAATCCGGCGGCATTCCACGCTAAAGACGGCAGCGGTTATCAGTTCCTGGTTGAGATCTTAAGCGATCTGAACACTCGTAACCCTCAAGTCGCCTCACGTTTAATCGAGCCATTAATTCGATTAAAACGTTATGACGCCGAACGTCAGGCCAAGATGCGTCAGGCGTTGGAACAGCTCAAAGGACTGGAAAATCTGTCTGGCGATTTATTCGAAAAAATCACCAAGGCGCTGGCAGCGTAATGCGATAATCAGCGATTGACGGGAGTTAAACTCCCGTCAAAGCAAGGATGTTTATTTCTTGAACCTGATGATGAATTTTGCCGATTCTACAGTGATACTACCTACTTATTTCATACACCGTTTTTATTTACAGCGCTGAGTTGATCTTGTTTTTCTTGCCTGTGCTCAATTTAATTTAAAGATAGAATATATTACTACTCATTTGAAATGCCGAAACGTGTTTAAGTTTCTGTTATTCTGATGCGGAATAGTGGCCATATTTTTAAATAATGGAATTGAATTAACCTTCATAATAGACTTAAATATGGCAAATAATATTTTCTTGACGATAAATGGAACTGCGCAGGGGTTAATATCTTCAGGTTGTTTGACGCAAGACTCCATAGAACATAAGCAACCAAATTGGTCATGAAAATGAGATATTTGTTTACTAGTTTTCGCATAGCATAAAATGAATTATTTCATCTTAAGTTTGATTTCTAACGCACATCGCCAAACGGCGCTCAAGAAAAGTAGGCTAGCATAGAGTGGAGGGATGCGATACTAACAGGCCTAAACGTTAATTATCCGAATAGCTTGAGTCATGGGCATCGCAGCCAGAAGAGCTTACATCCGTTCAATATTAAGATATTATTTGCGAATATCATGCGGCTGGCATATCAGGTCATGGCTTATGGTAAAATAAAAACCACTGATTTATAACGTATTTTCTCAATAGGAAAATGCATAAACGCCAATGCCGAGAAATGCCAGGTTTTCTCAAGGTCAGTGTACCCATTCTGTTAAGTCTTTAGCGTTTTTGACAAATATCATTGGCCTGTTTGGTCTCGATTTCCAATATGTCCCATACCCTTGAGTAGACAAAGTTGTGGTGAGGTGAAAATGAAAAATAGTCACGAGTGCAAGAAGAAATATCGTCATGTAGGCCAATAAAAGCATATGTTTTAAATTCTATGACGTTACTCTTTCCTGTCATCAATATATATGCAGATATTATCATAATACATATAAGTGAATCCGCAACCATATAGTTGGCAAGGCGATATAACGACGCGAAAACGGGGTGTGACAGATACGGGAATATTTCTTTATTTAAAACATAGAGAATCATCCATAAACCTAATAGAGCAATTCCTAACAGAACAATGAAAGAAAAAAAAGACTCACTTTATCTGTAATGGATTATTTTCTACTTATACTGTTTTTCATATTCTTTTATTCAGCAGTATTTCCGCTATAGGTAACAGCTTGGCGAATCTAATCTATCACCAGCTTCGCTAGCATGATTACCTCTAAATCGTCAGCTTAGGTGGCATTGAATCGACATTACCCTGAAGAGAGACATTGTTTTTAGGCATGAAAGGAACCCTTGGCGCGGTTGGTTTTACTCATTCCTGACCAATAAATACACCCGACATTAACAAGTGATGATCAAAATAAGCCTCCGGTAGCATTCTTTTCAGGGCTTTACTTAGCAAACGTTTACTTTGTGAAAGGATATATTTACCATTCGTGCGTTTATCCACTCGGTGGAGAGTTCGTCCCGCTTGCCGCTGGCGAACGTTGCCGATAGAAAACGTTATCGATAGAAGAATAGGCTGAAGAACTCGCGTTTTCATTCCATTTTCCTCAGTCACTTGCTTGTCACCGGGAGCATAGGAGATCACATGTTTTATCCGATCGTTAAAAAGGCACTGTTCCAGTTCAATCCAGAGCGCGCTCATGAACTCACTTTCCGTCAATTAAAACGTATTACGGGTACGCCGCTGGAGTTTTTAGTGCGTCAATCGGTGCCGACGAAGCCAGTGAGCTGTATGGGACTGTCATTTAAAAACCCAGTAGGTTTAGCGGCGGGTCTGGATAAAAACGGTGATTGCATTGATGCCTTGGGCGCAATGGGATTTGGCTTTATTGAAGTGGGGACGGTAACGCCGCTGCCGCAGCCGGGAAATGATAAACCGCGCTTATTCCGCGTCCTTGAAGCTGAAGGCCTGATCAATAGGATGGGCTTTAATAACCTTGGTGTGGATAATCTGGTCGATAACGTTAAAAAATCACATTTTGGCGGAATTCTTGGGATTAATATCGGTAAGAATAAAGGTACGCCGGTAGAGAATGGTAAAGATGATTATCTGATCTGCATGGATAAAGTTTATCCGTACGCCGGTTATATTGCGATTAATATTTCGTCACCAAATACTCCAGGGCTACGTTCATTACAGTATGGGGAAGCGCTGGACGATCTGCTGGCGGCCGTTAAAAATAAGCAGGCGGAACTGCATCAGCGTCATCATAAATATGTGCCAGTCGCCGTTAAGATCGCTCCGGATCTTACTGAAGAAGAATTGATCCAGGTTGCGGATAGTCTGGTAAAACATAATATAGATGGCGTTATTGCTACTAATACCACTTTAGATCGTTCTTTGATCCAAGGTTTAAATTATTGTGAACAAAGTGGTGGATTAAGTGGCCGCCCATTGCAATCTCGCAGCACCGAAGTGATTCGCCGTTTGTCGCAGGAATTGCAGGGACGTTTGCCTATTATTGGCGTGGGCGGAATTGATTCTCTGATGGCAGCCAGAGAAAAAATGGCAGCAGGGGCTTCACTGGTCCAAATTTATTCCGGCTTTATCTTCCGTGGGCCGGGTTTGATTAAAGATATTGTTACTCATATCTAATTATTTCTCTTGATTTTCGTCTGGGGGTTTATTTATTCCCCCAGCTCGTCTATATTTTATCCGTTAGTTTAAATAAACATCGATAAATGTAAATGAATTGAGTTTGATTAGATAACCGGACAACTCAATTATTGAGCGGTAAATGTTGGCAGTGGGATGGGAAGGAATAAAATATGCGGATTAAACCTGACGATAAATGGCGTTGGTATTTTGATGCTGAACACGATCGGCTGATGCTGGATTTAGCCAATGGTATGATATTTCGTTCTCGCTTCCCTGCTAAAATGTTAACGCCAGATGCATTTAGTGAATCCGCATTTTGTGTGGACGATGCTGCTCTTTATTTTGAATTCGAAGATCAATGTCGCCAAATTAAATTGAGCCACGAACATCGTGCCGAACTGGTATTAAATGCGCTGGTGGCATTCCGTTTCCTGAAACCTTTAATGCCGAAAAGTTGGTATTTTGTGCAACAGGCAAAAGTTTTAACGCCAGAAAATGGCAGCCTGGCGTTAGTGAAACTGATGGAAACCGGGGAAGAGGTTAGAGTATTAGTGGTTGAGTCCGGTGATTCCGCTAGCTTATGTTTATTGGCTCAGCCTCAATTACAGCTGGCGGGCAGAACCTTGATACTAGGCGATGCGATTAAAATTATGAACGATCGTTTATTGCCATTAGTGATAGAAAATACCGATATTCAGGCGTTTGACCGGGCGGTCTGATTGATAATGACTGCTTGATAAGATTAATGCCATCCGCCCAATTTCGGTTTGTTCTTTCGAGGCTATTTCCCCGTCAGTGAGATATCACCTTTTGGCACACAGCTGCACGCCAGAATAACGCCATTTTCTGCAATAGCACTTTGTTTTAACGGTGCCACTTCACCCTGCAACAATGTCACTTTGCAGCTACCGCATATTCCAGCCCGACATGAATAAGGAATGCGAATACTTTGCTGTTCCAGTTGCTCCAGTAATACCTGCTGATTATTACCAGTAAAACGAATACCGTTATATTCAATAGTGACGGCGCGAGTACTATCCTGCACCATCGGTAAAGCCTCCGCCACGACGCCAGCGCCATAAGGGCGGGGCGGTTTGGTCGCCAGAACTTCAATATTATCGCCGACGCGAATAATGCCGCTATTACGTGCAATCATATTCTGACCAAAATCCACATCGCCATTATCTGCAGTTCGGAATTTCTGTAGTGTAGTTAAAGGTTCGGCGGTAGGATGCTTTTTTCCACGCTCAACGCTGACGGTGGTCAAAATACAGCGGCTGCATGGTTTCACCAGATCGAAAATCACATCGCCGACGCGAATCACCTGCCAGCTATCTTCCGCAAAAGCGCTGGCGCCGGTGACGACTAAATTCGGCCGAAACTGTTCAATCTTAATGCTGCCGGGGCATCGTTGCTGTAATTCGGCAAAAGAGGCTTCATTAATCAGCAAATAGGGATAGCCATCGGCGAAGGAAAGCGGAATTTCTGGCTGGCGTTTCACCCGACGAGTCAGTTCCGGCCCAAGCCAGCGTAATTGAACTTCGCGTTGGAAATAGCCGCTGAGCCAGTCATTTATTTCCGCAGGGGCAATCAGAGCGGTAAAATGATTTCCCCATACTTCGGTGGGTGCCGCAGTGGGGGAAAAATCATTAAAGCGGATACTGGCGCTTTCGCCGTCTGGCGCGGTAAGAAATAAACCGTCAACCAGCAGCGCCGGAGTAAAAGTCACCATCTTCGGATTATTACGAGCTGTAATAAAAGTGCCATCCGGTTCGGTGATCATGAATACCCGGTCAAAAGCCAGGCCGCTACTGCCGACCTGAGCATGGGAAAGCTGTAATCCACGCATGGATTTTACCGGGTGAATGTAAAGTTTAGAGAGTGTGATCACCATGTGCTCCATGCGTGTATGAAATTAGAAGGGAGCAACTTTATGACAAGCGGACAGGATTAGCTATAATGCGCAACAATTTTATTTTTGGTGATAGTGCGATATGAACTCTTTGTTTGCCAGCACGGCGCGTGGACTGGAAGAACTGTTAAAAAGCGAACTCGAAGCGCTGGGTGCCCACGACTGTAAAATAGTGCAGGGTGGGGTACATTTTCAGGGTGACGATCGGCTTATGTACCAAAGTTTGCTGTGGAGTCGTTTGGCTTCTCGCATTCTGCTGCCCCTGAATGAATTTAAGGTTCACAGCGATCTGGATCTTTATCTGGGTGTGCAAGCTATCGACTGGCCGTCGATCTTTGGCGTGGACAAAACTTTTGCCGTGCATTTTAGCGGCGTGAATGAAGAAATCCGCAATAGTCAGTACGGCGCATTGAAAGTAAAAGATGCGATTGTGGATAGCTTCACTCGCAAGATCGATCAACGCCCAACGGTTGCCAAGCAACAGCCGGATATTCGGGTGAATGTGTTCCTGCAACGTGACACCGCCAGCGTGGCGTTGGATTTGAGCGGCGAAGGCCTGCATCAGCGCGGTTATCGCGATCTGACCGGGCAGGCACCGTTAAAGGAAAACTTGGCCGCAGCGATTATTCTGCGCTCTGGCTGGCAGGCAGGAACGCCAATGGTCGACCCTATGTGTGGTTCCGGCACTTTGCTGATCGAAGCGGCGATGATGGCTTCGGATCGTGCTCCGGGACTGCATCGCCACCATTGGGGCTTTACTGCCTGGAATAGTTTTAACGAAGAGTTGTGGCGCGAACTGACGGCGGAAGCACAGGTGCGTGCTCGCCGTGGCCTACAGGAAACCACGTCCCGCTTCTTTGGCTCCGATATCGATCGTCGGGTTATTGAAATGGCGCGTGCCAACGCCCGCCGCGCCGGTGTAGCGGAATTGATTACGCTGAATGCCAATGACGTCAGCAAACTGGTTAACCCGCTGCCGGAAGGTCCTGTAGGGACGGTGATCAGTAACCCGCCGTACGGGGAGCGTTTGGAAAGTGAGCCAGCGCTGATCGCCTTGCACAATATGTTCGGCCGTATCATGAAGACGGCGTTTGGCGGCTGGCGTTTATCGCTGTTCAGCGCCTCTCCAGAACTGTTGAGCTGCTTGCAATTGCGTGCCGAGCGTGAATTTAAAGCGAAAAACGGCCCGCTGGACTGTGTACAGAAAAACTATCAGCTGGCGGCTAACCCGCAGGGCGCCAGCGGCGTTCAGGTGGCAGAAGATTATGCCAACCGTCTGCGCAAGAATGTGAAAAAGCTGGATAAATGGGCGAAACAGCAGGGTATCGAATGTTACCGTCTGTATGACGCAGATTTGCCGGATTACAACGTGGCGGTAGATCGCTACGGCAGTAAAGTGGTGGTACAGGAATATGCGCCGCCCAAAACTGTCGATCCGCAAAAAGCCCGTCAGCGCCTGTTCGACGTGATCAATGCCACTCTGGCGGTGCTGAATTTACCGTCTAACCAATTGGTATTGAAAACCCGCGAACGTCAGAAAGGGAAAAGCCAGTACGAGAAACTGGCGCAGAAAGGCGAGTTCCTGCTGGTGGAAGAGTATAACGCCAAGCTATGGGTGAACCTGACTGACTATCTGGACACCGGTTTGTTCCTCGATCACCGTCTGGCGCGCCAGATGCTGGGCAAAATGAGCCAAGGTAAAGATTTCCTGAATCTGTTTGCCTATACCGGTACCGCCAGCGTGCATGCCGGCTTAGGTGGCGCGCGCAGTACGACTACGGTCGATATGTCCCGTACCTATCTGGAATGGGCGGAGAAAAACCTGCGGGTTAACGGTTTAACCGGCCAGCAACATCGATTGATTCAGGCAGATTGCCTGTCTTGGTTAAGTAATACCGACGAGCAGTTTGACGTGATTTTTATCGATCCGCCAACCTTCTCAAACTCCAAGCGTATGGAGACCACGTTTGACGTACAGCGCGATCATCTGGTGCTGATGAAAGAACTTAAACGGTTACTGCGTCGTAAGGGAACCATTATGTTCTCGAACAATAAGCGTGGTTTCCAGATGGATTTGGCCGGGATTGAAGCCCTGGGGCTGGTGGCAAAAGAAATCACCGCTCAAACGCAATCCGAAGACTTTGCCCGTAATCGTCAGATCCACAACTGTTGGCTGGTAACCCATGCCAACGAGGAAAAGTAGAAACTATGTCGTTAATTAGCATGTCAGGTGCCTGGCTGTCGTTCAGTGATGCACCTTTGTTAGACAATACCGAATTACATATTGAACCGAACGAACGCGTCTGTTTGGTCGGTCGTAATGGCGCGGGTAAATCCACACTGTTGAAAATCCTGAGCAAGGAAATTGCACTGGACGACGGGCGCATTGTGTACGAACAAGATCTGATCGTGGCGCGTCTGCAACAGGATCCGCCGCGTAATGTGGCTGGCACCGTGTTTGACTTCGTTGCGGAAGGGGTGCAGGAGCAGGCGGAGCATTTGAAAGCCTACCATGCCACTTTGCATCAGGTTGAGCTGGATCCAAGCGAGAAAAATCTGAATCGTTTGGCGGCGTTACAGGAAATTCTTGATCATCAGGGCCTGTGGCAGTTAGATAGCCGTATTCATGAAGTGCTGGAACAGTTGGGTCTGAACGCTGACGCCGAGCTGTCCTCCCTTTCCGGCGGCTGGCTGCGTAAAGCGGCGCTGGGTCGAGCGTTGGTTAGTTCGCCAAAAGTATTGTTGCTAGATGAGCCAACCAACCACTTGGATATCGAAACGATCTACTGGCTGGAAGGTTTCCTGAAAGAGTTTCAGGGTAGCATCATCTTTATTTCCCATGACCGTTCATTTATCCGTGCGATGGCAACCCGTATTGTGGATCTGGATCGCGGTAAACTGGTGTCCTGGCCGGGTAACTACGAGCTGTATCTGGCGAGCAAAGAAGAGGCGCTGCGGGTTGAAGAACTGCAAAATGCTGAATTCGATCGCAAACTGGCTCAGGAAGAAGTGTGGATCCGTCAGGGGATTAAAGCGCGCCGTACTCGTAACGAAGGCCGCGTGCGTGCCTTGAAAGCGTTGCGCCAGGAGCGTTCTGAGCGTCGTGAAGTGATGGGCACCGCCAAGATGCAGGTGGAAGAAACCGTGCGTTCGGGCAAGATTGTCTTCGATCTGGAAAATGTCAATTATCAGGTTGGCGATAAAGTGTTGGTGAAAAACTTCACCGCGCAGGTACAACGCGGCGATAAAATCGCCCTGGTTGGGCCGAACGGCTGTGGGAAAACCACTTTGCTGAAGCTGATGCTCGGCCAGTTACAGGCCGATAGCGGTAAGGTTCACTGCGGTACCAAGCTGGAAGTGGCTTACTTCGACCAGCACCGCGCTGAATTGGATCCAGAGCGCACCGTGATGGATAACCTGGCGGAAGGTAAACAGGAAGTGATGGTTAATGGCCGTTCACGTCACGTTCTGGGCTATTTGCAGGACTTCTTGTTCCATCCAAAGCGGGCAATGACGCCGGTGAAAGCCTTGTCCGGTGGAGAGCGTAACCGCCTGTTATTGGCTAAACTATTCCTGAAACCTAGCAACCTGTTGATTCTCGATGAGCCAACCAACGACTTGGACGTCGAAACGTTGGAATTGCTTGAAGAGATGGTGGATGGCTATCAGGGCACCGTATTGTTAGTCAGCCATGATCGTCAGTTCGTCGATAACTCTGTGACCGAGTGCTGGATTTTCGAAGGCAACGGCGAAATCAGCAGCTTTGTGGGCGGTTATTACGATGCTCATAAACAGCGCGCTGAAGCCAAGCCGATTCGCCAGGCTGCGCCGAAGGTAGAAACGCCTAAAGCCGCTGCCCCGGAAAAGAATACAGCGTCGGCTAAGCGTTCGACAGGTAAACTCAGTTATAACTTGCAGCGTGAACTGGATCAGTTGCCGCAGCAGCTTGAGAAACTGGAAGATGAAATTAGCGCATTACAAGCTCAGGTGAGCGATGCCAATTTCTTCTCCCGTCCTCATGAGGAAACCCAGCAGGTGCTAAAAGCGCTGGCCGCCGCAGAACAAACGTTGGAAGTGGCTTTTGCTCGTTGGGAAGAATTGGAAGCACAGAAAAACGGCTAATTAAAGCGGGGGAGCGTAGGGCTATTGCTGCACTCCACTGACTTAACGGCTGCCATACCGTTCTGTTGCCAATGCGTAAAACGAATTGTGTAGCAGAACGGTATTTTTTGGCGCTGAAATATTGCCGTGAAGGAGAGTTCTATTGTGTTCTGTTAGCCATCACGATCACGGCCATCATCATGTTGAAAGTAATGACGCGATGCTGTGCCCGCAGTGCGATATGCTGGTGGCATTGCCGAAGTTATCTTATGGCACCAAAGCCGTTTGCCCGCGCTGTAAAACAACACTGAGTATGCGGTGGGAAGAACCGCGTAAACGGCCTATAGGCTATGCGCTCAGTGCGTTATTTATGCTATTGGTTGCTAACCTGTTCCCCTTCGTTAATATGCGGGTGGCAGGGATTACCAGTGAAATTACGCTGATTCAAATTCCTCGCGTTATGCTGAACGATAATTACGCCAGCATGGCGACGCTGTTCATGGTGCTGGTGCAGTTAATCCCCGCATTTTGCATGATGGCGATTATCCTACTCTGTTCAGGTACTCGCCTACCGAAACACCTGAAAACCGTGATGGCCAAAGCGCTGTTTATGTTCAAAACCTGGTGTATGGTGGAAATTTTCCTTGCCGGTGTTTTGGTTAGCTTCGTTAAGCTGATGGCCTACGGAGATATCGGTATCGGCAGCAGTTTTGTGCCTTACTGCCTGTTTTGCCTGCTACAGGTGCGAGCTTTTCAATGTGTGGATCGCCGCTGGCTGTGGCAGGATATCGAACCGGCTCCGGCGATAAACTGCGAGCTGACCTTTGGCCGCACGGGGATCCGTCAGGGCGTGCGTTCTTGCTCTTGCTGCACCGCGATTTTGCCGGTCAATCAACGAGAATGTCCGCGTTGCCACACCCGCGGCTACGCCCGTCGCCGCCATAGCCTGCAATGGACGATGGCGCTGCTGATAACCTCTATCCTGCTGTATATTCCGGCAAATCTGATGCCAATCATGATCACCGAAGCGCTCGGTAATGAAATGACTTCGACCATTATGGCCGGTGTGATTTTGCTATGGGGAGAAGGTTCCTATCCGGTGGCAATGGTGATCTTTATCGCCAGTATTATGGTGCCTTCGCTGAAAATGCTGGCCATCGGCTGGTTGTGCTGGGACGCGAAAGGGAAGGGCAAAACTGATAGCGAACGGATGCATTTTATTTACGAAGTGGTCGAGTTTGTTGGCCGCTGGTCAATGATCGATGTTTTTGTTATTGCAGTGCTTTCGGCGTTAGTCCGCATAGGCCAGCTCATGAGTATTTATCCGGCTATAGGCGCATTACTATTCGCAATGGTGGTGATTTTAACCATGCTGGCAGCATTGACCTTTGATCCTCGGTTAACCTGGGATCGGATGAGTGAAACAACCAAGAAGGAGCCGCAAGGTGACGGACAGTAACCCAAGCCATGGTGTGGCAGAGATAGAAAAAATCAAACGCTGGTCTCCGGTGTGGATCATTCCGATAGTGACCGCCCTGATCGGCGCGTGGATATTGTTTTACCACTTTAGCCATCAAGGGCCTGAGGTGACTTTATATACGCAAAATGCCGAAGGCATCGAAGCGGGTAAAACCAAAATCAAAAGTCGCAGTGTCGATGTCGGCACGGTAGAAATGGTGACTTTGAGTAACGATCTCAATCAGGTCATCATCAAAGCGCGTTTGAATTCAGGCATGGAGAAGTTACTGCGTACCGATTCAGCGTTTTGGGTGGTTAAGCCGCAAATTGGCCGGGAAGGCGTGTCAGGTCTGGGTACTTTATTATCTGGTGCCTATATCGAGCTACAGCCGGGCCGCACGGATAAAAGCCATGATGAGTTCCATCTGCTTGATTCACCGCCGTTAGCTTCTCCGGATGCCAAGGGGTTGCGTATCGTGTTGGATAGCGATCAGGCAGGGCAATTGAACGCCGGCGATCCGGTGCTGTTCCGTGGTTATCGCGTGGGTTCGGTAGAAACCGGTTCTTTCGACCCAACGTCTCGCTTAATGCAATATCAGCTATTTATCAGCGCACCTTATGACAGTCTGGTGACTTCCAACGTCCGCTTCTGGAAAGATAGCGGCGTGGCGGTGGATTTATCCTCGCAGGGAATGCGGGTGGAAATGGCCTCGCTGGCGACCTTATTCAGCGGCGGCGTCAGTTTCGATGTGCCGGAGGGGGTCGCTTTAGGTAAGCCTGTTACTCAGGATAAAACTCAGTTTAAACTGTTTGATAATCGCAGCAGTATTCAGAATTCCTTGTTTACCGAACATGATGATTTCCTGCTGTTCTTCTCTGACTCTGTGCGCGGTTTGCAGGCTGGCGCGCCGGTTGAATTCCGTGGTATTCGCGTCGGTACCGTAGGCGATGTGCCGTTCTATGCCGAAGGCGTGAAACAGCGCCTGGATAACGATTTCCGTATTCCGGTATTAATTCGCATCGAACCGGGCCGTTTCCGTAACGATCTGGGGCCGGATGCCAACTTTGAGCAAATTCTAAAAACCGCCAAAGAGCGTGGTTTACGCGCATCACTGAAGTCTGGCAATTTGTTGACCGGCGCTTTGTTCGTCGATTTAGACTTCTATCCGGATGCTAAACCGTGGAAAGGGCCGCAGGACATAGCGGGTTATTCTCTGATACCAACGGTGAGCGGCGGGCTAGCGCAGATTCAGCAAAAAGTCATGATGACGCTGGATAAGATCAATAATCTGCCGTTAACGCCGATGTTGCATGAAGTCACGCAGACACTGGCCGAAAGCCAGAGAACCATGCGTGAAACCCAGAAAACGTTGGCGTCGCTGAACGAGATCACCTCAAGTCAGGCGATGAAAGATCTGCCGCAAGATCTTCAGAAAACGTTAACCGAGCTGAATCGCAGCATGAAAGGCTTCCAGCCGGGTTCACCTGCCTACAATAAAATGGTCGGCGATATGCAACGTTTGGATCAGGTATTACGCGAACTGCAACCGGTACTGCGTACCCTGAATGAAAAGAGTAACGCGCTGGTATTTGAAGCCGCCGGCAGCCAAGACCCTCAGCCTAAGAAGGCCAAAAAATGATGAAATGGATGATGGTATTTATGGCGCTGGTACTCAGCGCCTGTAGCAGCAGCACGTCTAAAACCTACTACCAGTTACCTGCGTTAGGTACGCCGGTTGCCGTCAGCAGCGACACACAAGGTGTGACTCGGCAACTGTGGCTGGAACATGTCAGCGTCGCGGATTATCTGGCCGCGTCCGGCGTGGTTTATCAGACGAATGATGTGCAGTATGTCATTGCTAATAACAATCTGTGGGCCAGCCCGTTGGATCAGCAATTACAGCAAACGCTGGTTACCAACCTGAGCAGCGCATTGCCGGGCTGGCTGGTTTCAGCTCAGCCACTGGACAGCGATCAGGCGGTGTTAAATGTCACGGTGACCGGTTTCCATGGCCGTTTTGACGGTAAGGCAATAGTCAAAGGGGTTTGGGTGGTGAAATATCAGGGCAAGCTGATTAAGCAGCCATTTGATCTGGAAGTGAAGCAGAGCGAAGATGGCTATGACGCGCTGATTCGTACGTTGGCACAAGGCTGGCAACAGGAAGCTCAGAACATCGCTACTCAGTTGCAACGTATTCAGTAATATTTTGTACTAATTCAGTCTAAGCCCCTTTTCCTTCTCATTATTCTGATGACATGGCAAGGGGCTTTTTATTTAAAATCATAATGTTATCTCTCCCCTTTAAATCAATCACTTAGTCAATTAAACGGGCGTAGCTCACAAATGTGACATTGGCGTGAATATTGCGCATTGATTTTCCCTGTCAAAAGGACTATTTCTTAATCGTGGTTGTACATAAAACAGCCACTGTTTTCTTTCCAGCAGACAAGAAATGAGGGATAAGAGGCATGAAGAGACAGAAAAGAGATCGTCTGGAACGGGCATTATCAAGAGGATATCAGGCAGGTATTTCAGGGCGTTCAAGGGAAATTTGTCCCTACCAATCGTTAGACGCCCGGTCTCATTGGCTAGGAGGGTGGCGACAAGCCATGGCTGACAGGGCTGTGACCGCTTAAGCGGCTCCCTGTGATTCGAGGATAACCTCCGCTTTAGGCGGAGGTTTTCATTTCAGAGACAAGACTACTCAGCATAGTCTTGCTTATCGCGACAAAAAACTAGCCCTGCCAACGTTTCAGCAAAATACTGGCGTTAACCCCGCCAAAACCAAAACCGTTAGAAAGCGCATAAGTCATCTGGTGAGGGCGAGCTTTGTCGCTGACAATATCCAATCCGGCACTGGCAGGATCTGGATGGGTCAGATTCAAGGTGGCGGGAACGATTTGGTCTCGCAATGCCAGTACGGTAAATACCGTTTCCAGGCCACCCGCGCCTCCGAGTAAGTGGCCGGTTGCTGATTTAGTGGAGGTGACGGCTAGCTGACTGTTTGTGCCAAACAGGTGCTTGATCGCGTTGATTTCCCCCAGATCGCCTACCGGCGTTGAGGTTGCATGAGCATTTAAGTGCTGAACCTGATCGGGAGTCACACCCGCCTGCCGTAATGCGATTTTCATCGCTTTGTAAGCGCCGTCACCGTCTTCCGCCCCGGAAGTCATATGGTAGGCATCAGCGCTGGTACCATAGCCCACAATCTCCGCCAGCGGCGTTGCGCCACGAGCCAGAGCGTGCTCTAACTCTTCCACCACTAGCAGGCCAGCACCTTCTCCCATTACAAAACCATCACGAGCGCTATCGAACGGCCGTGATGCCTGTTCCGGGTGTTCGTTAAAACCATGAGAAAGGGCGCGAGCCGCCGCAAAACCGGCCAGGCTGACTTTATCAATGGCCGCTTCGGCACCGCCGCACAGTGCGACGTCGGCCTCGTGGTTGCGAATCATACGTACCGCATCGCCAATGGCCTGAACACCTGCGGCACAGGCGGTAACCGGCGCGCCGATTGGCCCTTTGAAATGGTGTTTAATGGAAACGTGGCCAGCGGCCAGATTGACCAGAAACGACGGAATGGTGAAAGGAGACAGCCGTTTGGGGCCGCGACTGTCGGTGGTGCGAACCGCATGCGCAATCGCGGGGAATCCGCCAATACCTGAACCAATCACGGTCGCGGTGCGCTCTTGTTGATCTTCGGCGATTGCCTGCCAGCCTGAATGGGCAATGGCTTCATCGGCTGCAGCCATGGCAAACTCGATAAAACGGTCCATTTTCTTTTGATCTTTCGGTAAAACGGCGCGGTCGGGATCGAAACCGCCTTCTGGATCTGCTGCCAGCGTAGGAACCTGTCCACCGACTTTGGTTGCCAGCTCTCCCACGATCTCATCCGGCAACCGGCGGATACCTGATTGCCCGGCTAGCAAGCGCTGCCAGACGATTTCGAGACCTGTTCCCAATGGGCAAATCACGCCCATACCGGTAATCACCACGCGACGCATACTCATACAATTTCCTTATTCGGATTCAATGGAACGGGCAGACGCCTTTTCTTGCATCAATGCAAGGCGTCGCTTCACGATATCACTGCTTACCGGGCCTGCGGCGATGGTGACATCCTGATAAAGGATAGGCCGTTGGGTCCGTTGATCAAGCAACTGGGGCTGAATCGGCTCACCGCTGTGGCGATCGACCAGAATCACTGCGGCCCCATCCGGAGCCAGATGCTTATTACCCCAATCAAACATTGCCACCAATACCGGAAAAAAATCGATTCCGCGTTGAGTCAGGCGATATTCATAGCGAGCGGGGCGGGCGTGATACAAATGTTTGTCTAGAATGCCACTGGCGACCAGATGTTTCAGTCGGCGAGTTAGCATGGTAGGCGAAAGCTGTAAACTTTTCTGAAACTCGTCAAAGCGCGACAATCCCTGAAAAGCATCGCGGAGGATTAATATGCTCCACCACTCCCCAACGCGCTCTAGGGAACGGGCGACCGGACAGGGCATATCGTCAAAATGGGTTCGTTGCATTAGCTGCCGGTAACCTCACGAGTCGAGTAAAACTAAAATGAGAAGCAAAACGTCAGTCACTACATTTATAGTAGTAACTATGGTTCAAAAAAATGCCGTTTGACTGGCACTGTTTTCACTTTACTGGATTACGCAGGGATTGAGATGCTCTCTCCCTGCGCAGAAACGTTTAGAACGCGTTAGTGTCTTTAAACAAGCCCACTTTCAGATCGGTCGCGGTATAAATCACCTTACCGTCAACCAATACTTCGCCGTCCGCGACGCCCATAATCAGTTTACGCATAATGACGCGTTTGAAGTTAATGCGGTACGTTACTTTCTTCGCTTCAGGTAATACCTGGCCGGTAAATTTCACTTCGCCTACGCCCAGCGCACGGCCTTTACCTTCACCACCCAACCAGCCGAGGTAGAAGCCGACTAACTGCCACATAGCATCGAGGCCGAGACAACCTGGCATCACTGGATCGCCTATGAAGTGGCAACCGAAGAACCATAGGTCTGGATTGATATCCAGTTCCGCTTCCACATAACCTTTGTTATGAGTACCGCCGTCTTCGGTCATCTTCACGATACGGTCCATCATTAACATATTACCTGCTGGCAATGGTGGTCCACCGGCGCCAAACAGTTCGCCGCGGCCAGATGCCTCAAGGTCTTCTTTTGTATAGGATTCGCGTTTATCTACCATGTTCTCAGTAAGCCTTATTTTATTGAAGGTCGCAGATTAGCGTACACTTGTACGCTGAACAAGTCCGATCAGCCCTGGTTAAACCAGTTGAGCCAGCGTAATGGCCAAGGTCGGCGTCGATCCTGTGGATTCATTTGGGCAATCCTTTCCTGAATTATACCTAACAAACTGGTTTGTTGTTCATCGGCATAAGGCAGGCCGGTCAGAAGTGGTAACGCTTCAGTGACGGAATCCACGGCCCACAGATGGAATTGCCCGTTCTGTACTGCTTCAACCACTGACGGGTGCAGGCAGAGATGGCGCACATTGGCGCTCGGTAAAATCACGCCTTGGCTAGCGGTTAATCCACGACGTTGACAAACCTCGAAGAAACCTTCGATTTTTTCATTTACGCCGCCAATAGGTTGCACATTCCCAAACTGATCGACAGAACCGGTCACGGCAATTTGTTGATTAATTGGCTGTTGTGAAAGAGCACTGATCAATGCACATAACTCTGCCAAAGAGGCACTGTCGCCGTCAATTTCACCGTATGATTGCTCAAAAACGATTGATGCGGAGAATGGCATCGGCTGGTCAAGTTCCAGCTCCGCATTCAGGAATGCCTGCATAATCATCATGCCTTTAGCATGCAGATTACCGCCTAACTCGGCTTTGCGTTCAACGTCGACAAATTCGCCGTCGCCCATATGTGCCACGCAGCTGATGCGCGCGGGTTCGCCAAAGGCTCGCGGATGGCCAGGATATTCCAGTACCGAAAGACCATTGATTTGGCCAACAACCGCACCTTCGGTGTCGATCAGAATCTGGCCCAGTTCGATTTCGTCCTGCATCCGCTCGGCCAGATAATTCTGCCGCCAATCGCGATTATTTGCGGCTACATCCAGCGAGTTACCGGTAATTTCATCTTCTTCAGCATACATGGCGGCTTCGGCTAACTGGCGAGTTAACCATTGCGGGCAGAGTGGTAAACTGCCCTGATCGCCACTGTGACGAATGGCTTGTTTAAACAATACTGGCCAAGCGTCTGCGGACAAAGGCGGCAAATTATTCTGCTGTACTAACCCGTTGATATAACCGCACCACAGCGCCATGCCTTCTTCGTCCAGCAGGGGCAATTCAGCTTCAAACTCGCCGTAAATGGCCAGCTCACCCAGCTCCGGTTCCATATCATGGAAATCCCCTAGACCGAGGCGATCGCCAACCAGAACCAAACGCAGATCGAGAGGCATAGAGGGAATATGTAATGGTAAAGGCTTGGTTTCATCGGGAGAGAGCCACTCGAAACGCTGCTGAGTCACCATTTGCTTTAGGCGTAGCCACATTAACGGCTGCGCCAGCAGGGAACGTACCGACAGAATCAGCACGCCGCCGTTGGCCTGATGGACCAACCCCGGTTGCAAGCTGACCGTATCTTTATGGATTCTAACGCAACCAAATAATTGCTCTGGCTCAATCCATTCCTGACATAAACAGGTAGATTTGGCAGCAAAAGCCTCATTGCCATGCTGAGCTGGCTGCCAGCTCACTTGATGGCCATGTACCAGATAATCACCGCCCGCTAGCGTCGGCGTTTCATTTGCCAGCAACTCATTAATTGCCTGGGAGAGCAGGTTGAGATAGTCGCTACTCTCTTGCGCCTTGATCAGCATAAAGCGCGGCTTGGAAAGTGGGTGACAGAATAGCGTCAGGCCATTTTCCAACCGGGGCTGATATGCCGCAAAAGATACGGGAGCCAACTGAGTGGCGGTAGCAAACAACGCCTCATATGGCGTTGTGTTTGGCAGCAAAGACTGCCATTCAAGTCGGTTATTGGTCAAAGTGTTAGATGCAATCGTCAAAAAGGGAAAGGGCGATTATACAAGAATAACGCAGGCTGCATATACGCAGAGTGGCTGTTGTCGACAAGGAGTGTGACATCCTGATATTTAAGTACAAAAAACAGCCAAAATGAACGCGATTTGCAGGGGGAAATTTCCTATAAAGCTGTTATGCTTACTGAAGTTACGCGGTCACTGAAGAGATCACGATGAAATATCAACAATTGGAAAATCTTGAGAGCGGTTGGAAATGGGCCTATCTGGTGAAAAAACACCGTGAAGGTGAACCTATCACTCGCCACGTTGAAAAAAGCGCAGCTCAAGATGCGATTGAACAACTGCTGAAACTGGAAAGCGAGCCGGTTAAAGTCCTTGAGTGGATCGATGCGCATATGAATGCGGATTTGGCTAATCGGATGAAGCAAACCATTAGGGCTAGACGTAAACGCCATTTTAATGCCGAGCATCAGCATACGCGCAAAAAATCTATCGATCTGGAATTCCTGGTTTGGCAGCGTTTGGCGGCATTGGCGCGCAGAAGAGGACATACTTTATCCGAAACGGTAGTGATGTTGATTGAAGATGCCGAACGGAAAGAGAAATATGCCAATCAGATGTCATCGCTGAAACAAGATTTACAGGCAATTTTGGGTAAAGACGATTAGAAACTGAATGAGAAGCAGGCGTTATTTGTTGGCGTTTCTTGCGATTCTGGTTTTTGGTTTTAGATGACGAAAACGGTTAAAAAAAAACCCCGCAATGCGGGGTTTTTATTAAGAAGTAAACTTAAGCCTGTGGCTGAGTTACAACTTCTTTGATGCCTTTCACTTCGATCTCTACGCGACGATCTGGTGCCAAGCAGTTGATCAGTGCAGCACGTGGTTTCACGTTGTCACAGGTGTTGCCTGTAACTGGATCAGCTTGACCCATGCCACGAGCAGAGATCTTGTCTGCTGGGATACCTTTAGATACCAGGTACTCTACAACGCTGCGAGCGCGAGCTTCAGACAGTTTCAAGTTAGGAGCAGCTTGACCGATACGGTCAGCGAAGCCCAGAACTACAACAGAACCGTCTTTAGGATCGATAGAGCTCAGCTGAGAGTACAGTTGGTCCAGAGCTTGCTGGCCTTCTGGTTTCAGAGTTGCTTTGTTGAAAGCAAACAGCACGTCAGATTTCAGAGTGAAACGCTTAGTATCAACAACTGGAGCCGGAGCTGGAGCTGGAGCTACTGGAGCGACTGCGTCATCTTGACCGAAACGGTAAGAAACACCCAGGCTCAGCATGCCGTTGTCTGGACGAGCACCAACGGTAGCAGCATCACCAATGTTGTTAACCCATTGGTAATCCAGGCGAGTTGCCCAGTTTTTGGTTACTGCGTATTCAAGACCAACGGCTGCCAGCGGAGAAACGCCAGTGTCGTGGTTGCTAGCGTGGAAGTTTTCGCTAGGCACGTTTGCTTTAGAGTCTGCACGCCAAACCATACCACCCAGACGAGTGTACAGATCCAGATCCTGAGCAATTGGGTAGCTCAGTTTAGCGGCTAGCTGAACGCCTTGTGCTTTAAATGCGCCGTTAGTAACGTCGCCTTTGTAAGGCATACGGCCAAGCCAGTCATATCCCATTTCGAAGCCAAGGTATTGGTTCGCTTGGTAACCTACGAACGCACCTGCACCCAGTTGGTCCTTGTGAGTTGGGCCGTCGTTGCTTTCGTTGTAGATACCACTGCCGGTACCGACATCATGGTACTGAGACCAGCCCAGTTTACCACCGGTGTACCAGGTATTATCTTTCGGTGCGGCTTGCGCTACTGTAGCGAAACCAGCCAGTGCCACTGCTAATGCGATAGCTGTCTTTTTCATTTTACGCCTCGTTATCATCCAAATAGGCAATGAGCTTTTGTAAAGCCAAGCCCTTGGTTAAAATTCTTCGTTAAGGTTTTAACGCTCCCGTTGATTCACGCTGCCAGTTTAATTTGGCGTTTTAGAGCAACCTTAGCGATGTAAAGTCTACAACGTGGCGAGAAAGTTACAAGTGTGATGTGATAAACCGCCTGAAAAAAAAGCAAAAATGAGCAGGTTTTTTAACACTTTTGGCATAAAAATGGTCATTTTTAGAACAATATTTTATGCTGCAAGCCGCGTAATGACTCGCTTTGCACTGATATTCAGAGGTTCCCATGTAATTCACGTTAAATTTCATGGGATAAATCCTAAATTTACTTAATGATACAAATAAGAATGAATTTTTAGCGTTGGACACTGTCCTTGGTTCGATTTTGTGTCACTTTGCGGACGCATAATGAACCCATATGCATTTCCCTGCTCGGCAGCTAAGCGAAGCCTTAGTCGGTCTTCATCCGTTAAATCAGGCAACCAACCGAGCACCACACTGTAATTTCCTGTCTGTAGCGCTTTTTCCATAGCTTCAACGGTAGATAAAGAATCTATCTGGCTTAGCTGCACCACTTTATCTACGGGTAAACCGGATTTCTCAAGCCATAAACGGCTAAGCTTCTGCTGTGGTGTTAACCATAGCAACCAGCGGGATTGTTTGCCCAATTGTTGCAGCAGGGGAACGAGCAGTTGAACCACTGCGGACTGATTCTCACTATAAACAATTTCACTGATAAGTCCGCTACCCACAGGGGAAATGGTTCTTGTTGCTAATGTATTAGCAGCAAAAGTATGACTGTTGGAATTATGAGGTTTAAGTGAATGTGTGCGCATGTGATTTCCTGCCCGTAGTGATACTGTATGAATATACAGTAATGGGTGTTTGATGGAAGATCAACCTAATTTTTCAAACTGCTTCGCAAATTTGCGATGAAATTTAATGCAAATTAATTTTGTAATTGGATAGTCGATTTATATTGCGTATTTTTGCAATTAGTTGTTCCTCTTACACTTATTGCATCAAAATTAGGACTATAGGCTAATCATTTGCTAAAGGAGTAGCGATGAAGCATTTATCAGAAAAAAGGATTGCCCAGGCTCAGGATCGTTTTGCTTTTCTCGGCCCGATTACATTTCGTTCTCAATTTGGCGGGTATGGTTTGCTGGCTAACGGCATCATGTTTGCGTTGGTTTCTGAAGGCGAAATGTATTTACGTGCAAACGAACGTACCGAATACACATTCAAAACCTACGGGATGTGCTGTTTGGTTTATTCCAAACGGGGCATTCCCGTCACGTTGCGCTATTACTGGATTACGCCCGAGTTATGGCAGGATGAATCCAACCTTTCCGCATTTGCTCAATTGGCCTATCAAGGAGCAGAAGAAGATGTCGTTACCAAAAGCAGGGAAACCAATCGACTGAAAGATTTGCCTAATGTGACCATTGCTCTTGAGCGTTTACTGTGGAAAGTCGGTATAAAGAATGCGGATGAATTGAGGAGTGAAGGAGCAAAACGCACTTATCTTAGGCTCAGGGCCTTGAGGAAGTCCTTGGGGATCAATGTCCTGCTCTCATTAGCCGGCGCTATTACAGGCAATCATCATGCCGTTTTACCTCGTCGAATTCGCAATGAGCTGATGGAATGGTTCGATGATGTAGGAATGCCGGTCAGCGCTTGTTATAAAAACTGAAGGCGATGAACGTTCAACCAACGATGAGTAACGCGATATGCCTTTAAGTCGTAACCGAGTGAAGGGAGTCACAGGCCGCTAAAATATCAACAACCTGTGACTGGCAGGTGAGTATCACCGCATTATTTTTATGAATTACGAATTTCTCTGGCCAATTTGTTTATTTAATACGGCAAGCTCAGGTAGCAGTTCCAGTAACAATCCTACCTGCTGTAATACCAGCGGTTCTTTGCTTTCAGGATCGGGGCTGAATTGCGCGCTACGTGCCGAAAGGGCAGCCAGCGCTTTGTTCATGCGGATATCGTCCACCGGTTCTTCGCTAAGCGCCGCTTCTACATAACAGATAGCGTCATTTAGTAGCTCCAGAATGGCTGGATTGGTCAGTTTCTCGCGGTGCGCGCCTAGCGCCGAGATGTAGCTCAGCATGGTGTGATTCAGGCACAGCAGTCGGAATGCCGCCTCATGTGTTTTGCGGTCATTCTTAGGCTCTGCGGACATATTGGAAATAACCGAAGCTAACTCAGCATCGCTATTGTGCGCATCGCGGCGGGCAATCCTATAGGTCAGGCTGTTGTCCTTTCCCTGATGGTATTGCAGCAGGATGGCGTCCAGATAGCGGCAGTTGGCGTTGAAGGTCTTGTTCACCACCGCCGGCAGATGGCGGAATTTCCAATCTGGCCAGATAAAGGAAACGGCGACCCAGGCAATGCCGCAGCCGAGTAAGGTATCAATCACACGTGGCATGGCGACCTCAAAGCCTTCACCTAACAGGTTGAAGCACAGTAACACCAAAAGGGTAATAAACATGGTGGCGTGGGCGTACTGCACATTACGGAAGGCAAAGAACAGTACCCCGGTAATGACGATTAAAATCAACTGCCCTTCCAGAGAAGGCACAAAGTAAAGAATAGGTAAGCCGATCAGAATACCAGCGAGGGTTCCGATGATCCTAAGAGCTAAACGGCGGCGGGTGGCGTTGTAGTTAGGCTGGCAGACAAACAGGCTAGTCAGCAAAATCCAATAGCCGTGCTGCATGCCGGTGAATTGGATAAATGCGTAACCAATACAGAGCACTACGGACATGCGAACCGCATGGCGAAATAGGGCTGACTGCGGCGTCAGGTGGCGGCTGATTCGGAGCCAGATATCGCCCCAACCGGTAATACGGTCGTCGGCCAGACGATTTTCCGGCTTAGCTTCTTCGGCCAGTACTTGCTCTGATTCGATACCAGCAAGCTGGGCGTCAATGGCACGCAGATTTCTAAGTAAATAGGATAATGCTTTAACCTCTGGAAGGTTTTTATGTTTTTCCGACATTCGCAGAAGCGTAGCGTCCAGATGAGTAAACGCTCGCTCAAAGCGCGGGTCGTGCTGATATTTTTGACGCAAGAGGATGGATTGCGATAATTGCTGGCAGGCTCTGGCCTGCATAGTTAGCAGCCGCTGGAAGCGGAACAGCACATCGCTAAAACGAAATTTCTCCCGCAGGCTTTGGTATTGCACATGGGAGGAACTGGCGCGCTCATGAATATCCTGTGCGACGAAATAATAGTGCAGTGTACGGCGGGTGCCCCGTTGCCCGCGATCTCCTTTCAGACGGGTTACGAGGGAAACCTTGGCCTGATTCAAGGTCGAAACCAGTTCGCCGTTGGCCATGGCGACAGCGATCAGCGGCTGATTGTCATTCGCTTCGATATCAGGATCAAACAGATTGGCTTTGGCTTCCAGATAATACGAAAGCTGCTGATAACAGCGTGCCATATTGTCCTGTAGTGGGCGGATAGGGAAAATCAGATGGCCAGCTAGCGTCAGCAGGTTGTACCAAACAGCCCCCAGCAGCAAAAGCAACGGTTGTTCATACCAGATAGCGTACATCGATGTACCCAGCATGGTGTAAATCGCGATCAGTAAAGCGCCAAAGGCAATGGTGGCGTAGCGTTGTCCAAGCGCGCCCAGCAGAATGAATCCGCAGGTCGAAAAAGTCAGGCCAATAGCAAATAGCCAGGGATAGGGAAAGAGCAATTCAATGGAGGCAGAAGCGGTAAAGAAGCAAACCAATGTAATCAATAAATTGCGGATGCGTCCTACCAGCCTGTCGTCCAGATCTGCCAGAGCCGCGGCTACGACTCCCAGAGTCAGAGGAATAGTCAGTGTGGGTTGGCCAAGCCACCAAGGTAGCGCCGTTGCGCCAGTCAGGGCGATAAAAATACGAACGTAATACAGGAAGCTGCTGTTATATGCATAGCGACGTAAATCAGAAACAAAAGTGAGCACAAAAGACCCCTAAAACGAACAAAACAGCCTGACCGAATTGAGCATTACCTAGGCTAATCAACATAGCTTTTAGGCAAAAAACGAACCTTACACTCGGGCAAAACAGATTCACTCGAGCGTAAGGCATCATTCTCAATCAGCGTTGCTGAAAGCGGCGTTTAGCATTCTCGGTTCTGGCTTGTTGCGCCATTTCAACCGAAACCACCCGGCGGCCGACTGGCCATAAGGCTATCGCTGCTATTTTAAAGTTAGCGATACCGACAGGAATACCGATGATGGTTAAGCACTGGGCAATCCCAGCCAAAATATGGGAAATGCACAGCCACCAGCCAAACAGAATAAACCAGATAATGTTCAATACTGAACCTCCGGTTGTTAGCAGAGCATTACTTTTTTCCGGGTATAATTCATTGACATGGATCGCCTCATTGCCATAAGGCAGAAAGGAGAGCTTGGTAATTTCCCAGCAAGAGCGGGTTAATGGTAAGGTAACGATCAACAGGGCGCTGACCAGCGTAGCCACCAGCCAGGCGAGCGTTGTGAAGAAACCACCTAAAACAAAATTCAAAATGTTCAATGCAGTACGCATAATGATTAATCTGCCTGATAAAATTGAAGAGCCGCCATGCGGGTGAATCTAGAAGTGATCTTCCTTTTCCCATTATTACGCGTTTTTGACAATAACCCGTAAACTATCTGATAGCTGTTGTTTAAACTCAATTATTTTATTTACACTCCATTTTGATACGTAAACTCCCTCAATACTAGTTTTGGCGCAGGTATATGGAACTTAAAGCGACATCTTTCGGCAAGCATTTGGCTCAACATCCCTACAATCGGGTGCGATTATTGAATGCTGGCATCGAAGTGAGCGGTGATAAACATCAATATCTGATTCCGTTTAATCAATTGGTCAATATTCAATGTAAACGCGGCATCGTATGGGGAGAACTGGAGTTTGAACTGCCACAGCAGCAGGTTGTCCGGTTACACGGCACCGAATGGCAGGAAACTCAGCGTTTCTATCAGTATTTGTTAGGCGTCTGGCAAAAATGGAGCGAGGAAATGAGCCAGATTAGCGCAGAAGTGCTCCAGGCCCAGGTGGCTTCGATCCGTAAAATTGAACAACAAGATAAATGGTTTAAGCATTCGGATTTGGCGCAATTGCAAGAAAGCATCAAGCAAGCATTTGGCGCGTTGCCAATGCCGATAGAGCGATTAAGTGAATTTGAGCTGTGCCGCGACGATTATGCCCTGTGCCTGCGTTGGTTACAGCAGGGTGCCCGGAGCGTTGCGATGCGTAACCGACAATGGACCGACCGCGTGCTGGAACAACACCGCGACTTCTTCCAGCAGGTTGAAACCTCTCCTTTGAACGATTCCCAGTGTCGGGCAGTAGTGAATGGGGAAGATTCGGTATTGGTATTGGCTGGAGCGGGTAGTGGTAAAACGTCGGTGCTGGTGGCGCGTGCCGGTTGGCTGTTACATCGCCAGGAAGCGCTGCCGGAGCAAATCTTGCTGCTGGCTTTCGGGCGTCAGGCTGCCGATGAAATGAATGATAGAATTAAGCAACGTTTGGGGACAAAAGATATTCAGGCGAAAACCTTCCACGCGTTGGCGCTGCATATTATTCAGCAGGGCAGTCGTAAAACTCCGGTTATCAGTAAGCTGGAATCAGACAGTCAGGCGCGTCGCTCGCTATTGATCAAAAACTGGCAACAGCAGTGTGAAGAAAAGAAAGCGCAAGCCAAAGGCTGGCGGCAGTGGCTGACCGAAGAGTTGGAGTGGGACGTGCCGGAAGGCAGTTTCTGGCAAGATAAACGTCTGGCGGCGCGTTTGGGAGGGCGTCTGGAACGTTGGCTTGGCCTGATGCGGATGCACGGCGGTAGCCAGGCTGAAATGATTGAACAAGCCGATGAGGAAGTGCGCGACCTGTTCCAGAAACGCATTCGCCTGATGGCTCCGTTGCTGAAAGCGTGGAAAAGTGCGTTGAAGGACGAAGGTGCGGTTGATTTCTCCGGCTTGATTCATCAAGCGGTGAATTTATTGGAGAAAGGGCGTTTTGTCAGTCCATGGAAATACATTCTGGTGGATGAGTTTCAGGATATCTCGCCGCAGCGCGCAGTGTTACTTTCCGCTCTGCGTAAGCAAAATACCCAAACATCTTTGTTTGCCGTAGGGGATGACTGGCAGGCCATTTATCGTTTCAGCGGAGCCGAACTCTTGCTGACCACCGCCTTTAGTCATCATTTTGGTGAAGGAGCGGAATGTGCTTTGGATACCACCTATCGTTTTAACGATCGCATTGGTGAGATAGCCAATCAGTTTATCCAACAAAATCCTCATCAGTTAAAAAAACCGCTAAACAGCCTGAGTAAAGGCACGAAAAAATCCGTGGTAATCCTGCCGCATGAACAGCTTGAGGCGCTGCTGGATAAGCTGAGCGGCTATGTTAAACATGATGAGAGAATCATGATTTTGGCTCGCTATCATCATTTACGTCCGGATATTTTGCAGAAAGCCAAAACGCGCTGGCCCAAACTGAATATCGATTTTATGACCATTCACGCCAGTAAAGGGCAGCAGGCTGAGTACGTGATTATCGCTGGTTTGCATGAAGGCAGCGATGGATTCCCGGCGGAAGCCAGAGAGTCGGTGTTGGAAGACGTACTCTTGCCGCAACCGGAAGATTTTCCCGATGCGGAGGAACGGCGTTTACTGTATGTCGCCATGACGCGGGCTAAACATCAAGTGTGGTTATTACAAGACAGCGATCGCCCTTCAGTCTTTGTCAGCCAGTTACGCGATCTTGGCGTGTCAGTACAGAAGAAACCCTGACAGGAAATGGTTGCCCCCGCAGGCTTTGGCCCGCGGCGGGCGGATTATTTCAGACGATCTTGCAGGTAGCGCTGGTAATCGGGAATAGCAATCTCAATCTCCCGATCGAATAGCGGCGAGCAGACGAGAAAATCAGCGGTAGAACGGTTTGTGGCGACTGGAATATTCCACACTGTGGCCAGACGCAGCAGCGCTTTTACATCGGGATCGTGCGGCACCGCATTTAACGGATCCCAAAAGAAAATCAACATATCAATTTTCCCTTCTGAAATCAGCGCGCCTACCTGCTGATCGCCACCCATTGGCCCGCTGAGCATACTGCGTACCGGAATCCCCGTGGCACGTTGCACCAGATTTCCAGTGGTGCCTGTGGCATAAAGTTCGTGTCGCGCCAGTAGCTCTTTGTTGCCTTCAACCCAGGCAAGCAGCGATTTTTTACAGTGATCATGAGCCACGAGGGCGATATGTTTCCTCGCCGCAACGGTTCGTGTAGTCAGTTCCATGAAAATCCTTAAATAACTGAGGTTTCCCGACAGATTACTGAAACTGGAATTTGGTGCATAGAGGGAGCGCAAGAAATTGCGAGAAGGGATTGAAAAATACGATATTCACATCAGATTCTGCCGCATTCGACTTTTGGCCGCTTTCATTGGCGAGCCTGCGCGAGAGAATAGGGGGTTATCCTGACAAACACGTGAGTCAACAGCGCCTATTGTTTTGCCGCGTGTTTCCTGGCCCAAAGCAAAAACCGCTGTTGGGTTTCTTTATCTGCCTGCAAATACCAATACTGTAGCATTTGCTCAGAAACGTTCTCACCGTTCAGGCGCGTAGTTTTGTCGGCGATGCCGTTGCCTGCTGCGGGTAGCGTTGTACCGGGCACCGCGCTAACGGTTGAAGGGGGAATCGCGGCGAAAGAGGGAACCGAGGCTTTATGATTGCCTAAGTTATAGATTGCCATGATGTTTTCCAGAGAAGCGCTACTGGTTAAATCATCCGGATGCAGCATATCAGAACGTACCGGCAGAATATGAGCATTGTGATCAATCAGTTGATACAGCGGGTGATGAGAAAATTTCTGTCCTTCTTGCGTATTAGTAATCGTTGGAAGGTGGATGGCGACAGATTTCACGTTTTGGGTATTAAACACCACGATCAGCGGCGGTGAGGTGTAAAACATTTGGGCAGGTGTGCTGGACGGAAGATTTTTAGTAACTTTAAACAGTATTTGATGCTGGCCGCTGTTCAGCTCCAGACTTTCCGCGCCTTTTAGCAAAGAACCGGACATGTTTTTACCGTCAACGACCAGCAAGTCAATCTCAGGCGACAGTTTTAACGTCGTTGCCAGCGCCGAACCGCTAGCGCAGGCGATTAAAACTGCGATAACCATAAGACCGATTTTCATGTTCCACTCCTTTTGCCCAATCTTTGTATTGTCAGATAAGCAAGATAATGCGCCAAAGATTATCCCTCACATCATTATAATTACATTTCGACACTTTTTGTATTATTTGCTTATGTTTATATTTTTGAATTTAAAAGGAAAAAACAATGTAATTTAACAGAAAATACATTGATCAAGGTTAAACGAAGTCAATTGTCGGCTTTCTTTTCAGCCTCTTTGGCTGATGATATACACTGAGATAATCGACCCGATCCCGCGCTCTTTTGGGACACGAACCGGTGAAATAAGTTCTATTTATTATGCACATCAGAGGAACTGAAATATGCATGACAATGATATTGCTGAGGTACTCAAAAAAACCAAAACTATCGCATTAGTCGGAGCCAGTAATAATCCTGGTCGCCCAAGCTATGGCGTGATGGCTTACCTGCTTTCTCAGGGATATCAGGTGATTCCCGTGAGTCCGAAGCTGGCGGGGCAAACTTTATTGGGGCAAACGGCCTACGGTCAACTGGCGGATATCCCTCATCCGGTTGATATGGTGGATGTGTTTCGTAACGCCGAAGCGGCTTACGGCATCGCGCAGGAGGCCATCACCATTGGCGCCAAGGTGTTGTGGTTGCAGATTGGTGTGATTAATGAACAAGCGGCGGTGCTAGCGGCCGATGCGGGTCTTAAAGTGGTGATGGATCGTTGCCCGAAAATTGAGATTCCGCGCCTGGGTTTGGAAAAAGCCTAAAATCATTGCATGCGCTATCTCAATAAGCTGTCTTGGCGTCAGGGCAAGGAAATGGAAAGAAACGATAAAAAAACCCAACGCTGAGGTTGGGTTTTCATCAGGTTTAACGTTTAGGCGATAAGCCTTAGTTCCGTAATCTCGGTGCCTGTAACTGATCGCGAATAGAAACCGCCAATTCGTCTAATGAAGGTTGATCAGGATGAGCTTCCTGTACTTCATAGGCCAACTGAGCCTCTGCCAGATAAGTATGTATCGCCTGACCGCGATCGTCCTCCATAACAACGTGATACCAAGGCGCTAATCGCAGAGTATCGCTATTAACGACGTCTTCAGGTTGAGGTTGATCCAAGGAATATTCGGGATCTATATCGATAACAACACCCAAATAACCGAGTAGTTTATGGCGAACTTGCTGGCCAATACCGAATTTGCTGGCGATCATAGTAACCTCCTGAAAAACATTTCGCTGCCTTCTGATATGAGGGCAGCGCAGGACATTTCAAGTTACATCACCTTCACGTTACATCACTCGACAGGCAAAACCTTTCAGATACAAACCTTCCGGATAGGTTGCGATAACCGGATGGTCGGCCGCCTGACGGAACTGCTCTACAAATTGTATATCACAACCTGCATCTAGCGCGGCATCGGCCAGAATTTTTTGGAACAAATCATTTGGCATTAATCCTGAACAGGAGAAGCTCAGCAAAATGCCGCCTGGACGCAGTAACTGTAGCGCTAACATATTGATGTCTTTATAACCACGGCAAGCGCTGGCCAACTGATTTTTATTTTCGACAAACTTCGGCGGATCCATAATGATCATGTCGAATTTTTCCCCTTGCGTGCGGTAATTCCGCAGCAGTTGGAACACATCATCACGAACAAATTCGGCTTTGCTCAGATCAAGCTGGTTCAATTCCACGTTTTGTTTAGCGATATCCAGCGCCGCCTGTGAGGTATCCACGCTGATAACCTGCTCGCATCCGCCCATAAGGGCTGAAACGGCGAACGCGCCAGTGTATGAGAAACAGTTGAGTACGCGGCGGCCTTTGGCATAATTGCGAGCGGCCAAACGGCTATCGCGCTGATCCAGATAAAAACCGGTTTTATGACCCTGCTGGATATCGACCAGCAGTTTCATGCCGTGTTCCTGAATCGGTAGCAGTGCTGGTGGAATATCCCCCAAAATAGGACCTTGGGTCAGTTCCATACCTTCTTTTTTACGAACCGATACGTCGGAACGATCGTAAATGGAACACTCCGGATAGCAATGCTGTAGCGCGTTGATCAAGGCACCACGCTGGTATTCAGCACCGGCAGACAACAGTTGTAGAACAAAGAAGTTTTGGAAACGATCGATGGTGACGCCAGGCAAACCATCAGATTCACCGGCAATCAGGCGATAGCTGTCCAGACCGTCGCGCTTCGCAATCCAGTCCCGCCAGCTTTGCGCTTGCTGTAAGCGGCGGATAAAGAAATCGTTGTCAACGGCTTCGTCCTGTTGGAAAGTCCAAACGCGGGCACGCAGCTGTGACTCTGGCGAATACGCGCCACGGGCCAGCCATTTACCTCGGCTGTCCATAATATCAACGGTTTCCCCAGGAAGCGGTTTGCCTTCAACACGTTCAACGGCGCCAGAAAATACCCAAGGATGACGGCGGAGCAGGGACTTTTCGCGTCCCATAGCGAGAATTACACGGTTCATAATAATCTTTTATAATCAATTCGTTGGGATTGATAACATATTATCAATCAAAAATTAGGCCACAATCATATAGTAATATGAGATGAGTCACTACTTTGGCGGATGGGAACGCTATGAGTGTGGATGTATTAAATTTTAATATAGAAATATTAAAATGGTGAGATGAAAGCGTAATTTATCACTCAAGCCGGTGTAAAAGAAATGTATTAACAGATTTTTATTCCGGCTTAAGCCATTTATTTTTATGATAAATCACCGCAGGATTGCCTTTTTGCTTCTGATAACAATCGGTGGTTTTATCTATAGGCTTTGGGTATTAAGGAATATGTTCCCATTTGATATCCACCACAACGCCGATAATTTTACAGTTTCCGTTGATAATAGTCGGCGGATGATGCGGGTTTAATGCCTTAAGGTACTTACGTCCAGCATCGGTCATAAACTGTTTGAACGTCGCTTCGTTTTCATTTTCCAGCTTGGCCACCACCAGTTTTCCGCTGACCGGCTCCTTCTCTGGATCGACTAAAATAATCATTCCTTCGGGCACGGTAAACCCCGTTGGCGCGGTCATGGAGTCACCTTTCACCCGTAGCCAGAAAGAACCGGGGCTGGCATTTACCGTGGTGTCAGGCCAAATATCAATTTCATCTCTGCGATAGGGTTCTACCGCTTCCAGCCAGCTCCCGGCGCTCACCCAGCTAATCAGCGGGAAGGTGCCAACCGTAGATTTTTGCCCAAGATAACTCACGTTATTCGAATTGGCATTCTCTCCAAGCAGGGCGGCCTCTTTGGCTAACGTAGGACTGAAATCGGCAATAGAGACCTGAAGATGTTTGGCAAATGCCGCCGCGACCTTGGTGTTTAATGGATTCCGGCCGTTCAGGTAATGGCCAATCGCGCCTTGGCTGACGTCAAGGTCATCGGCTATCGCCTGTTGGGTGATATGCAGCGATTTTTTCTTTGCCTCATAAAGAGATTTCAAACGCATCGCGTCTTCGATCTGTTCGGGCGTGAGCGGTTTTTTCTTTTCCATTCACTCATTCTAATACCAGAGCTATTAAAATAACAATACCGCAGATATTGATTTGATAAATACTTGCGGTATTATTAATGGGTATTTATTCATACGGAGAAGACCTGTGAAGCAAACAGCGTCTGGCGATGATGCAAGTGTCGTGTGGTTTCATAGGGTCGAGCGGCGTTTAAAATGGGTAGGCGTGTTGTTCAACCAGGTTAGCGACGTGATACCGACATTGCTGGATTCCAGAGTGACGGAGCCAAATAGCTATGGACGATAGTCTGCGAGGCAAGGTGATTGGCTGAGCTAACGCGACAAGAGCGTTGCCAACACAAGGGTTTACGAGGAGTAAGGATAGGGAACCCTGACCGCTAGTAAGAACTGAGAACGTTGCGGTCCGGCGTAGGGATACGTCAAGGAGCGGCATAGATTTTTATTTACGTCTATCTACGGATGGGCGTGCAGGCGAGGAAAGCAATATGAACCTGGAATCAGCGACAAAGTATCTATTCTGTAAATCACAATCTTTCACCGATAGCCCTGGTGCGACGGGCGATATATTGACCGGCGCCGATGTGATGGGAGCTTTCGGCCTGTGTCAGTCCAAGGCTGAACTCGGGTTTAAAGCCTATTCAGGGAAGCTGGGTTTAAGTGCTGGTGATGCCAAAGATGCGATTCAGTTACTCACTCAATATGGCATGACCCAATGCGATAAGGTGGCAGCCTTACGTAAGCTGGATGGCAGGGTTAAAGTGAAAGTCGTACAGAAGCTGGCGGGTTTTGCCTATCAGGATTATTGCCGCAGCGCCTCAGGCGTTGAGGAATGTTCTTGTTGTAAGGGGAAAAGGTTCGTTATCGATAGGGTAGCAACGGCGAAAGATCGGGAAAAGAGAGCCTATAGCCAGCCTACTCAGGTTATTTGCAGCCAGTGTTGGGGAAAAGGCGTGGTTTCCGTTGCCTGCCGGGATTGCCGTGGCCGCGGTGTCGTTGTGGATCAAAAAGAGACCGAGAAACAGGGCCTTCCAGTAAAGCGCGATTGTCAGCGTTGCCGCGGTCGCGGGTACGAGCGAATTCCGGCATCAACCGCATTTCGGGCAGTGAGTTCGCTGACTAACGCCATCAGTGCCGCAACCTGGGATAAAAGCATTAAGCCATTTTACGATTCGCTGATTGGCCAGTTGGAGCAGGAAGAAGTCCGCGCCAGTAACTTATTGAGTAAAGCAATTAAATAGCTAATGAAAAAATAGTGAATTATTTTATCGTTAGCTATTTATTTTTCCGAAAATTGGGGTAAACTGCTTCTCATAGTGGGCTACTTATAAAGGCTCATCAGAGAAAGGCCTCGGGTTAACCACCGGGGCTTTTTGCATTTATAGGTACTTAGTGAATATCATTGTATCTCGCAGCTCATCTGTTTTCCTGATGCAGACTGAGGTAGATATATTAAGTAAAGCGGTGATCACCCTGATTCACCCCAAATATCAAATCCAGCATCTCCAACGGATGCCAGGATGAGTCAATCAAGGCCTCGCTTCTGCGGGGCTTTTTCGTATCTGGCTCTCCGTCAAACTCCAACGTCTACACGCCCCCGTAACGCGAGGAGCCGTGGCGGAGAGCTATTCCTGTTGACACCTGAATCTTAAAAATGCCCAGCCAGACCGGCAGGGGGAGGAGGCTATGCGAATGGATAAATATGTCAGTGAGTTGTCTTGCTGGCTTGGTGGTTTGACGGCCGCGTTGGGCGAGCTTTCGTTGAACGAATGGGCAATTATCATCGGAATTGTCTGCAAGATTGGAGCCGTTGGCGTGAACTGGCACTACAAGCGAAAAGAATTTCAGTTAAAGGAGAAATCTAATGGCTCCCGCTCTACGTAACAAACTTCTGGCGTCCTCCGCTGGCGGTGCGGCGCTGACTCTAGCTTTGGTGGGCGGTCATCACGGACTGGAGGGGCTTGAATATACGGCTTATTTTGACGTAGTTGGCGTGCTAACGCTCTGTGATGGTGATACCGGTAAGAAAATGAGCGCTACAGCGATGGGGAGTGCGATAAGCGGCGAATGCTGCGAATAAATAGGTGTTTAATTAATACCTTAGGATAACAACCGCTGGAGGCGCAGGAAGCCCTCTGTTCAGATTTGCTCATGCAAGTCTTACTCAACGGTTAGGGATGAGCTAACCAAAATCGCAGGGATGAAAACCCTTCTCAAGGAATTGAGATTTCGAACTTTATCACTCATCTCTGCTGGCTTAGACCGGTTTTTTTATAGCTAAAATTGGAGTATTACCTTGGTTTCGATTTACGAAATTGCGCAGGGATCTATTGTACTTCAACGATGGCCAACCGTTCGATAATCCCACAGGGCGTTGGATAGATCTGCGCTTGACTATGCCGGAATTGGATCTGGGAATACGTCAATAATATTAATTGTTCTGACTGTATTTGGCGTGAGACGAGCCTAAGGCCATAATGAGATGGTTGCGGTGAGATAACAGAAAAGTAGCGATAATAAGTTTGGTATCGGAATAAAGTTTGGTATCGGAATATATGCACTAAAAATAAAAATGAGGGAATAAATATGCCAAAAGTCTGTATCGCGGCCTATGTTTACGGTGTGGTTCAGGGCGTGGGGTTCCGTTTTTGTACCCAACATGAAGCGGTTAGTCGCGGTATCACCGGTTATGCGAAAAACATGGATGACGGTAGCGTTGAAGTGATTGCCTGCGGTGAGTCAGAATCAGTGGAAGAGCTGATGGCGTGGCTGCGGCAGGGCGGGCCTCGGGGGGCAAGAGTGGATCGGGTGTTGACGGAACCCAGAGCGGTTGAAGTATTTGAAGGCTTCAAGATTCGTTATTAAACCGCCGGCCATTAGGCCGGTCAGTTTATGCAGTGAGTAACAGATCTGAACGATCAAATACATTTTACCGGTTTAGGTAAACCTGCAATCTTGGTGGCCTGTTTCGCCGGGCCTTTTGGAAAAAGGCGGTAGAGGTAGCGGCTATTGCCTTTCTCCTCGCCGTATTTTTGCGCCATGGCTTTGACCAACATGCGAATTGCTGGCGAGGTATTAAACTCCTGATAAAACGCTCGGACAAAGCGAACCACTTCCCAATGCGGCTCGGTTAGGGTGATGTCTTCCTGCGCGGCTAAAATAGGAGCCAGACTTTCAGACCAGTCATCGCTATTCTTCAAATACCCCTGAGCATCGGTATCAATTATCCGACCTTCAAACTCCAACATACGGCCTCAATTATGCAAAAAACCAAATCAGCGGTTAATTTAGCAAATATTCGTCGGTATCCCAAAAATGTCTGCGATAAACAGGAAAGTGGCAGTGGACTGCAAAGATAAACCGCAATGCGCCATTTTTCATCAAGCTGACGATAAATTCGGCTTTCGTTGCCGTGGTGACGGATTTTTGTCCAATTAAACCAAATCAGGCTTTACAAGCCAGGTCGCGCTGTTTATAGTGCGCCTCATTGCGGAGGGGTGGCCGAGTGGCTGAAGGCAACGGTCTTGAAAACCGTCGACGGGAAACCGTTCGAGAGTTCGAATCTCTCCTCCTCCGCCATTCACTTCTTGGTTATCTCTTGGTTTTACTCTTTATTGACCTCTCTAAAATCCAATATTTCCTGATTGAACGTTACGATCTATTTTTACCGTAAACGCGTGTTTGCATTTCATCATTTGTTGTCGCTATGCACAAATATTCCCTTCAAACAGAAGACTGTTTTATTTGCTTAGCGGATAATCTCGCTATCAATACCTGCAATAAAACATTCACAATAACATTTTCACAATAAAAGAACGCTACTGCCTGTTTGAAGGGAAAGCGTCATGCGGCTGTTATATCTGGATAAAATCGACTGCCCCGCCGTCTAATTGGTACATGGCTCCGATAATCTTGATTTTTCCTTCTTTTTCCAGCTTATTCAAAATATCGCTGCGCTCACGAATAGTTTTTATCGTGTTCTCTACGTTAGTTTTCGCTACCGCATCCACGAAAGCGGCGTTATTGCCCGAGCGGTCGCCGCTATATTCTGTTGCCGCAATGGCCGGTTTTATTTGTGCCAGTAACCCGGTTAAATTCCCCAGCTCAACATTATCAATGGCTCCGCGGATAGCACCGCAGGCGGTATGCCCCAATACCAGAATCACTTTGGCACCGGCTACAGCACAGGCAAATTCCAGGCTACCGAGGAGATCGTTATTGGCAATGTTGCCGGCGATTCGTCCATTAAATGTTTCACCAATTCCGGTATCAAAAACAATTTCAGCCGGAGCGCGGGAGTCAATACAGCTTAATATGACCGCCGAGGGAAATTGCCCACTGGCGCTGGCGCGTTTTTGCGCTAAATAATCGTGTTGCTGCATTTTTCCGTGTCGGAAACGGATATTACCGTCTTTCAAACCTTGAATAATCTGGTCTGGAGTGAGTTTATCTCTTTCTTCTTTGGTCAGCGCTGCGGCATAGGTTACTCCGGGGCTGGTTAAACCAATGGCACCGGTGATGCTTAGTGCTGACATGCCAATGGCCGCTTTTAATAATGAACGTCGTTTATTTGGCGGGCCGTTCTCAGGATCTCTGGTAGGAAGTGATTCCATTTTTATTACCTCAGGGCGAATAAAAGCAGAGAAAAAATCAGATGTAACTGTATGTCACCCAGAATGGGCTCCTATAAATGTAGCTCATTATTTGTACGGCGCTGTCATGTCAGTTTACTGGCTCATCAATTGCACAAATTCCCGCGCGGCTTTATTTAGCGACTGATTCTTTAGCCAAACGGCGTGAATCGGTAATTTCAGCTCGTTTTTGGTATTTTTAAAATGCAGTTGTTTCAAATGTCCTTGTTTTAGTAAGGGTTCGATCAATGAAAAAGGTAGATTGCCCCAACCCAAACCGGCTTCTACCATGCCCAATGCCATAGCCAGCGTGTCGGTTCGCCAATAGCTGCCTGCAACCAGCGGACGAGTATCGCTGATAGGGTGGCTCATGCTGGCAACGATGATCTGGCGAATGGTGACTAAATCTTCAATATAAAGTGCATCATTGGCATTTTCTGCCGCCCAGTGGCGAGCTGAAATAGTGGCAATCAATGATTCACTGCCCACGTATTGAAATTGTTCCTGCACGTTGATGCTTAGCCCGCCGAAGGCCAGCGCCACGCTGACTCTGCCGCAGTGCAACATATGTAACACATCATCCTGCGGCGCGCTGAGCACCTCGATATTCAGCAGAGGATAACGTTGAGACAGAATTTTCAACGCCGCCAGAACCGGTGTTTTATCCACTTCCGCCGCCATAGCTAAAGCAAACGTGCTTTCCAATCCTTGAGATAATTCGACGGCGTGAACCCGTAGCTGCTGAAGCTGCTGAGCGATTATTCGCGCCTGTGGCTCCAGTGCTAATGCCAATGGCGTCGGGATTGGTTCGCGGGAGCGACGGTCGAACAGCGGAAACCCAAGCTCGGCCTCCATATTAGCAATGCCCATGCTGACCGCTGACGGTACGCGGTGTAAGGCTCTGGCCGCCGCCGAGAAGGACCCTCGGTCGATAACGGCTAAAAATAACTCGATATTTTCACTGGAAAAATTCATTCGTCCTCCTATCAGTAAAACTGATAATAGCTAACTTTTAATGTCAGTACGAATGACGATATCTTGGCGGCCTTAATCGATGGGCGACGGAGATTGCTCATCAGCGAATAATAATGAGGTGGTTATGCAAGGGTTAAAAAGAAAGCTGGTGTACGTCACGGCATATGAAATTATTGGGCTGGTGATTTCGGCTTTGGGGTTGGCTTTGCTATCAGGGACTTCGCCGGGAAATACAGGCCCGCTTTCGGTGATGATTACGACTATCGCGGTGAGTTGGAACTTTGTTTATAACTATATTTTCGAGTTTTGGGAAAGCCGCCAGCTCAGCCGGACGCGCACGGTTAAACGGCGGGTGCTGCACGCCATTGGCTTTCAACTGACGCTGGTGGTGTATTTGATTCCGTTAATCGCCTGGTGGATGAACATCAGTTTGCTGGAAGCTTTCTATCTGGATTTGGCGCTCATTGTGCTAATACCTTGCTATACCTTCATTTTTAACGGGTTGTTTGATCGGATTTTCGGTTTGCCAAGTTCTGCCATTTCTATTGAAACGGCCGCGGCAAATTAGCCGAATGATATAAAAACCAACGGAGAGAAAAGGGCAGGGTTTGCAAATGACCGCTGGCGACAACAATCACTGCCAGCGGCGTTAAGATTTTTATCAGATAGAATTGGCGGCTGAGAAAATATCAGCCGCTAAAATAACGGTCAGGCTTTCTCGGTGATAATTTTTACGCCAACTTTAGTGACGCGGTCATTATCCATTTCAGCAATAGTCCAGGTCAGGCCATCCCATTCGATCTGGTCACCGATAACCGGTTCTCCGCCCAATAAATAGATCACAAACTGACCCAAGGTTTGCTGGCCATCAATTCCGTCTTCCAGATTTAATCCATAAATATTAGAGATATCATTGAGTCGTGCATCAGCTTCCAAAATGAAGTCACCGAAGAAGCGCTCATCCAGAGTGATAGTAGGCGATTGGCTAAATAACTTACCCAGCGCTGGCAAATCGTGTTCCTGACCGATTACACACAGAATATCGCCTTCTTTCAGTCGGGTGCTACCGGTTGGGTGCAGTAAGTCTTTACCGCGAAATAACGCTGCAATTCGAGTGCCCCGCGGCATTTTCAGATCGCGCAGCGCCGCACCAATGCACCATTTTTCCGAGCTAAGCTGATAGATGAACTGTTCCCATTGACGGTTCATATCAATATCTAGCCCGACGCGGGAAATCGGTGCCAGAGCTGGGGGAACCACCAGTTTGGTTTTCCTGGCCGCAAAGGACAAACTGGTGCCTTGTAATAGCAAAGAAACCAGCACCACAAAGAAAGCGACGTTAAAGAATAAATGGGCGTTTGGCAGGCCAGCCATCATTGGGAATACCGCTAAAATCACCGGCACAGCACCGCGCAGACCTACCCAAGAGATAAAAATACGTTCACGTAGGTTAAAGCTACGGAAAGGCAGCAGCCCGATAAATACCGACAGCGGGCGAGCGAACAAAATCATCCACAGGGATAAAATCAGCGCCGGAATGGCGATCGGCAGTAAATCACTCGGATTGAGCAGTAGCCCCAATACCAGGAACATCCCAATCTGACTGAGCCACGCTAGACCGTCAAAGGTTTGCAAGATCCCGGAACGGTTGCGGATAGGGCGGTTGCCCAGCATCAGCCCACACAGGTAAACGGCCAGAATGCCGCTGCCATTTAGCGCAGTGGTTAACGCAAAAATCATGATACCGCCGCTGACGGCCAGTAGCGGATATAGACCGTTGGCTAACTCAATGCGGTTAATCAGCAGCAGCAGCAGACTACCGCCCAGCAGGCCCAGGATAATGCCCAGCCCGAACTGTTGCAGTAAATGTATGATGAACATCCAGCTTAGGCTGGTTTCGCCGGCGGAAATCATCGCTATCAGCGTGATGGTCAGGAAGACCGCCATAGGATCGTTGCTGCCAGATTCGATCTCCAGCGTAGCGCTGACGCGTTCGTTTAACCCTTTTCCCCCTAATAGTGAGAAAACGGCCGCTGCGTCGGTAGAACCTATAATTGCGCCAATTAACATCCCCTGGATGATATCCAGATCAAATAGCCAGGCCGCGGCCAGACCGGTTAATCCCGCGGTAATCATCACTCCAACGGTCGCTAAAGATAACGCTGGCCATAAAGCTACGCGGAATGATGAAGCTCGGGTGCGCATCCCGCCGTCCAGCAAAATCACCGCTAGCGCCAAGTTACTGACCAGATAGGCGGCCGGATAATTATCAAAAGGAATACCGCCGATACCGTCACCGCCGGCCAGCATGCCGATGGCGAGGAAGATAACTAAAATCGGGATACCTAAACGGGATGAGAGTGAACTGAGTAAGATACTTGCGCCCACCAGTACTGCGCCGATTAAAAAGAGACTGTTAATAGTGGTCGCGTCCACGGTGGGGGATCTCCTGGTTTATGCATAAATGGCGGGTTATGGATGAAACAAGTTAATTATACACAGAAAAGCGCAGTTAAAAGCTAAGATATGACCTAATTCAAGGTGTTAAATTTGTATTTTTGAACTATCTCTCTGGCCCAATCGGGAAAAAAAAGTGTTTTATCCCATTGAGGAAGAATTAAGCGGAGCTGAGCGAGGAAATCAGGAGCAGAAGCGGCTCACCCGTGCCGATGGTGCAGCGGGTGAGCACAGGCAAAGCGTTATGCCCGATCGAGGGTGACCAGAGTGCGTTTGACTAATTCGGTCACTATGGCGCGTTCGGGGTTCGGCACTTCTGAAAAGGTCAGTTGTGAAAGCTCATTGACCAACACGCTGCGATCTTTTCCGTTAATGGAGCCGTCCAACGCGCTGCTGAGTCGATTGACCAAGGCAAAAAGGGTGGAAAACTCGGCGCTGATATCGGCATCATTCGTCAGGTTTTTCCCGGTAGTGTCTGGTGTACTCATCACAAATCCTCTGTCATATCACTGCGAGCGAAGCTTATCCCAATGATTGTTGCTCGGTAAGAATGCCCGATTAACGGGCATACAGTGAGGTGTTGCTGCCCCATCTTGTTTTGCAAGGGGTAGACAGTGTAATGGTTTTAAGTGGTTAACGATATTGCCACAACCATATTACTTGGTAATAACATTATGCTGTGAGGAAACAGTGCTGGCTGTTTTACCGGAAAACAAGAATTTTAGCAGCGGAATACGTAGATGAATTTCGTACAGCAAAAAGGCGACAGGGCAGACAAACAGCAGGCCCACTAGGAAGCCCAAAGCGTTATTCTGAATATGCGGCGCGATAAGAGCGCCGTAGATCAAGGTTAACGGATGATGCACCAAATAAATGAACAACGACGCGTTAACCAGATAGGTAATGCCGGACGATGAGGCGTTAAGCAGACGATAACCCAAAGAAAACACCACGTTAGTCATGGTGATCCCCATCAGCGCTTTGATAAGGATATCCAGCTCGAAGGAAAAATAATCCGGGTTAAACACTTGTTGATTAATACAATAGGCAGCCAATAGGACAACGGAAGCGATTAATGCCATCGGTGAAAACTTTAGAAACACTTCTTTTAGCCAAAGGTATTTAAAAGTCATGGCCCCGAGAATAAAGAAAGGCGCATAAAACAGCGTTTCCATAACCACAAAATTAAAAACACTATTAAAGAGTAATTCTGGGGAGAGTATAAATATTATTCTACGAACCACAGAATATAATAAATAGAAGAGAAAGAAAAACAGTGAGATTCTTCCTAAACTATTCAATTTATTAATCCTACCGTTAAGTGATTGGTTGATATTTTTAATCTTATTGAACAGGTAAAGGCCAGCTAAGGTCAGTAATGCCAAAGTTAACAAAAACCAGAGGTGGGAAACGCCTTCCCAAATAGCAATATTTATTTTTTGATAAAGTGTAAAAGAATTCCACTCCTGTAATTTATTTGTATAGTGTTTAAGCAAAAAAAAATTGCGGCAGGGTAATCAATGGAATGGCGGTGATTAATGGAATAGCCACGCGTTCTAGGCGAACTTTCAGCCAGCGCCGCCGCTCATAGCGCTGATACAGCATAAAAGAGAAGTAACCGGAGATAACGAAGAACACCTGCATGCGAAAGGCGTGGATAAAGTCATTCAGCAAGGTTAGAGACGGCGACGAGATACTGCTGTTTACTGCCCAATGGTGGCTGGAGTAAATCAGCGAAAGATGAAAAGGAATCCCCAGTAACATCAAATAGGCGCGAATAGCGTCCAGGAAATATTCTCGTTGTTTAGTACTTTTCTTCATAGATATTCGCTAGTTGTTATAATTGAGAGAATAACGCGCTTATTTTATCGGCACTGGATAAGGCGGAATGTAAAACCCTACTATAAGGTTTATTATTTTTCCATAGCCTATTGCAATGAGGCTTGCTAGGCTTAATGATTAGTTCGTCGTTTAAACAATAGCCATAAACATGAAATCAGGATTTATCATATTGTCGCCAGACAGGATAATCCATTAAAATGGATTTAAGAATTTAATTACCCGTAAAGGGGGAATTGTGCCAGTTAATATTTTATCGAAAGGCCAGAGTGTGAATCGCGCTAAATGGCTGAGTGTTGCTATTTTGTTATCTTTATTCTCTTGTTCGGTTTCAGCTTTTACTTTGGATGACGTGGCAAAAAAAGCCCAGAATCTGGCGGATAAAAGTTTTGATGCTCCCAAGAGTAACCTTCCTTCGCAATTTCGCGAGATGAAATTCGCCGATTATCAGCAAATTCAGTTCAATCACGATAAATCCTATTGGAATAAGCTGAAAACACCTTTTAAGTTAGAGTTTTATCATCAGGGCATGTACTTCGATACGCCGGTGCAAATCAATGAGATTACCGCCAAAAGCGTCACACCGATTAAGTACAGTCCGGATTACTTTAATTTTGGTTCGGTAAAACACGATCCTGACTCGGTGAAAAACCTCGGTTTTGCAGGTTTCAAAGTGCTTTATCCACTGAATAAAGCCGATAAAAATGACGAAGTCATGAGTCTGTTGGGTGCCAGCTATTTCCGGGTGATTGGGAAAGGGCAGGTTTATGGCCTGTCTGCACGCGGGTTGGCGATTGATACCGCTTTGTCATCCGGTGAGGAATTCCCTCGTTTTCGCGAGTTCTGGATTGAACGACCTAAGCCTAACGACAAACATTTGGTGATTTACGCGCTGCTGGATTCCCCGCGCGCTACCGGTGCTTACCGTTTTACCGTTTATCCGGGCCGAGATACCACAATCGATGTGCAGGCTAAGGTATTCCTGCGCGACAAAGTCGCCAAACTGGGCATTGCACCACTCACCAGCATGTTCCTGTTCGGGCCGAGTCAGCCTTCTAAGGTATTGAATTACCGTCCGGCGCTGCATGATTCCAACGGCTTATCTATTCACGCGGGCAATGGTGAATGGATCTGGCGTCCGCTGAATAATCCAAAACATCTGTCTATCAGCACCTATACCGTTGAAAATCCGAAGGGGTTTGGTTTATTGCAGCGTGGCCGCGCTTTCTCTCAATATGAAGATTTGGACGACCGCTACGATCTGCGCCCAAGTGCCTGGGTAGAACCGCGGGGCGATTGGGGGAAAGGCAAAGTCGAGCTGGTGGAAATCCCAACTGCGGATGAAACCAACGACAATATTGTGGCGTTCTGGACGCCGGACGTACTGCCCGATGCTAAGCATTCGCTGGATCTTAATTACCGTCTGCACTTTACCCGCGATGAAGACAAACTGCATTCTGACAACGTGGGTTATGTCAAACAGACCCTACGTTCTACCGGTGATGTGAAACAGTCGAATTTGATTCGCGAACCGGACGGCAGCGTGGCTTTCCTGGTTGATTTTATCGGGCCGGTATTAAGCTCCTTAGATCCGAATATGCCGCTGGCTTCTCAGGTCAGCGTTGGCGATAACGGTGAGCTGCTGGAAAACAGCGTACGTTATAACCCGGAAACCAAAGGCTGGCGCTTGACGCTGCGGGTCAAAGTAAAAGATGAGAAGAAACCGATCGAAATGCGCGCAGCGCTGGTCAACGGCGACAAAACCCTGACAGAAACCTGGAGCTATCAGCTACCTGCCGATGAATAAGTCAACTCAGAGTCCATTACAGGATTACCTCGCCGCCTTGCCCCTGACTGTTGAGCAGCAGAAGGCATTGCGGGCGGCGTTGCCTGATAACGATAAAGACGCGCTGGCCCAGTTGCATCACCAACTGGCGGCGGGTCAGCCGGAACCGCACGGCGCGGCGGATAACGATGCCGCACTGTCGTCGGTTAAGGCTCGCCTGTTGGCTGGCTGGCCAGATGCATTGCAGGGCGGTAAAAAACTGTCCGTGGATGCAGAAGGGCGTACTGTTATTAGCGCCACGCCGCCGATCGTGCGCTCGCGCATGTTCCCGGAGGCCTGGCGCACCAATCCGGTGGCACGCTTTTGGGATTCGTTGCTCGGTCGCACCACGGTTTCACGTTCGGCTACGCCGGAACAGGCAGACGCCGAGCGGAAATGGCGCGCGGTGGGTTCAATCCGTCGTTATATCCTGCTGGCGCTGATATTGGTACAAACCAGTATTGCCACCGTGTATATGAAAAGTATCTTGCCTTACCAGGGCTGGGCGCTGATCGACCCGATCGAAATCTGGAATCAAAACTGGCAACAATCGGTGATGCAGCTGCTGCCTTACCTGTTGCAAACCGGCATTCTGATTCTGTTTGCCGTCTTGTTCTGCTGGGTTTCGGCCGGTTTCTGGACCGCTCTGATGGGCTTCCTGCAGCTGCTTATTGGCAAGGATAAATACAGCATCTCTGCCAGCGTAGTGGGCAATGAACCGCTGAATCCATCCCATCGTACAGCGTTGATCATGCCGATTTGTAATGAAGACGTAGAGCGGGTTTTCGCGGGTTTGCGAGCGACTTACGAATCGGTGGCGGCGACCGGGCAATTGGAACATTTCGATATTTACGTATTAAGTGACAGCTACGATCCGGATATCTGCGTGGCCGAACAAAAAGCTTGGCTGGAGCTGTGCCGGGATGTCGATGGCCACGGCAAGATTTTCTATCGTCGCCGTCGCCGTCGGGTGAAACGGAAAAGTGGCAATATCGATGATTTCTGCCGTCGCTGGGGTGGTCAGTATAGCTATATGGTGATTCTGGACGCCGATAGCGTAATGAGCGGTGAGTGCCTGACGGGGCTGGTTCGTCTGATGGAAGCTAACCCTAACGCCGGTATTATTCAGTCTGCGCCAAAAGCCTCTGGCATGGATACGCTGTATGCGCGGGTGCAACAATTTGCGACTCGGGTTTATGGCCCGCTGTTTACCGCCGGCCTGCATTACTGGCAACTGGGGGAATCGCACTATTGGGGCCATAACGCCATTATCCGTGTGAAACCCTTTATCGAGCATTGTGCCTTGGCACCGTTGCCGGGGGAAGGTTCGTTCGCAGGTTCCATCTTGTCCCATGACTTCGTTGAGGCCGCTTTAATGCGTCGGGCTGGTTGGGGCGTGTGGATCGCTTACGATTTGCCGGGTAGCTATGAAGAGTTACCGCCCAATCTGCTGGACGAGCTAAAGCGCGATCGGCGTTGGTGCCACGGTAACCTGATGAACTTCCGCCTGTTTCTGGTGAAAGGTATGCATCCGGTACACCGGGCGGTATTCCTGACCGGCGTGATGTCTTATCTGTCTGCGCCGCTGTGGTTTATGTTTTTGGTTCTGTCCACTGCGTTACAGGTGGTGCATACCCTAATGGAGCCGCAGTATTTCTTACAGCCGCGCCAACTGTTCCCCGTGTGGCCACAATGGCGGCCTGAGCTGGCGATTGGCCTGTTCTCTACCACTTTGGTATTGCTGTTCCTGCCGAAATTGCTGAGCATCATTCTGATTTGGGCCAAAGGGGCGAAAGAATACGGTGGCAACATTCGGCTGCTGTTTTCGATGCTATTGGAAATGCTGTTCTCGGTGCTGCTGGCTCCGGTCCGTATGCTGTTCCATACGGTATTTGTGGTCAGCGCTTTTCTCGGCTGGTCGGTTCAGTGGAATTCACCGCAGCGGGACGATGACGCCACGCCGTGGAGCGAAGCGCTGGTGCGTCATGGGCCGCAGCTGTTGTTGGGGCTGATTTGGGCCGGTGGTGTGGCTTGGCTGGATCTTCGTTTCCTGTGGTGGCTGTCGCCGATTGTGTTCTCGCTGATTCTGTCGCCGGTGGTTTCTGTGCTGTCTAGCCGCAGAACGCTGGGTATGGCCAGTAAGCGTGCCAAACTGTTCCTGATACCCGAGGAATATAATCCGCCGCGTGAATTGGTCGCGACCGAGGAATATCTTCAGCTTAACCGCCAGCGAGCTTTGGCCGACGGCTTCCTGCACGCGGTAATGAATCCGTCTTATAACGCACTGGCAAGCGCAATGGCTACGGCGCGTCATCGGGCGAAAGAGATTATCGAGCACGGGCGAGAGTTACAGGTGAATCAGGCGTTGAGTCAGGGGCCAGCGAAGCTTGGGAAGCTGCAACGTTTGGAGCTGTTGAGCGATCCGGTCATGATTGCCCGTCTGCACCAGAAGATTTGGCAGCAGCCAGAGGCTTACGCACAGTGGGCTGATTTTTATCAGCACCTGCCGCGTAACCCGCAGGCCATGCCGAGCTAATCCTGCGGAATATCTATAAGTTATAATAACGGGCAATGTGTTAGGCGCATTGTCCGTTTTGCCTTATAAATACGCGCTGATTTTTGCGCGGATATGCCAACCGAAATGTGGTTAAAATGAACGACCTTAGACAACCATTGACTACCTGAAGAGCCTGATACCGTCGTGAAGAAAACATTAAATATTGGACTGAAGAAAAGCCTGCGTTTGCTGCTGATTCTCACGGGTATTGTGACGCTCTCCGGTTGCGGCAGTATTATCAGCCGCACGGTGCCGGGAGCCGGGCACGGCAATCAATATTATCCGGGCGTACAGTGGGACGTCAGAGATTCAGCATGGAAATATATTACGGTACTCGATGTACCTCTCTCCATGATTGTTGATACCTTTATGCTGCCTTTCGACGCCCAGCACGGCCCTTACGAGTAACGTCAACTCTAGCTTCTTGTTGGGAAAACCAGCAAGTTATAGCCTTTTTGGTGATAGGTAAAGTTTGCCACCGGCGTCATATGTAACCCTTTTACATGCACCGCGAATGAATGTGGATTGGCATCGTCTACAAAAGCCGCTCCGACGTCATAATTAGCCTGAGTGTGTTGCTTTACCTCGGCTAATAGTTGGCTAACGATGCCCTGACCGCGTTTATTCTGAGCGACGCACACCGGCCCATAGAGAAACACTCGCAGCTCGGTTAGCGGTTTACCCTCAAAACGTTGCTGCCTCAGGGCTTCCAGCATGGCGTCGACCACCGGCGGTCGCGGTCGGGCATCGGTTTTCATCATGCAGACAAAACCAGCTACTTCGCCATTATCATCTTCTGCTACCAATATGCCCAAATCATTATTTATCGCGGCTAACTGTTTCTCATCCATGCGGGAAACGATAAATCCCTGCTTTTTTTGCTCGTCACTCAAGTTTTCAGGGATGTTTTCCTGCTGTAATTGCAGGATTGCCGAATAGTCATTAAGGTGAGCCAGTCTGATCTTCATCATTAACCACGCTTTTTAAGTTATTTGAGTTAACTATGCTGTTTGGGGGCGGGAGAAAATCATGTTACCAAGTGATGCGGTCATGCGCGTAGCCAGACCGACAGATAATCTTGATATTATCACTGAAATGTATCGTTTGGGGTTGAACGTGCTGGGCAGTTTTGCAGACCATCAGGGTTTTGATGGTGTGATTTTGGGTCATCCGCATCACGGCTATCATCTGGAGTTTACCCATCATCGCAGCACTTCCGTTGGGCGTGCGCCAACGGCAGACAATCTGCTAGTCTTTTATCTTCCGGATCCGAACATATGGGCGACACAATGTCAGCAAATGCTCAAAGCCGGTTTTCAGGTGGTGGAGTCCTACAACCCCTATTGGGACGAAAGTGGGCAAACTTTTGAAGACATTGATGGCTATCGCGTCGTGTTGCAACAACGGGCGTGGCCGCTGTAAACGGTGGTGCAGGTGAGCGGGCAGTAAAAAGCCAGCCGAAAATAAGGCTGGCTTTTTATCAAGTCTATTCCGACAAATTACGCAGTTTTTTCAGCGCCTTGGGTGTTATTCATCATGCGACGAATCGGCACAATCAGCAGAATCAGGATGGCGGCGCAGATGACCAGTGCGATGGAGCAACGGGCAAACAGCGTTGGCAGCATATCCAACTGATCGGCTTTTACGTGTCCACCAATCAGGCCTGCGGCCAGATTACCCAGCGCGGAAGCGCAGAACCACAGACCCATAACCTGACCACGCATTCTGTCCGGTGCTAGCAATGTCATCGTCGCCAGCCCGATAGGGCTAAGGCAGAGCTCACCTAGCGTCAACATCAGAATACTGCCTACCAGCCAGAATGGAGAAACCCCTTCACCGGTGGCCAGCACATGCTGCGCTGCCAGCATCATCACACCAAAACCGGCGGCGGCGCACAAAATACCGATGACAAATTTGGTAATGCTGCTTGGGCGAATGCTTTTCTTCGCCAGTGCGGGCCATGCCCAGCTGAAGATTGGCGCTAACAGAATAATAAATAAGGCGTTAATTGACTGGAACCATACGGTTGGGATTTCAAAGCCCATGACCATACGATCGGTGTAATCATTGGCGAACAGGTTGAAAGACGTCGGTTTTTGCTCGAAGGCTGACCAGAAGAAAGCGGCGGAGACCAGCAGGATAAAGCACACCAGCAGCCGAGCTTTGTCTTTGCGGCTTAAACCGGCAAAAGCGAAAAGATAGACGAAATACAGCGTTACCGACGCGGCAATCAGGTACACCAGACTGCTGGCGACCAGTACCGGATTGATTTCAATCACGCCTTGAGCCACCAGTGTGACTACCGCCGCCAATGCCACCATCGCCGCGCAGACCCATTTACCGACGTTTTTACGTTGAACGGTCGGGCTGTTCCAACTGGAGTCCATGCCAACTTCGGCATCGTAGCGAGTCATTGATGGAATCACGAACATGCGGAAGGTCAATAATGCCACCAGCATACCGACGCCGCCGATACCGAAGCCCCAGTGCCAGCCGTGGGTGCGTAATAGCCAGCCAGAGAGCAGCGGGGCAATAAAGGAACCCATGTTGATTCCCATATAAAACAGTGAGAAACCGCCGTCGCGGCGCGCATCACCGGGCTTATATAAGGTTCCGACCATCACGGAAATACAGGTTTTGAACAGGCCTGTTCCTAATACGATAAAGACCAGCCCAATAAAGAACATGTCATTACCGAAAAATGCGGATAAAGCGATGGAAAGGTGGCCCATGGCAATCAGGATAGAGCCGTACCAAACGGCGCGCTGTTGGCCTAGCCAGTTATCGGCTAGCCAGCCGCCGGGCAATGAAGCTAAATACAGGCTACCGGCAAAAATACCGACGATAGCGGAAGCATTTTCTCGCGGTAAACCTAACCCACCGTCATAAACCGTAGCGGCCATAAACAGAATCAGCAGCGGACGGATGCCATAAAACGAGAAGCGCTCCCACATCTCGGTAAAGAATAGCGAACTCAGAGGATAAGGATGGCCGAAGAAAGTCCGGCTATTGTTGGTATTAGAGGATTGCATAAAGTCTTCCCATAGAAATCGCCTGTTAAGGTCGGGCTGTTGTGCTGTGGTATGAGTGATTCAATACGCCTTATTCTCCTGTTAATGCCGTCCGTTATCGTTAGGTTATCGGGCAGTCACTAATTTCATGAATAATCGATTTAACACTCTCTATAATAGGATTTAACTCCATAATAACGTCATTTTGGTTTTCTACCGTGCTTATATCCCATTATTTAGACGAAAAGTCGATATACATCTCGTTTTTTAGATTTATATCTGTGGGTGGATGTGGATTTTTATGACGAAATTATAGTGCAAATTTCGAGGCTGATAATGAGATTTATCTATTTATTTTCAACTAGTTAGTCTTTTTTCTTTAGAGTGAGCTTACCCCTTTTTTTGAACGGGTAAATTATTTTTTACTGGAAAGAGAGGAAAATGACAGTTTTGGGGAGAATAAGGATGATAGCCACTTTTTAAGTGGGTATAAGTGACATTTATAAGAGAAAAGTCAGCGATAAACTGTGATTTTAATCACAGCAAAATTTTGGCATGGAGGAGGGAAGATTTGCGCTTATCCGGGGGGAGTTTTAGCTATCTTCCTGACGATTGGCCGATTGTTTCAAAGCCTGAGCCGGTCGCCGTCGCAGGCACCAGTATGAGTAGAATGCGTTAGATAACACCACCACGGCGGTGGCGCAGAATACCGCCCGGAAGCCATAACTGGCGGAAACGGCGGCGCCCAGCAGCGGGCCGCTGACGTTGCCAACGTCCCGAAATGATTGGTTGTAGCTGAAAATTCGACCAGCCACCTGATTTGTACAATTATAAATCAATAATGTTTGCACTGCGGGCAGTAGCGCGCCGTCGGTAGCACCGAGCAAAAAGCGTAATACTGCCAATTGCCACGGCGTCTGTACCAGCGCCATTGGGATCAACAACAACACCGACAGCGCCAGCATAGCGATAAGAATACGTTCGGGGCCGATTTTATCGCCTAATTTTCCCAGTCTGGGGGCACTGATTAACGCCGCAACGCCAGGCACCGAGGCAATCATTCCGCTAACAAATGCCAGATTGTGAATATCTCCCGCCAGCTCGCGTACGTACAGCGTCAAAATCGGTGCGATTGAACCGGTTGCCACCTGAATAATCATGGTAGTAACAAACAGGCTAAGCACCAGTTTAGGATTTTTCAGCGATTGTAAAACCTGCCGTCCGTTGAGCATGTCTTTTTTCAACACCGGCGTAAATTGCTCTTTAACGCACAGTAGCGTCATAACAAAGCACAGGAACAGTACGGCGGCGGTAATAAAGAATACCGGACGTAGGCCGTAGCTATCTGCCAGTAAACCACCGATCAGCGGGCCAATTAACGCGCCGCTGACGCCGCCGGTAGACAACGTGCCCAGCGCCCAGCCGCTTTTATGTCGTGGCACCTGAGTGGCAATCAGCGCATTGGCGTTGGGAATAAAGCCACCGAGCAGACCCAGCAGGGCGCGTAACGCCAGAAATTGCCAGATATTCTGCGCCATTCCCATTAACACCATCACGATCCCCATGCCTAATGCCGATCGTAATAGCATAATTTTTCTGCCTTTACGGTCGGCCAAACTGCCCCAAAACGGCGACGCAATGGCTGAAAACAGGAAGGTAATACTGAACACCAGCCCTGACCACATATTCAGCGCCTGATGACCAGTCACGCCGAGGATTTCCACGTATAAAGGCAGAAAAGGCATAATCAGACTGAAGGCGGCACCGGTCAGAAAACAGCCCAACCAAGCGACAAATAGGTTCCGTTTCCAGTGAATAGGTTCTGGTGACGAGGTCATAAATTACCGATAGAAGAATGTGTTAGCTCTGCGGCACGGTTTAGCGTCATGGTGAGGGGCGTTAATATGGCAAAGCACAAAAGCAGATGATTAGCCTGTTAAGTATGCGCCTGTTGAATAGATACATCAACCATTTGGTTAACGGTTTTTATAAAAATGAAAAGCAGGTTTATTATCTAGGAATAAGCATATAAATTTTTTGAATAAGACGATGAGGAAGATGAATGAGTACGGCGGAAAGCGGGAAGGTTAACAGCTGTTAGCAAAGTACAGCGATGTCTGAAAGCGTGAGGGGCTGAGCAGGGTCAGAGAAAACAAAAGCGATAAAATAGCCGCGGGGTCTTGTTCACCCCGCGGGAATAGCGATCAAATCTACTAGATTTCCCGACGTTTACCCGAATTAACGGTAGGCTTCGTTTTTGGTGATCGAGTAACGGCCGCTGCCCAACAGCATAATGATGATACCGCCGAAGAAATACAGCGCTTCGTTTTCCAGCCCCCAGGCACCCACGTCGGTCAGAGTAAAGAACTTACCGGTGCCAACCATCAGAGTGGCCACCAGCAGGTTAACGGCATAAATAAAGGCCGCCGGACGGGTAAATAGCCCCAGAATCATCAGAATAGGCACAATGATCTCACCAATATAAACGCCGTAGGCAACAAAGCCAGGGATGCCCTGAGCCTGTAGCATATCGGAAATCCAACTGGTGCCATGTTGGATTTTTGCTACCCCGTGGAATAGCATCAAAATACCAAAAGTCAGGCGTAACAGTAGCTTACCGCCGTCTTGATGATCGGTTAATCGTGTGAACCACTGATTTGCACTCGCCAGCATGGTGTATATCCTTATAGAAATTGAAGAAATAACCTGATAATAACTCTTATTAATTACACACAATTATGTGTAGTTAATAATCATTCTCATAGTGGATAAAACTGACAGAATAGTTCAAAAATATTGAATCTGCCTGATTCATTTCTTATTTCTTTTCGTTTCCTACCTTAATTTCTGACTTTCATTCCCTGTTTTGGCAAATTGATGTCTTACAAACCTTTCAGAGCAGTTAGCGAGTCTGACGTCATGGTTGGAGTAAATTCGATGACTTCATATCGGGCAACAGCGTTGAAAGAATCTTCAGCCAGAATGGCATCCAGTTCGTCGCGGGGTAAGGCGATGGCAAAGATAATGCCGCCAGTGCGCGGGTTTTTACGCCCGGAAGCGATGAAAATGCCCTGATCGTAGTATTTGCGTAACCAGGCAATATGGGCATCGAGATGAGTATCGACTTCTTCAACGGGACGATGATAAGTGAGATTAATGATGTACATAGCTAAGCCATATGGAAATAAGAGAAAGATAAATTCCCATGTTGATTACAAATTAACAAGGCTTGGCTCGGTATTTTTGTCGTTAAAAAAGGGCTAGCGTTGAATAACCAGAGGGATGCAGCGTTGATTTACGCCGGTGCAGAGAAAGCCCCGGCGTGATATTGCGAAAGGCGTCAGAGCGCTAATCGTACAGCGAGGGGGCGCCTTCCGGACGGGTTTTGAAGCGGCGGTGCAGCCACATATATTGATCCGTTGCCAACTGAATTTCTTCTTCGATCACTTTATTCATAAAGGCTGCGGCAGTGACTTCGCTTTCCAGCGGGAAGTCTTCTACCGCCGGTTGCAGAATCAGTTCGTAACCTTTGCCATCGGGCAGACGGCGCGGGGTGAAGGGAATCACCGCCGGTTTCGCCGTGCGTACCAATAAATAAGTGCCGGTGGTGGTGGCCGCATCGTCAACGGCAAACAGCGGAACAAACACGCTGCTGCGTGGGCCATAGTCATGATCCGGCGCATACCAGATGATTTCGCCTTGTCTCAGGCTACGAATCATCCCTTTCAAATCTTTGCGATCCAGCATGGATTTATTGGAGCGCATTCGGCCCCAAGTCTGCATCCAATCCATTGCCTTATTATCGTGGGGGCGATAAACCCCGATTCCTGGGTTATGAATGCCGAAAATGCGGGCACCCAGCTCCAGCGTTAGAAAATGTAGACCGATCAACAGTACGCCCTGACCATTCTCCCGAGCTTTCTCAATATGTTCTAGTCCGCTGACTTTACACCAACGATTGATGCGCCAGTCTGGCCAAAACCAAGCCATACCGGTTTCAAACAGTCCCATACCGACAGATTCGAAGTTTTTGACCACCAGCTGCTCGCGTTCCGCTTTGGACATTTGCGGAAAGCACAGTTCCAGATTACGTTCTGCGATATAAAGGCGGCGTTTGAGGAAACGCATTGAGAAACGGCCGAGGGAAGTACCCAGTGTATAAATCACCGGATAAGGCAGTAAAACCAGCAAGTAAAGGATACCCAGGCCTAACCATGTCAGCCAGTATCTTGGGTGCAGTAACGAGCGATTAAAAGAAGGAACTTGCATCATGTGTTCTCAGCTTCAGAGTAGTAATTTAGGACAGTTAACTTTTACGTTATGGCGGCTAATCTGGGGCCGCTAATCATGCTTTCAATATGTTTATCTGTCATTTAAGGTAGTTCTATTGTGGCACTTTTAGGGAAAAACGCGAAAACAGACCGCATTAAAAAACTATTCTTAGTAACATTTGCTTTATTTTTGAGCAAAATAAACCGGTTTTAGTTGATAAAATAAACACGCCTAGCTTATGCCGCTACGCTTATTCAGCAAACTGACTAATTCTGCCAAACTCGCAGCAGCCATTTTTTCCATGACTTTAGCTCTGTGAACCTCAACGGTTCTTACAGAAACACAGGCTTTATTGGCAATGTCGCGGTTGATCAATCCTTGCGCTACCCATTGTGCAATCCGCTGCTCTTTTGGCGTCAGGCTGGCGTAGCGCAAATTGACCTGATGGCGTGAAACCGCCTGTTCGGAATGTTTCAATGCCTGCTGGAGTGCATTAACCAAAGGCTGAGTGGCGACGGGTTTTTGCAGGAAATCGATAGCACCTTGCTTCATTTGTTCAACCGCCAGCGGAACATCCCCATGTCCGGTAAGAAAAACTACCGCCAGCGTGCTGCCTGCTTCACGTAAACGCCGATGGATTTGTAGGCCGTCCAGCACTGGCATACGAATATCCAGCAGTACTACCGCGGTTTGAAACAAATCGGCTTCGTTTAGGAAACTCTGGCCCTGATGCCAGATACAGACTTTATAGCCCAGACTTTCCAATAAAAAACGACAGGCATCGGTCACGGCCAAATCGTCGTCCACTAAATGTATGACTGACACTAACTTGTTCCTTTTAGTGAGGAATTTAGAGGGAAGAATAATCGGACCTCTAACCCAGCTGCGCCGTTAGCGGCAAGGGCGTTGGTTAACGTCATTTTCCCACCCTGGCTGCCCATCAGCCGTTGGCAAATCACCAAACCTAACCCCAGGCCATCTGGTTTTCCCGATTTGAATGGCATAAATAGCTGATTGAGCTGCGAAACCGTTAATCCGCCACCATCGTCCTGCAAACTGAGTTCTGTTCCTTCGGGCGTTTGATTGCCGTTCAGACATAGTCTCCGCGCGCCGGCCTGTAGGCTGTTGGTGAACAGGTTGCAAAATATCTGGTCGAGCAAGGTTGCAGGGAGCATCAGCTGTATTTCAGCCGGAAGGTCAATATTCAGCCTGCTATCAGGATAATGATGTGGCGCGCCGATAAGTTGCCAAACGTGCTCTGCCACGTTCCTAGGTGACTGCGGAATACGCGTGGACGTGGCTGGCGCTTTGTCCACCCAAAGACGTAGGTTGGCGATAATATCCGCCCCTCGCTGCGCCTGGGCGCTGATTTGCTGTAACACCGGTAGCAGCGGATGATCTGGCTGTTCACGTTTTAAACGGATATCGCAGCCTTCGGCGTAGTGGCGAACCGCCGAAAGTGGCTGGTTGAGTTCATGAGCAAAGCCGGACGCCATTTCCCCCAAAATACTGAGGCGTTGAGCTTGCTCCAGTGCGGTTTCCCGCTCTCGTAGCTGCTGGTGGGCCAGCTCTAACTGCTGGCTGCGACGGCGCACTAAAAAGGCCACCCAAATATGATTCGCACCCAGCAGCAGCAATATTGCCGCGATAATCCCGAGCAATAGCCGGTTTTGTAGTGCCCAGGAAAGTATCGCCTGCCATAGCTGCGGCTGTTCTGGATGCTGATTTATCGAGCGCAACAAGGCTTCGACCTGGCTGGTGGAGGAAGGCGCGCCCCATTGCGGCTCCTTGCTGACCGTTGGCGTGAGCAGCATCCGCGTTACTTGGTCAGCCAGCGAATCCGGTACCTGCGCCAACGCGGCAAATGACCAGTTGGGGTATAAATCACTGCTGGTCAGACAGGGCACTGTGGTGGGTTTAGCCAGTAATGCTCTGAAATCAGAGGCCTGCAATAATCCTTCGTTTTGTAAATCTTCCAGCAAGCAGGTGGGGACTATCGCGGCATCCAGAGCGCCATCTCGCAGCAAATACATCAATGTATCCACCGGGAAGCCGGAAAAGTGCAGATTAAAATCCTGCCCAGGCCGTAAGCCAGCGTCCCGCAAGGCTTTGTAACCTAAAAGATAACCGCCGAATGCATCCGCTGATACCGCGCCAACCTGTTTGCCGCGTAACTCATCCGCTTGAGTGATAGGACTGTCCTGACGGACTAAAATCACGCTGCCAATCACGTTGCGGCTGGCGTTGTTCGGCTCATGGCTGGATCGCAGTGAAACCAGCCAGCGTAGCGGATAGTGGCTATCTATTTGCACGTACTGCGCTGGATTGGTGAGCAGAAAATCCACGCGCCCATGTTGCACGGCGGTTTTCATCGCCGTGAGATCCAATGGCAACAAGCGAAAATGCTGATCGGGCAAGCCTTGATTGAGGCTATCAGCCAGCGGCTGCCAGCGTTGCAGCGTTTGGGCATTGCCGCGTAATGCCAGTACGCCAATCGTCCATTCTTTGCTGTATGCCGTCAGCGAAACACCGTAACACAGCAAGATAATCAACAGGTTTCGCAACGTGTCTTCTCCTTTTTATGACCCAGATCGCCCCGGTGAATTGTCCTGGATCAAGTCCCTAAAGGGAATGTGGAAAACCACAATAGGGCTTCTGTTTGGCAATTTCTACACTCCTCACCATCAACTCGTCACATCTTCCTATCAATTAACCGACGGCGGGTTTGGAGAACACCATGGATCGAGGGAAAAGAGAGTTTCTACAGCGATTGGGCGTGCTAACCGCCGGCGCAGCTTTGGTTCCGCTGGCTGAAGCCGGTTGGAAACTGGAACCGAGCCGTCGCAACGGCAACCCCCAGCGTCGCTATGCCATGCTGATCGATCTGCGTCGCTGTATCGGCTGTCAGGCCTGTACCGTCAGTTGTGCCATTGAAAATCAGTCACCGCAAGGCCAGTTTCGCACCAGCGTTAACCAGTATCAGATCGCGCTAGAAGGCGAGGGCAGCGTAACCAACGTGCTGCTGCCTCGATTATGCAATCACTGTGATAACCCGCCCTGCGTACCGGTGTGTCCGGTACAGGCAACCTATCAGCGGCAGGATGGCATTGTGGTCATCGATAACACGCGCTGCGTAGGCTGCGCCTACTGTGTGCAGGCCTGTCCTTATGAGGCGCGGTTTATCAATCACACCACTCAAACGGCGGATAAATGCACTTTCTGCGTACACCGTCTGGAGGCCGGTTTATTGCCAGCCTGCGTGGAATCCTGTGTCGGCGGGGCGCGTATTATCGGCGACTTGCACGATGAAAACAGTGAACTGCGCCGGATGCTCAAACAGTATGAGGGCGAAATTAAGGTGCTGAAACCGGAGCAAGGTACGCAGCCACAGGTGTTTTACCTCGGTTTAAATGAAGTGTTTACTCGGCCGCTACAGGGGCAACCGGCGCTGTGGCAGGAGGTTCACCCATGATTCGTGAAATTCTGGTGCGTCCGCAGGAAATCAGTTGGTTACCTTGGGCAGTGCAATATTTTTTCTTTATCGGGCTGGCCTGTGGTGCAGTGTTACTCGGCTGTTGGCAACGCTGGTTCAGGCGAGATAAAGGGCCACAGCTAGAACGAGCGGCGCTGATGTTGGCTACCGCGGCGGCTATTGTGGCACCGTTGGCTTTGAGCGCGGATTTACATCAGCCAGCGCGCGCCTGGCATTTTTACCCTTATTTTACGCCCTGGTCGTGGATGTCATGGGGTTCGCTGTTCTTGCCGCTGTTTAGCGGGCTGGTGGTGACCTATTTTCTGGTCTTAATCTACGGCCAACGGGTAAACCGGCCTTTGACTGGATTACTGCGGCTGTTATCGATTCTGACGGCGTTATCGGCACTTTCGATTCTGATGTATACCGGGCGGGAAGTGTCGGTGCTACGCGCTCAGCCGCTGTGGTTCACCCTGTGGCTGCCGCTGTTTATTTTCCTGACGGCGATGCAGGCGGTGCCTTCGTTGCTGGCTTTGTGGCTGTGGCGTCAGCCGCAGGTTCAGAGGTATCTGGCGCGTTGGCAACTGGTTTCTCTACTGCTTTTGGCCTTGGTGACGTTGCTATGGGCCGGCGGCGCGACGCTTTCTGCTGCGGCGTTACGTCTGTGGGCCAGCGGGCACCCGTTAACCGCGGCTGCGCCATTATTGATTGGATTGATGTTATTGGGAATGGCATTGCTGAATCTGAAACGTTGCTTACCTATCGGTGTGGTTATCCTGCAAAGCCTGCTGGCGATGGTGATGTGCTGGATGGTGCGTTGGCTATTGCTGATGCAAAGCCAAACCTTGCCTAAATATAACGTGCTCGCGAACCCTTATCAGTTATCGCCGGGTACCGACGGATTGCTGGCGATCATCGGTACGTTCGGTTTATGGGTGACATTAATTATTGCGCTCCGTGAAGGAGTCAGATGGTGGGAAGGGAGAGTGCAACATGGCTAAAACGACGCGGCGGCAATGGTTAAAAGGCGGTTTGGCTCTGGGGGGATTAGTGGCCTTTGGCGCAGGTTATCACGATGTGGTGCGTAAAACGCTAATTGGGCTGCGGGACGGCAGCGCCGGAAAGTTGACGCGAGACCCCATTAACGGCAACTCACTCACGCCGGAAGGCCATGCCGGGCAAGAATGGCAGGCTACGCCGCATCAGGCGGTTTCGATGACACAATGTTTTGGCTGCTGGACGCTGTGTGGGCTACGAGTGCGAGTGGATACGCCGCAAAATCGCATTTTGCGAATCGCAGGCAACCCCTATCACCCGTTGTCTCACGACCACCATTTTCCCTACGGATTACCGGTGAGCGAAGCTTTGCGCCGCATGGGCGGTGAGCAAGGGTTGGCGGACAGATCTACCGCATGTGCTCGAGGCGCGACGCTACTGGAAGGCGTGACCAGCCCTTATCGCGTTCTTGAGCCGATGAAACGAGTGGGGGCGCGTGGTGAAGGTCAGTGGCAACGTATCAGTTTCGAACAGTTAGTGAAAGAAGTGACGGAAGGCGGCGATCTGTTTGGGGAAGGCCATGTCGACGGCCTGCGGGCGATTCGCGATCTGGATACGCCAATCGATCCGGCTCAGCCGTCCTTGGGGCCGAAGGCCAACCAGTTGCTGATGACCAACGCCGGTGACGACGGGCGGGACGCGTTTATCCAACGCTTTGCTGCCAAAGCCTTTGGTACTAAAAATCTTGGTAGCCACGGCGCTTACTGCGGGCTGGCTTATCGCGCCGGTTCTGGGGCATTAATGGGGGATTTGGATAAAAATGCACACGTAAAACCGGATTGGGATAATGTGCGTTTTGCTCTGTTTTTAGGAACCTCTCCGGCGCAATCGGGCAACCCGTTTAAACGGCAAGGCAGACAATTAGCCAATGCGCGCCAACGGGACGATTTTAATTACGTGGTGGTGGCTCCCGCGTTGCCGCTGACGACCACGCTGGCAAATCAGCATAACCGTTGGGTGCCCGTGCTGCCGGGCAGTGATTCGGCGCTGGTGATGGGAATGATTCGCTGGATTCTCGAACAGGAACGTTTTAACGCGCCATATCTGAAAGTACCGGGAGAGGCGGCTATGACTGCCGCCGGAGAGCGCAGTTGGACTAACGCTACCCATTTGGTGATTGTTAGCCCGCAACACCCTCTGGCCGGTCAGTTTCTGCGGGCGGCGCATTTGAGCGGTGAAATCCTTGCGGAAGGGGAAGAAAGCCCGGTACTGGTGGCGCAGGGCGATGGGGCTTTGGTGGCGGCACCGGTTGCGATGGACGCGGAGCTATATGTCAGTCAGAGCGTTACGTTGGCGGACGGGCAGCAGGTTGACGTGCAATCGGGGCTGAGCCTGCTGCGTGCGGCGGCTAATCGTTTTACGCTGGAGGAATACAGCCAGCAGTGCGGTGTTCCGGTGGCGACCATCAGCGGGTTGGCGAAAGAATTCACCGCCTATCAGCGTCAGGCGGCGGTGATTTCCCACGGTGGAATGATGAGCGGCAACGGTTTTTATACCACTTGGGCGGTTATGATGCTGAACGCGCTGATTGGTAACCTGAATCTGAAAGGCGGTGTTTCCGTCGGCGGAGGCAAATTTGACGGCTTTGCTGATGGCCCGCGCTACCAACTGGCCAGTTTCCCCGGGCAGGTTAAATCTCGCGGTTTGTCACTATCCCGCAGTAAACAGCCTTACGAAAAATCTGAGGAATATCAACAAAAACTGGCTGCCGGTGAACCGCCGTATCCTGCAAAAGGGCCGTGGTACCCCTTTGTCGGCGGGCAGTTAACCGAGCAATTGGCTCCGGCGCTTTCTGGCTATCCTTACCCGCTAAAAGCCTGGATCAGCCATATGACCAATCCGTTGTACGGTGTCGCTGGTTTACGTGGTCTGGTTGAAGATAAGTTGAAAGATCCTAAACATTTACCCCTGTTTATTGCCATCGATGCTTTTATCAATGAAACCACTGCGCTGGCTGATTATATCGTGCCAGATACACATAATTTCGAAAGCTGGGGGTTTAGCGCGCCTTGGGCTGGCGTATTGGTTAAAGCCAGCACTGCCCGCTGGCCGGTGGTGGAGTCACGCACGGCGCGCACTGCCGACGGACAAGCGGTGGCGATGGAGAGTTTCCTGATCGCCGTTGCGAAAGCGCTGGCTTTACCCGGTTTTGGTGAAAATGCGATGCAGGACGTACAGGGCAAGGGGTTACCGCTCGATCGTGCCGAAGATTTTTATCTGCGCGCCGCAGCCAATATCGCCTATCTGGGTGAAAACCCCGTGCCCGCAGCGCAACTGGACGAATTACAACTCACCGGCGTGGTACGTTTACTGCCGGAAATTCAGCGCAGTTTGTATCCGGATGAGCAAATGCGGGTTGCGTATTTACTGGCGCGAGGCGGGCGTTTTGCGCCGTATGAAAAATCGTGGAACGGCGACGCTACTGGGCCGCAGTGGAAGAAACCGCTACATATCTGGAATGAAAATGTGGCTAAACATCGTCATGCCATGACCGGAGAGCGTTATTCGGGTTGCCCGACTTTCTATCCGCCGCGGCTGGCCGATGGCTCCAGTATTCACCAGCATTATCCCGTGCAGAGTTGGCCATTCCAGTTGATGTCGTTTAAATCACATTTGATGAGCAGCTCTACGCCGATGATTGAGCGTCTGCGGGCAGTCAAAGCCAGTAATCTGGTGGCGATTAATCCGCAGGATGCCAAAGCGCTGGGCGTGGCGCACGGCGATTGGGTCAAACTGGAAACCCCCGGCGGCAGCATGAAAGCGCAGCTCAGTGTATTAGATGGAGTGATGCCAGGAGTTATTGCAATTGAGCACGGTTATGGTCATCGCGAAATGGGTGCGAATCTGCATCAGCTTGACGGCGTGGAAATGGCGAGTGACAGCCGAATCGGCGCAGGCGTTAATCTTAATGACCTCGGATTTATCGATCCTACCCGAGAAGTGCCAAATACCTGGCTGGATTGGGTGAGCGGCGCGGCGGTGCGGCAAGGGCTTCCGGCTAAACTGACGCGCTTAGCCTGATATCAGTTTGTTGCTTTGCGTGCGGAACCCCTTCCGGAAAGAAGGGGTTTTTCTTTTTATAGCGTATTATATATGCAGCTAATTAATCGCCATAAATGGGATAGACAACGGATGATGCGAGCAGAAAAAGTCAGCGTCGGGTTATTGTTCGGTGGCGTCCTGCTCGGTTATGCAGGTGCACACTGGCAACACAATTTTTTACTGGTATTGGCCGGAGCCTCATTGCTGGCTGGCATTATAGCCTCTGGTTTCACCGATTGTCGTCGCTGCAAAAAGCCTTAACTCCGTGCCGTAGACGACGATCGGCGCTGTCCGATAAAAGGCGCTACGCTGTGGATGATCATCCCGATAATGACCAGCCCAATTCCCGCCAGTGATAAACTGGTGGGTAATGGAGCCGCCAGCCAGACCATTTCCCCAAGCAAAGCGAAGAGCACTTCTCCAGATTGAGTGGCTTCCACCGCTGCTAAACGGGAATAATCCTGTTTGACCAGATTGGTTGCGGCAAAGAACAGCAAAGTGGCAATCACGCCGGAGAACAACGCCACCAGCAGGGATTGCTCGACCTGCCCCTGAGAGGGCCAGCCGACCTGATACACCCCAACGGCAGACAGCAGAATCCAGAATGGTAGACTGGCCAGCGTCATATTTAGCACCCGCTGGAGGGTATTTACCTCACCCTGACAAATAGCCATCATCTTGCGATTGCCTAACGGATACATAAAAGCAGCCAATGTTACCGGCAACAAACACCACAGCGTTTGTTGCAAGTTCAACGATTGAGCGTGCTGCCACTGCATTAACCCAACGCCGATCAAAATCAACAGCGACCAGCGCAATCCTTTGAAGGGGATTTTACCGCGACGCGTCTGTAACCCCTGTTCCGTGGCGATTTGCTGTTTAAACAGCGGGATCAGCAGTGAGCCTGCAATAATGGTAATTTGCCAGGAACCGGCCACCAGCCAGCCTTCGCCATAAGATCCCGCCAGACTCAGCGGCGCGTAAAACAGGCCAAACCCAACGGTGCTCCACAGCAGATAGCCTGACCAGTATTGGCGCAAATGGCTCAGACTTTGCCGCAGTTGCCCACGCATCATTACCAGCAACCACAGCATGGGAGCCATAAAAATAAACCGCAGCGCGGCACTCCAGATCCAGCTGCCGCCGGATAAATCCATGGCTCGATTAAGAATAAAAGTAAAAGCGAAAAAGAATGACGCGGCGAGGCCATAAAATATAGCGCGCATGATTTTCCTTTTTAAAGCAGTCGCCAAAATCCCTGAGTAAAATCTGATAATGAACAGAATAGAGTCGCGGGAGTCGATAGCCATCAGGCGGAAAGCGGAACAATAAAACAGGAATACAGATCTACGTCGCTAACGTCAAGTCTCTGCCAATTAACCGGCCCCTAAAGATGTGACCGCGCTCAGTTTCGGGTATGATGTGCGCCGCGCGGGTAAATGCTCGCCGCAACCGCAGTTTCGCTGCATAAAAATCTCTCAGAAACCTCTTCGAAAGACAGGAAAGTACACCATGCCAGTGTTACATAACCGAATTTCTAATGAGGAACTTAAAGCACGGATGTTGGCCGAAACCGAACCCCGTACCACAGTTTCTTTTTATAAATACTTCAATCTGGATGACGCCAAAGCATTCCGTGACAGCCTTTACAGCCAATTTGTGAAATTGGGCGTATTTGGCCGGGTTTACGTGGCGAAAGAAGGTATCAATGCGCAAATCAGCGTTCCCGCCAACCGTTATGATGAGTTTAAAGCGGTTTTATTCGCTTCTCATCCGGCGTTGGATCAGGTTCGCCTGAACGTAGCTCTGGAAGACGACGGAAAATCCTTCTGGGTGCTGCGAATGAAAGTGCGTGAGCGCATTGTTGCCGACGGTATTGATGACGACAGCTTTAATCCGGCAAACGTCGGCCAGTATCTGAAGGCCGATCAGGTTAATCAGATGATTGACGATCCGGATACATTGTTCGTTGATATGCGTAACCACTATGAATATGAAGTGGGGCATTTTGAAAACGCGATTGAAGTTCCGTCCGATACTTTCCGGGAACAGCTGCCGATGGCAGTAGAAATGCTACAGCAAGACAAAGACAAAAATATCGTCATGTATTGCACCGGCGGTATTCGCTGTGAAAAAGCCAGCGCCTACATGTTGCATAACGGCTTCAAAAATATTTATCACGTTGAAGGAGGCATCATTGAGTACGCCCGCAAAGCCAAGGAACAGGGTTTACCGCTGAAATTCGTCGGTAAAAACTTTGTCTTTGACGAGCGCATGGGCGAGCGGATTTCGGACGATGTGATTGCGAACTGTCATCAGTGCGGCACGCCTTGCGATGCTCATACCAACTGTAAAAATGACGGTTGCCATCTGCTGTTTATTCAATGTCCAAGCTGCGCTGCCAAATTTGACGGCTGCTGTAGCCAGATTTGTCAGGACGAATTGAAACTTCCCCGTGAAGAGCAGCGCGCCCGTCGTGCTGGCCGCGAAAACGGTGTGAAGATTTTCAATAAATCAAAAGGATTACTGCAAACCACTATGCATATTCCTGCGCCTGAAAAATCTGACGACTAAAGCTAAGCTTAAAGGGTTAGTTTCTGCCTCAACCCTCTGGCTATATTCGGAAAATTAAGTTTAAGTTGAGGGATCGCTCTGTTATTTTCGATCTCTCACTATTTCTATCATCGTTCTCGATGACGACCTCGATGCAAGGACAGATTATGGTAACGTCGGCAGTCAGCAATAAAGGTTTACGTATTGTCGCCATGTTGGCCATGCTGGTAGTGATTATGGCCGGAATCAAGGCGGCGTCGCCCATCGTGGTACCTTTCCTTTTGGCGGTATTTCTCTCCATTGTATTGAATCCATTGGTGAGTTTGCTGCAAAAAATCAAAATCCCCCGCACACTGGCAATTGTACTGTTGGTGGTGGTTATTATTTTGCTGATGTCATTCCTGTTAGGAATGCTCGGTAATTCTTTAAATGAGTTTGCCCGCTCATTACCGCAATATCGCGGCATGATGCTGGAAAAAATTCGCGATCTACACGGTTTTGCCGTGCGTTTCAATATTGATATGTCCGTGGATGACGTAATGAAGTTCGTCGATCCTGGCGCGGCCATGAATTTCGTCACTCGCTCGATTAGCCATCTTTCCGGCGCGATGACCGGTATTTTCCTGCTGTTGATGACGGTGGTGTTTATGCTGTTTGAAGTTGAGCGCCTGCCGTACAAATTGCAATTAATGTTCGACGATCCGGTAAAAGGCATTGCTATCTTGCAGCGTGCGGTAAAGGGCGTCACTCACTATCTGGTGATTAAAACGATTATCAGCCTTGCTACGGGGCTGGTGGTTTGGATATTCCTGGCATCAATGAATGTTCGCTTTGCTTTTATCTGGGGTTTGCTGGCATTCGTACTCAATTACATACCCAATATCGGCTCGGTGCTGGCTGCTATCCCACCGATTATTCAGGCTTTATTGTTTAATGGCTTTGCCGACGCGCTGGCGGTTACTGGCGGCTTTATTCTGATAAACCTGATTGGTGGCAACATCATCGATCCGCGCATGATGGGCCGTGGACTAGGACTTTCTACGCTGGTGGTGTTTCTGTCATTGATATTTTGGGGATGGTTACTCGGGCCGATAGGGATGCTGCTGTCGGTGCCGTTGACGATCATCGCTAAAATTGCGTTGGAGCTGACGCCAACCGGCCATAAATTTGCCGTATTGCTGGGGGATGGTAAACCGGCAACAGATGAAAAAGAGTCGTAGAGTTAGGCCATAGCAGTGCGATGCGGCATCAATGTATGCCTCATCGCGCATTTTCAGCAACAAATACGCAAAGATAATGATTCGGAAAGCGGGATAGACCGTCGTTGGGAACGACGTTAAGCGTAGAAAAAGAAGTAGATATCCAGCGCCAATAAAATTAGCCATAGGCAAATGTAGAACACTAAATGTGCGCGTACGTTGTTGATCAACATCGAAAATAATTTATTGAACATGGATGCCAACGGGCTGCTGAGCTTTGTGATTATTATAGTTATATTTATTATTAAAACAATAAGTTACTACTAAGCCCTCAACGGATATTGTCCAATAGAGTTTCTCTTTTACGGTATTTATCATTAAAAATAAAGGGTATTACTTTCTAAAAATAAGGAAGGTAGCAGGTAAATCCGAAACTCTGACTCAATAACGATAACAATTAGTGTTAGGGGGAAAGCTGACATGCAATATAAGAATAGTTAATTAATTAAAGTTATCTTCAGTGAGATCCCCATTGTAGATTCCGGCTATATATTCTCCATGATATCGAGCGTGGTTAATATTAGCCGGATTTTTAATTTTACTAGTAAGATATTGCTGCCATTAATTTTATCCTTAAAGATACGGTTAACCAGTATCTTCGGAGGCATTATTGATGGAAATAAAGCTTACCAAGAAATGTGTAGCTAAAGAGGCGCTGACCGATGGAGAAAACAGTGAGCCATCTTCAATACAAATATTTAAAAACGTTATAGATAAAGCATAGCTCCAGACGATTCCTAACTTTTATTTTTTCGGTGATATGTCTTTTATGCGAATATACGGTGCTATCACTGATATTTAGCTTTTTTGCTATGCGATAATTTGGCATTTCTGTCATCCAGTAACACATCACTTTATGTTCTTGCGGACTAAATAAGGACGAATGCGTTGTCCCTTGCTGCCAGCCTTCCTGACTACCAGCATCCTGCAAGTGTGTCAGTGAGTGCAATAAATCGGGTAAGCGCCGCTTGGCTAATATTGATACAGTCTCCGTTAAAGGTATTGGTGTTTCGCTAAAGGGATAAGATGCATCCAGATAAATATAGACTCTGGCGCGTGTACAGCGGGTAATAAATTCCTCCAGCAATGGACAATGTCCGCCGTAGCGACAATATTGGGTTAAATTGACCATTATTACCGCAGGATCGAAACTCTGAATTACCAGCGTTGCTTGCTCAACAGTTGCTACATCCATTAAATTTACAGATGACATGCTATTTAAGTATTTATTTACACCAGAGCGAGTGTAATAACATTCGTCGATGATTAATATTCTCATGGTGTTACATCCTTGTCATACGGGCAACCATACCCGGCCGCAAACGCGAATAAGTTAATCCTCAGGTAGCTTTAGCGTCAATTCGGGATTCGCGATGCTAATAGACGGCATTTACGAATGGATAATTATAAATAAGCAGGAAATAGCAGAAATAGCAGTGGGATAATCGAAGATGAACAGAATAATAAAAAAATGCAGGAGATTCTAAAACTATCAGAATATCCTGCGATAAATAGCCCGATTACGCTAAGACGATCAGTTAAATCGACTCAAAGAAAAAGGTTTAATATCAATAGGAGACGCCTTATCTTGCGCAAACAGCGCGGCGATTTCGCCCAGAGCAGTCGCGAACTTAAAACCGTGGCCACTTAGCCCGCTAAATACCATAATTCTTTGACTTTCTGGCAGCGTATCGATAATAAAATCTTCATCAGGACTCATATCGTAAGTGCAGGATGAACCCCTTAAACACACGCCAACGCCGGGCAAATAGTTGCGTAAAAAGCTGAAAACTTCGGTTCCATCCTCGGCAAAACCGCCAAAAGGCTTGCGTTGATCCGCAGATTCAATGAGTTGACCGCCGTTATGTTTACCGATTTTCAGTTCTTCCTTCTTCGACGGGAAACCATAGTAATGGACGTTATCTGGAGTTTCTACGGTGAAGGCGGGGAAGTGATTTTCTTCGCTGTAACGTCCGTCTGCGTGATGCCAGGCAAAGACTTTACGCACGGCGGAAATGGGGAGCGTAGGAAGTAATTTTTTCACCCAGGTGCCAGCGGTGACCACCACTTTCTTACCGCGGTAGGTACCATCGATAGTCACCACATCCACGCCATTATCGTCAGGGTGAATAGCCGAAACCGGACAGTTGAATAGAATCCCGCAGCCAGCGGCGGTGACTTCTTTAATCAGGGTGGAGACGGCCAAATCAGATTGCAGATAGCCTGATTTCGGCTCAAATACGCCGATATAGTCGTCAGGAACGGTGAAAAGCGGCCATTTTTGCCTCACTTCGCTCCCGTTCATGACCTGAATCGGCAAATCGTACTTGCGGGCACTTTCCTGTACGTTTTTCAGGAATTCGGAGTCTTGCGGGCCCAGGTTAATCACGCCGCTGGCATGAAACAGCTCCGCGCCAGTCGCTGTGGACAGGCCATCCCACAAGGTTTGCGCACGAAGAATCAGTGGCACATATTTTTCCCCTTCGCCATAAGCATGACGAATCAGGCGAGTGTCGCCGTGGTGACTGCCGGATTGATGTGGCGGCATACCGCTGTCGATCATCAGAACCTTTAATCCAGCCTGCGCCGCGTAATAACCCGCAGCTGAGCCAACGGAACCGCTGCCAACCACAATCAAATCATATTCCATGCTCTGGGACTCCAGGAAATAGCGTATATGCCTGATAAACCTTCAGGCCATCGTATAAAGGCAGGCTACGCAAAAGTAATAATTATGTGTATTAGTAATAACATGAGTAGAAGACTATCTAAAGGGGCGAAACGAGCGTGAGGGCGGGAGTGGCGAATAAAAAGGCACCTGATGAAGACTCATCGGTGCCCTGGGGTTTAGCTTTGAAATAACTAGTGTTTTCGGTGGTCAATGTCTACATAATCCGTTGATTCGATCTTAGCAATGCCTGCTTCTAGAATATTAATTAATTGGCGTGCTACATCGGTGGTCAGCCAGAGCGTTCTATCGACTAAGGCGTTCTCTGTGGGTTGATCCACGGAAGACAGGTAATGAAGACGAATCATCATGGCATTGTACGCGTCTACAGTGCTGATATCCCAGCCTACGAGCGGGTGAGTCTGAATAACTTCATCATTTCTGTCCATATAGACCCCTTATTAAGTAGTAACTAATTGAAGTAACTAATGAGGATCATTCGGCTCATAATTGAGTGAGCTTTTTCAGTATACGCAACTAGATATTTATTTGGCGAATAACACAACATCTTTACAAATTTGTTTAATAACGCTGAGAAAATGCACAATAACGCGATTCAGCTTCAATATGGGCATAGAAAGAAAGAGGACAAGGGGCTGAGAAAAAATAATCAGAGAACATGATGTGAGGACAAAAAAGCCGAGGAGCGACTCCCCGGCAAAAACTGCATAACAGTGAGTTATTCTGCGTCAAACCAATCGTCGGCGCTTTCCCAAATTTCTTGCAATATTTCAGAGATCCGATCTTTATCGGTTTTGGCTCCGCCAAGTACCGAAAGATCGTTAGCTCCGGCATAACGAATCCTGACGGTCGTATCCGGGAATTGAGCATTGAGCCTTTTAGTGAGCTCCCCGGTTAAGGCTTCAATCGCGCCCGCGGGTAATGGGTTTTTTCTATCAATGCTGACTTCAACACGCATGTTTCATCCTCCGAATATTGATACTGTATGTTTATACAGTTAAATGTAATGTGCGACAAGAGGGAGAATGAAAAAAATGAGAAAAATAAGGGAAGAGAATAACGCTTCCCCTTGAAAGACATTAGCTTTTTACTGACCAATTCAGCGTTTGGCCTGCCAGATAAGGCACAATAGATTCGTTACCAAGCGAAATTTCTTCCGGCTGGGTGAAGGGCTGGCGCACCAACTCAACAAAATCTTCATTGACTGGCAAACCGTAGAAACGCGGCCCGTTCAATGAACAGAAGGCTTCAAGATGTTGTAAAGCCTCCATTTCTTCAAACACGGTAGCGTAGGACGGTAAGGCCGACGGCGCATTGAATACGCCCGCGCAGCCACAGGAAGACTCTTTGCGGTGTTTGGCATGCGGCGCTGAGTCGGTACCCAGGAAGAAACGCTCGCTGCCGCTGGCAACGGCTTGACGCAGAGCCTGCTGGTGGGTGCCACGTTTCAGGATTGGCAAACAGAACAGGTGAGGGCGAATACCGCCAACTAACATGTGGTTACGGTTAAACATTAAATGCTGTGGCGTGATGGTCGCGGCAATAAAATCATTACCTGCAAGCACATAATCAGCCGCATCTTTGGTGGTGATATGCTCGAAAACGATTTTCAGCGCAGGGAATTTTTGGCGGATAGGCTCCAGAATCTGATCGATAAAGCGGGCTTCCCGATCGAAGATATCGACATCGGCATCGGTTACTTCCCCGTGAATCAATAGCGGCATACCTAATTTCTGCATCTGCTCGAACAGCGGATAAATCCCTAAAATATCGGACACACCGTGGGTTGAGTTCGTAGTGGCATTGGCAGGGTAAAGTTTGGCCGCGGTGAATACGCCTTGCTCGAAACCTGCGGTCAACTCTCTTTCGGTCAACTGGTTGGTCAGATAACAAGTCATCAGCGGAGTGAATGTCTGGCCTTTAGGCACCGCCGCCAAAATACGTTCCCGATAAGCAATGGCGCTGCTAACGGTGGTAATGGGAGTGGCCAGATTTGGCATCACTATCGCCCGGCCAAATACCTCACTGGTATAAGGGAGTACCCTGGCTAACATTTCGTCGTCACGCAAGTGGATGTGCCAATCGTCCGGGCGGCGAATTTTCAGGGTTTGGGATTGTGCAGTCATTTGGCTAGCTCCACTTTGATGATGAGAATTTCGAGGTTTTTTGCTGGTACGGGAGTGTTTCCGGCGGGGTGTAAGGATAAGCGGAAAGTGCGACAGATGCATCTGATTGTTCGGGTTAAGTTGAAAACAATTAGAAAAAGGCATCTTATATAGACAGGTATTGCGTCAGTGAATTCGATGCAATAAACAGCTATCGGTCGTCAGGCCGACAGAAGATTGAAACAGGAGAGGGTAAAATGGAAGTTCGCGTCATCGCCAGCTTAGTGGCGAAACCAGAGTTTATTGAAGATGTTAAGGCTATTGTGCATCAAATTATTGAGCCAAGTCGTGCCGAAGGCGGCAATCTGCAATACGATCTTCATGCGGAAATCGGTCAGCCGGGTACCTTTGTGTTCTTTGAGCGTTGGGCCTCCGATGATGCGCTGCAAAAGCACAATAAAACCGCTCATTTCCAGGCATTTGTCGGCCAGTTAGACGGCAAATTGGATAATCTGGATATCAAAACGCTGAAACAGATTGCCTGATTGACTCGGTTTAATGCTCAGAAATTACGGTTTTCAGTCGTAAAAAAACCCGCCGTGTGGCGGGTTTTGTCGTTAAGGAGCTCGCTGTCAGTTACTTGACTGGCTGAGGCTTGGTAGCCGGTGCCGTAGCCTTGTTCACTGCCGCGTGCGCGCCCGCAGAGCCTTTACCTGCAAAGTCGAACGCAGGGCGTTGCCATTCACTGTGAGCTGACGCTTGCGTAGCCTGAGTTGAGGCAGAAGCCGGTGCTTTGGTCATCGGAGCGAATGCATGATGTTTGAAGCGCACGCCTTCCGGATGAACAACCGCTTCGGTCACTACGGTAGCGGCCACTTCAACGGTTTTCGGTGCATCAACTACTGGCGTTTCCGGCGCTGCTTGCGTCGCAGTCACTTCAGCAACAACGGTTTCAGCCACATTCTCTTCTACCACAGCTTTTGTTGTTGGCGCGGTTTCTTCAACTGCGTCAGTTGCGCTGACAATGGTTTCGGTATGAGCTTCAAACGGTGCTTCAACAGCCAGGGTTTCGGCAACAACGTCTTCTATAGTGACCGCTTTCGCTGCGATTTCTTCAACCGCAGGTTGAGCCGTCACTTCTGGCTGAACAACCGCTTGCGCTGCTGGCTGGTTAACCGGAGTTTCAGCTTTCGTCGTTTCAACGCCAGCAGTTTCCATTTCAACAGTTTTAACTTCAGCAGTTTCAACTGCAACAGTTTTGACTACAGGCGCCTCAACGACTGGAGCAGCAACTGGCGCGCGGCCCGGTACGGCAGCAGCTGATGAAGATGAACCACCTGGCTGATGTTTGTAAGCCGCAGGCGCTGGCGTGAACGCTTCAACCGGTTTTTCAGCTTTAGGCGCTTCAATCACAGCAGGTTCAGCGACAACGGCTGGTACCGCCACGGTTTGTTCAATCGCTGGCGATGCAGCAACCGAATTCGCCTGACCGGTGGTGACTGCCGGTGCTGCGATCACAGCAGGTGTTTCAGCCGCTTGGGTATTCAGGTTTTCTGCGATATTTTCCGCTGCTGGCTCAGCAACTTGCTGTTCCTGCGGCAGTGCAACCGGATAACGAATAAACACCTTGCCTGACGCCATTTCCGGAGAGGCAAACGCCCCGGCCAGAGGCATAGCGGATTGGGTTGGATAACGCTCGTCACGATAGCGACGACGACGTTGACCACTGACACGCAGGTGACGTGGTGAACGGCGTGAACGACGTGGCATACCATTCTCGTTATTGGCAGAACGATCGTTACCGTTGTCTTCATCCGCTGCTGGTGCTAACAGTTTCACTTCTTCCTGTGCAACAACCGGAGCCGCGGTTTGCTCGGCGATTTTAACAACAGGAGTCTTTTCACTGGCGGTATCCGCTGGGTTCAGTTCATCATTGGCCGATTGAATACGTACTTTTTGATTCAATTGACGACGCTGACGACGCTGCATCACCTGTTGGCGTTCTTCCTGCTCAGGCTGGACTTCTTCTACCAGATTTACCGCTACAACGCTTTCAACCACTTCAGCCGCTTTCACTTCCTGCGGATTCTGACGTTGACGACGTTGACGATCGCCACGTTCACGACGCGGTTGCTGTTCTTCCCGTGGCGCTTTGTCGTTGTCGCGATTTTCTACCGTAGCTTCAACCGCGGTATTTTGCTGGTTAGAACGACGGTTACGACGCTGATCTTCACGGCCTTCACGGCCTTCACGGATGTCACGATTATCGCGGTTTGCATCCCGATTGCCGTTGTCACGCGCGTTTTCACGCGTATTTTCGCGACCTTCACGCGGCGTGCGGTCACCGCGATCTTTGCGGCCATTGTTCTGACGGCGCGGATTACGACGATCTTGACGACGATTATCGGTATTTTCGGTTTTTTCGACGACAGCCGGTTTCACTTCCGCTTCAGCTGGTGCGGCGAACAGGCTTTTCAGACCGCTAATCAAGCGACTAAACAGACCCGGCTGTGCGGCACTGACGGCTGCTTTTGCTGGCTGCACCGCAGGTTTGGCCGCTGCCGCAGGTTCAGCTTCCGGTGGCACTTCCGTTGGCAGAGAGAAGGTCGCCAGCGCCGGTTGTTCCGGACGTTTGCGTTCCATTGGCGCTTCTTCCAGTGGCTGAGCCATCTCTTCTTCATGCAGTTTCGGCAGCAGGTAGCTCAGGGTCGGAACTTCTTCACCTTTACGTACGCGCAGCACCGAGTAATGCGGGGTTTGCATCTGGTCGTTAGGTACGATAACTGCACGCACGCCGCCTTGACGCTTCTCAATGGCATTAACCGATTCACGTTTTTCATTCAGCAGATAAGAGGCAATCTGGACTGGAACGATAGCGTGAACTTCATGGGTATTCTCTTTCAGCGCTTCTTCTTCAATCAGACGAAGAATCGACAGCGACAGAGATTCATTGTCACGCACGGTGCCGGTGCCGCTGCAACGCGGGCAGACGTGGTGGCTGGATTCACCCAGTGACGGGCTAAGGCGCTGACGGGACATTTCCAGCAGACCGAAGCGAGAAATCCGGCCGATCTGAATACGGGCGCGGTCTTGACGAACGGCGTCACGCAGACGGTTTTCTACTTCACGCTGATGGCGAACCGGCGTCATATCGATAAAGTCGATAACGATTAGGCCGCCGAGGTCACGCAGACGCAATTGGCGAGCGATTTCGTCCGCCGCTTCCAGGTTGGTATTGAAAGCCGTTTCTTCGATGTCGCCGCCGCGAGTAGCGCGTGCGGAGTTGATATCAATCGCGGTCAACGCTTCGGTGGTATCGATAACGATAGAACCGCCGGAAGGCAAACGCACTTCGCGCTGGAACGCAGATTCAATCTGAGATTCAATCTGATAGTGGCTGAACAACGGGATTTCGCCGCTGTACAATTTGATTTTGCTGCTGAAATCCGGGCGACCCAGAGCGGCAATATGCTCTTTGGCCAGATCGAGAATTTTTGGATTGTCGATCAGGATTTCGCCGATGTCCGGGCGCAGGTAATCGCGGAAGGCACGCACGATAACGTTGCTTTCCTGATGAATCAGGAACGGAGCAGGGCGGCCTTCGGCGGCTTTTTTAATCGCATCCCAGTGTTTCAGGCGGAATGACAAGTCCCATTGCAGCGCGTCGGCAGATTTGCCTACGCCAGCCGTACGGACAATCAGCCCCATGCCGTCAGGCAACTGGAGTGAAGACAGGGCTTCTTTTAGTTCAGTACGGTCGTCACCTTCGATGCGGCGAGAAATGCCACCGGCACGCGGGTTATTAGGCATCAGAACTAAATAGCTGCCAGCGAGACTGATAAATGTGGTTAAGGCTGCGCCTTTATTACCACGTTCTTCTTTATCAACCTGAACAATAACTTCCTGGCCTTCGCGCAATACATCTTTGATGTTTGGACGGCCATGAGAGGAATAATTACTTGGGAAGTACTCGCGAGAGATTTCTTTTAAAGGAAGGAAACCATGTCTTTCTGCACCGTAATCAACAAAAGCAGCTTCCAGACTTGGCTCAATTCGGGTGATTTTACCTTTGTAAATATTCGCTTTTTTTTGCTCATGGCCCGGACTTTCAATATCCAGATCATAAAGCCGCTGTCCATCTACAAGGGCAACACGCAACTCTTCCTGCTGAGTTGCGTTAATCAACATTCTTTTCATCTTAACTTACTCGTTATTTTTACATTGGCGTTAGAACTGCGGGCAAAATAACCTCATGGCCGGATAAACCGATGACCCCGAGTCTTCTAGCAAAGCCGTCAACCTCACGGTTGTCGCCTGCATAGGGGCGCATTATCTCGGTAAGCCTGTGTTTCTTTCTGAAAAACAGCGCTTTTAGTAGAGGGCAGCTTCTGAATTTATGACAACAGATCTGATCCCATTTGCCGGCCAAGCTGCAACCCGCAGCCCGCTAATTGCTTGATTTCACATTACGTCTTACGCCATTGCTGCGTTTTTGTGCGATCAGGCAAACTTATTATTCCACAAGTTCCTTGATCTAACGAGAATCAACGCGGAATTAACTGCATTATTCCATTGCTGATACTGATATAGCAAGGTGACTTTAGCTGTCTAAGTAAAGATTATTTTACTGTGTTCACAGTGTTGGCGAGTATTGATGTGTTATTAAACAAAAATAATGCGCAAACGTTCTCTTCAATAGCCAGACTCACAGTTAAGCACATAAAAAGGGGTGGCGCTAATTCCTCTGTATAATTAGAATCGCGCACCATGAAAACAGATAATCCAGTAGTACAATTAATCACCATTTCTGCCGACGAAGCCGGTCAGCGGATCGATAACTTTTTGCTCGCTAAATTAAAAGGCGTGCCAAAGAGCATGATCTACCGCATCGTGCGTAAGGGTGAAGTTCGCGTCAATAAAGGACGCATTAAACCAGAATATAAGCTGGCGGACGGCGATGTGGTGCGTGTACCGCCGGTGCGCGTGGCCGAGCGTGAAGACGCACCCGTTTCGGCAAAACTGGATAAAGTCGCGGCGTTGGCCGACTGTATCCTGTTTGAGGACGATTACCTGCTGGTGCTGAATAAACCTTCGGGAACCGCGGTACACGGCGGAAGTGGTCTGAGTTTTGGCGTAATTGAAGCGCTGAGAGCGTTGCGTCCGGAAGCGCGTTTCCTCGAATTGGTGCATCGTCTTGACCGCGACACTTCCGGCGTTCTGTTGGTAGCGAAAAAACGTTCGGCGCTGCGCTCCCTACATGAACAGCTGCGGCTGAAAGGTATGCAAAAAGACTATCTGGCGCTAGTTCGCGGCCAATGGCAATCTCATTGCAAGGCGGTTCAGGCACCGTTGCTGAAAAATATTATGCAGAGCGGCGAGCGAGTCGTGAAGGTGAGCAGCGAAGGCAAACCGTCGGAAACCCGCTTTAAAGTGGAAGAGCGCTTTGAACACTGCACGTTGGTAAAAGCTAGCCCGATTACTGGCCGAACTCACCAGATACGCGTTCACGCATTGCATGCCGGCCATCCGATCGCTTTTGATGACCGTTACGGTGACCGTGATTTCGATGCGCAACTTAAAGGCACTGGCTTACATCGCCTGTTCCTGCATGCGGCAGCTTTACGGTTTGAGCATCCGAATACCGGCGAAACCATGCGGCTGGAAGCGCCGTTGGATAATCAGTTACGCCACTGCCTGTTAATGCTGCGGAAAAACTTCCCGGCAAAATAATCGTGCTGTCAGCTTCGAATAGCATCGGTAAGGCGCAAAAGTGCGCCTTACTTTGTTATATCACTCTTTTTATTGTCTTATTATTAGCGCTTATCTGCGCTGTTCTGACTTAACAACGCATTCACCCCTTGTTCCATCAGCATCTCATTAAGCGCAATCAGCGGCAGACCAATCAAGGTATTGGGATCGCGACCTTCTAAACGGTCGAACAGACTTATTCCCAATCCCTCACTTTTAAAGCTACCAGCACAATTCCAAGGCTGTTCTATGCTTAAGTAGCCGTTTATTTCGTCATCGCTTAGCGTTCTGAAATACACCTGAAAAGTTTCGCACTGGATATTTATATGACCGCTAGCGGAATTGAGCAGCGTCAAACCGGTATAAAAAGTGACACATTGGCCGCTGGCCTGGCGTAATTGTTTAAACGCATTCTCATGATTGTGCGGTTTGCCGGTTATTTTCCCGTTCAGCACGCACACCTGATCAGAGCCGATAATCAAATGCTGCGGATAGTGTTCAGCCAACGCAGTAGCCTTGGCGCTCGCCAGTCTCTGCACTAAGGTTGGAGCGTCTTCCTGCGGCAACGGGCTTTCATCGATATCTGGCGCTGCGGTAATAAAGGGCAATTGAAGTTTTTCCAGCAATGCTTTGCGATAAGAAGAAGTTGAAGCCAAAACTAACTGAGACATAATATTTTCCATAAACCGTGGCGTAATTTAATCAGTCATTTTAAACTGTCCGCCGCTGAGGAAGCGAATATTGGTGAAAGGTGCGGTTGAATGGCCTTTTTCTTTGACTCTATGTCGTTACAAAGTTAATATGCGCGCCCTATGCAAAAAGTAAAATTACCCCTGACCATTGATGCGGTTCGTACTGCCCAGAAGCGATTAGATTACGCAGGTATCTATTCCCCTGAGCAAGTGACACGCGTTGCCGAATCCGTGGTTAGTGTGGACAGCGATGTCGTGGCCTCCTTATCGTTTAATATCGATAATCAGCGCCTGGCGGTTATCACAGGTCATGCGGACGTCGACGTTACGTTGATGTGCCAGCGCTGCGGTGGCACCTTCGCACACCATGTCCACACAACATATTGTTTTAGCCCGATCGTCAATGACGAGCAGGCTGAAGCATTACCGGAAGCGTACGAACCGATCGAAGTCGACGATTTTGGCGAAGTTGATCTGTTGGCAATGATTGAAGACGAAATTATTCTTTCGCTGCCGGTCGTTCCGGTACATGAATCTGAACACTGTGAAGTGTCCGAGGCGGACATGGTATTTGGTAAACTGCCTGCAGAGGTGGAGAAACCGAATCCATTTGCCGTATTAGCCAGTTTAAAGAAAAGTAATTAAGGAGTAAGGTCAATGGCCGTACAACAGAACAAACCAACTCGTTCCAAACGTGGCATGCGTCGTTCACACGATGCTCTGACCACTGCCACTCTGTCTGTGGACAAAACTTCCGGTGAAACTCACCTGCGTCACCACATCACAGCCGACGGTTTCTACCGCGGCCGCAAGGTTATCGGCTGAGTAGTACTTGCTAATCTTTAGCAAGGCGATACCTTGACTTGTCTAACCCTAGCGTTAGATGCAATGGGCGGGGACTTCGGTCCCTGCGTCACAGTGCCTGCTTCATTGCAGGCACTGGCCTTTAATCCACAACTTAAGCTTCTGCTGGTCGGAAACCCCGACGCCATCACTCCATTACTTGCCCACACCGATCCTTTGTTGCTGGAAAGGTTGCAGGTAATTCCCGCTGAGCATGTTATTGCCAGCGACGCTAAACCCTCACAAGCAATTCGCGCCAGCCGTGGTACATCGATGCGTATCGCATTGGATTTAGTTAAGAACGGTGAGGCTCAAGCCTGTGTGAGTGCCGGGAATACCGGAGCGTTAATGGGGTTGGCAAAGTTGATGATTAAGCCGTTAGAAGGGATAGAGCGCCCGGCCCTGATGACGGTGATCCCGAACCAACGCCGTAGTAAAACCGTGGTGTTGGATCTGGGAGCAAATGTGGAATGCGACAGCACCATGTTGGTGCAATTTGCCGTGATGGGCTCAGTCATGGCCGAAGAAGTCGTGGGGATTACCTCCCCGCGTGTCGCGCTGCTAAATATTGGCGAAGAAGAAACCAAAGGTTTAGATAATATCCGCGAAGCCGCCGCAGTATTAAAAAATACACCGGCGATAAATTATATTGGTTATCTGGAAGGCAATGACTTGCTGACCGGGAAAACCGACGTAATGGTTTGTGACGGCTTCGTGGGTAACGTCACCCTTAAGACCATGGAAGGCGTGATAAGAATGTTCTTGTCGTTGCTTAAATCATCGGGCGAGAACAATAAACAGTCCTGGTGGCTTAAACTACTGGGGCGTTGGCTGCAAAAACGCGTGGCCAAGCGGTTCGGGCATCTGAACCCCGACCAGTATAATGGCGCATGTCTGTTAGGATTACGGGGCATCGTAATCAAGAGCCACGGCGCTGCGAACCAACGTGCGTTTGCAGTTGCAATAGAACAGGCTGTGCAGGCGGTGCAGCGGCAGGTTCCTGAAAGGATCGCCGCGCGCCTTGAAGCTGTATTACCCAAGAGTGACTGAACGTACATGTATACAAAGATTCTCGGCACGGGGAGCTATCTGCCCGTACAAGTGCGCAGCAATGCTGATTTAGAAAAAATGGTGGAAACCAGCGACGAGTGGATCGTGACTCGCACCGGTATTCGTGAACGTCGTATTGCAGCACCGGATGAAAATGTGGCCACAATGGCTTTCCGTGCGGCAGAGAACGCGCTGGAAATGGCTGGCGTCAGTAAAGACGATGTTGGGCTGATTATTGTCGCCACCACCTCTTCAAGTCACGCTTTCCCAAGCTCTGCCTGTCAGGTGCAGCAGATGTTAGGAATCAAAGACGCCGCGGCGTTTGATTTGGCTGCTGCCTGCGCTGGTTTTACCTATGCGCTGAGCGTGGCCGATCAGTACGTGAAAAGTGGCGCAGTGCGTCATGCGCTGGTGATTGGCTCCGACGTATTGTCTCGCGCGTTGGATCCGGAAGATCGCGGCACGATTATTCTGTTTGGCGATGGCGCTGGTGCTGTGTTGCTGGGTGCGTCTGAAGAGCCGGGTATTATGTCAACGCACTTACATGCGGACGGCACCTATGGCGGGTTATTGACTCTGCCTTACCAGAATCGCGAAACCCAGGATCAGCCTGCTTACGTCACCATGGCAGGTAATGAAGTGTTTAAAGTGGCCGTGACCGAATTGGCGCACATTGTCGATGAAACGTTACAGGCTAACGGCTTGGATCGTTCAGAACTGGACTGGCTGGTTCCGCATCAGGCAAATTTACGCATTATCAGCGCTACGGCGAAAAAATTAGGTATGGGGTTGGATAAAGTGGTGATCACTCTCGATCGTCACGGTAATACCTCTGCCGCATCAGTGCCTTCAGCTTTAGACGAAGCGGTACGTGATGGCCGGATTCAACGCGGTCAATTAGTCCTGCTGGAAGCGTTTGGTGGCGGCTTCACTTGGGGCTCTGCGCTGGTTCGTTTTTGATTTAACAGAAAGTCTTTTGATTTAATAGAAAGTCTTTTGATTTCACAGGAAGGCAAGATGTCGAAATTTGCAATGGTTTTTCCAGGTCAAGGGTCTCAGACCGTGGGTATGCTGGCTGATTTAGCTACACAATTCCCGATAGTTGAAGAAACTTTCACCGAAGCCTCTTCGGTTTTAGGCTACGATTTGTGGCAGTTGGTGCAGCAGGGTCCGGCAGAAGAACTGAACAAAACCTGGCAGACTCAGCCTGCGTTGCTCACCGCTTCGGTAGCCATCTGGCGTGTTTGGCAGCAGCAGGGCGGAAAAGCGCCTGCGATGATGGCAGGCCATAGCCTGGGTGAATACTCAGCATTGGTATGTGCTGGCGTTCTGGATTTCAAACAGGCGGTTAAGCTGGTTGAATTACGCGGCCAACTGATGCAAGAAGCGGTACCTGAAGGTACTGGCGCTATGTCTGCTATTATTGGCCTGGATAATGAATCTATTGCCAAAGCTTGCGAAGAATCGGCACAAGGTCAGGTGGTTTCACCGGTTAACTTTAACTCGCCGGGGCAGGTTGTGATCGCCGGGAACAAAGAAGCGGTAGAACGTGCCGGTGCGGCCTGTAAAGCGGCTGGCGCCAAGCGTGCACTGCCTTTGCCGGTTAGCGTGCCTTCCCACTGCGCATTAATGAAACCCGCGGCGGATAAAATGGCCGTTGCTCTGGAAGACATTGAATTCCGGGCACCGTTGTTCCCTGTGGTGAATAACGTAGACGTAAAAGCCGAAGTGTCACCTGAAGCTATCCGTAGCGCGCTGGTACGTCAGCTATACAATCCGGTACGTTGGACTGGAAGCGTTGAATTTATGGCGGCAGAAGGCGTTGAACTGCTGCTGGAAGTTGGCCCAGGTAAAGTTCTGACTGGCCTGACCAAGCGTATCGTGGACACTCTGTCAGCAGCACCGGTAAACGATGTTGCGACCTTGACCGCAGCGCTTGAACAATAATAAAGAGGATAGCATGAGCTTTGAAGGAAAAATTGCGCTGGTAACTGGCGCAAGCCGTGGCATTGGCCGCGCTATTGCAGAATTATTGGTCGAACGTGGTGCCGTTGTAATTGGTACTGCGACCAGTGAGAAGGGGGCTGAAGCTATCAGCGCCTATTTGGGTGACAAGGGTAAAGGTTTAATGTTGAACGTCGTGGATCCCACGTCGATCGACAAGGTACTGGCAACTATTCGTGCTGAATTTGGCGAAGTCGACATTTTAGTGAATAATGCCGGTATCACGCGTGATAACCTGCTGATGCGTATGAAAGACGATGAGTGGCAGGATATCCTGGATACAAATCTGACTTCCGTGTTCCGTCTGTCAAAAGCGGTAATGCGAGCTATGATGAAAAAGCGGTTTGGCCGTATCATCACAATTGGTTCTGTTGTTGGGACCATGGGCAATGCAGGGCAGGTTAACTACGCGGCCGCTAAAGCTGGCGTTATTGGTTTTAGCAAGTCTTTGGCGCGTGAGGTTGCTTCACGTGGCATTACTGTCAACGTCGTGGCACCTGGCTTTATTGAGACGGACATGACTAGGGCGTTGACAGATGATCAACGCGCAGGCATTTTAACCCAAGTACCAGCTAACCGGCTTGGGGAAGCTAAAGAAATCGCCAGCGCTGTTGCATTTTTAGCCTCTGACGAGGCCAGCTACATCTCTGGTGAAACATTACATGTCAATGGCGGCATGTACATGGTTTAAGCACTGGCAGAACTTTTTGCATTATTTGAGGTGAAAACCGCAAAATAATGCAAAATTGTGGTTCGACCAGCCGAGATTTAGTTGCATCTTTTTCAACATTTTATAAACTACGAAAACCATCGCGAAAGCGAGTTTTGATAGGAAATTTAAGAGTATGAGCACTATCGAAGAACGCGTTAAGAAAATCATCGTTGAACAACTTGGTGTTAAACAGGAAGAAGTACTGAACGACGCTTCTTTCGTAGAAGATCTTGGCGCTGATTCTCTTGACACCGTTGAGCTGGTAATGGCTCTGGAAGAAGAGTTTGATACCGAGATTCCAGACGAAGAAGCAGAAAAAATCACTACTGTTCAGGCAGCTATTGATTTTATCAACGCTAGTCAGCAGTAAGCGAACATATCTAGGCGGTCACTCGACCGCCTAAGTTTTTGTCCCAAAGTGTTATTTTCCCTCCTTGGAGGACAAACGTGTCTAAGCGTCGAGTTGTTGTGACTGGACTGGGCATGCTGTCTCCTGTCGGTAATACAGTAGAATCCACATGGAATGCTGTTCTTGCTGGGCAGAGTGGCATCAGCCTGATCGACCATTTCGATACTAGCGCCTATGCAACCCGGTTTGCTGGCTTAGTAAGAAATTTTGACTGTGAAGAATTCATTTCGCGCAAAGATGCACGAAAAATGGATGCCTTCATTCAGTACGGTATTGCGGCAGGTATTCAGGCGATGCAAGACTCCGGTCTTGAAGTGACTGACGCTAACGCTGACCGTATCGGTGCCGCTATCGGTTCTGGTATTGGTGGCTTAGGCCTGATCGAAGAAAACCACACCGCGCTGGTTAACGGTGGGCCACGGAAAATCAGTCCGTTCTTCGTGCCTTCAACTATCGTGAATATGATCGCAGGCCACCTGACCATTAAGTTTGGTTTACGTGGACCGAGTATTTCTATCGCGACTGCCTGTACCTCTGGTGTGCACAATATCGGCCATGCCGCCCGTATCATTGCTTATAATGATGCTGACGTGATGGTCGCCGGTGGCGCAGAAAAAGCCAGTACGCCATTGGGCGTTGGCGGTTTCGGTGCTGCGCGAGCCTTGTCAACCCGTAACGACGATCCACAAGCGGCTAGCCGCCCATGGGATAAAGATCGCGACGGTTTTGTATTGGGCGATGGTGCCGGCATGATGGTACTGGAAGAATATGAACACGCGAAGAAGCGTGGCGCTAAGATCTATGCAGAAGTTGTCGGTTTTGGTATGAGCAGCGATGCCTACCATATGACCTCGCCGCCGGAAAACGGTTCGGGCGCAGCTTTGGCTATGGTGAATGCGTTACGTGACGCGGGTGTCACTACTTCGCAAATCGGCTATATCAACGCGCACGGCACTTCCACGCCAGCGGGTGATAAAGCGGAAACGCAGGCGGTTAAATCGGTGTTTGGCGCTGATGCAGAGAAAGTCATGGTTAGCTCAACCAAATCCATGACCGGTCACCTGTTAGGTGCTGCGGGCGCGGTAGAATCTATCTTTACCGTTCTGGCACTGCGCGATCAAGCTATTCCACCGACCATTAACTTGGATAACCCGGATGAAGGCTGTGATTTGGATTTCGTTCCGCACACCGCGCGTCAGGTTTCAGGCATGGAATACACCCTGTGTAACTCGTTCGGCTTCGGCGGCACTAACGGTTCATTAGTTTTCCGTAAAGTGTAACAGCGACCGATTAGTAACACAGATGATAAAAACCCGGTTATCCGGGTTTTTTTATAGCTATTGTTTGCCAATGTAAGTGAACAGAAAAAGATAAATCCGAAAGTAGTGGAATATCCGGTTGAGAAAACTTTGGGATGTAAACTCAATGAGAGCTTATTAATATGTTTGCTCACTAGATAAACCACCGAATAAATAAAAGAGAGTTGGATATGATGTTGATAAACGGTATGGCGCAAAACCAGCTCTCTGCAACCGACAGAGGCTTGCAGTTCGGGGACGGCTGTTTTACTACGGCGCGAGTGCTTAATGGTGAAGTTTGCTGGCTGCCTATGCATATACAACGCTTGCAGCAAGGCGCGGAGCGTTTACTGCTGCCAACTATTGACTGGGCGCTATTACAGCATGAAATGACCGAACTGGCGTGGCAGGCTCAGCAGGGCGTACTGAAAGTGATTTTGACCCGGGGCAGCGGTGGGCGGGGTTACAGCGGTGAGGCCTGCGAACAGCCGACGCGCGTATTATCGATTAGTGGTTATCCGGCACATTATTCATTATGGCGCGAGGAGGGCATCACGCTGGCGTTAAGTCCGGTAGCGTTGGCGCGTAATCCGCTGCTGGCGGGGGTTAAGCATCTTAACCGTTTGGAGCAGGTACTGATTCGCGCGCATCTTGAGCAGACAACGGCGGACGAGGCTCTGGTGCTTGACACTGCAGGCCAGCTGGTGGAATGCTGTGCGGCTAATTTATTCTGGCGCAAAGGCGAGGCAGTATTTACGCCGGATCTCAGTCATTCTGGGGTGGCGGGTATCATGCGTCGTCGTATTATGGCGCGACTGTTTGCTTCCAGATACGCGTTACACTGCGTATCCGAACCCTTAGAGACGCTAAGAGACGCAGATGAGGTGCTGATCTGCAACGCGTTAATGCCGCTGGTTTCGGTTAATCAAGCGCATGAATGGACTTATAGCTCGCGAGAGCTGTATGAATTCATGCGACCACATTGTTAATATCGATTTAATCGCTAATATCAATTCCAAATTTTAAAGATGGCCGATAGATGAAAAGAAAAAACCTCAGAATACTAACCATCCTAGTGGGGATCTGCTTGGGTTTGCTGTTTTTGGGCTATCAGAAAGTGCAAAATTTCGCCGGTTCCGCGCTGGAAATCAAGCAAGACACCATTTTTACCCTGCCTGCGGGTACTGGCCGAGTAGGGCTTGAAACTTTATTACTGCAAGATCATATCGTTGTGGATACGACTCTGTTTCCGTGGTTACTGCGGATCGAACCGGAACTCGCCAATTTCAAAGCCGGAACCTATCGTTTTACGCCGGGTATGACGATACGTCAGATGTTGAAACTGCTGGCCAGTGGTAAAGAAGCCCAGTTCAGTATCCGCTTTATTGAAGGCTCTCGTTTGAGTGACTGGATGGAAACCTTGCAGCAGGCGGATTACGTCAAACATGAGCTGGCGGGTAAGAGTAACGCTGAAATTGCTAAACTGATCGGCCTGAAAGATACCGAACATCCGGAAGGCTGGCTGTATCCCGACACCTATTCTTATACCGCAGGTACCACGGATCTGGCTTTGCTGAAACGGGCGCATAAAGAAATGGAAAAAGCCGTTGCCCAAGTGTGGGAAGGGCGGGATAGCTCGTTGCCATATAAAACGCCGAATGATTTGGTCACTATGGCTTCTATCATTGAGAAAGAAACCGCGATCAACGATGAACGAACCAAAGTGGCTTCGGTATTTATCAATCGCCTGCGTATCGGCATGCGGCTGCAAACCGATCCTACGGTGATTTACGGTATGGGTGATAAATATGCCGGAAATATCACGCGTAAGGATTTAGACACCCCAACGCCGTATAATACCTACGTGATCGCGGGAATGCCGCCGACGCCGATTGCCATGCCGGGGCTGGCATCGTTACAGGCCGCAGCACATCCGGCTAAAACGCCATATCTCTACTTTGTAGCTGATGGTAAGGGCGGACATACCTTTACCACCAATTTAGCCAGTCATAACCAGGCAGTACGCGTTTATCGTCAGGCGTTAAAGGATAAAAATGGACAGTAAATTTATCGTTATCGAAGGTCTGGAAGGTGCGGGTAAAACCACCGCCAGAGATACCGTGGTTGCCACACTGCGCGAGCAGGGTATTAACGATATCGTGTTTACACGCGAGCCGGGCGGTACGCCGTTGGCCGAAAAATTACGCGACCTGATTAAACAAGGTATTGATGGCGAAGTGCTAACAGATAAGGCCGAAGTGCTGATGCTGTACGCCGCGCGGGTGCAATTAGTGGAAAACGTTATTAAACCGGCGTTGGCACGCGGTGCCTGGGTGGTAGGGGATCGTCACGATCTTTCTTCGCAGGCTTATCAGGGCGGCGGTCGCGGTATTGATAGCCAACTGATGACATCGCTGCGCGATACGGTTTTAGGCGATTTTCGCCCGGATTTAACGCTGTATCTGGATTTATCGCCGGCGATTGGATTGCAGCGCGCTCGCCAGCGCGGGGCGTTAGATCGTATTGAACAAGAATCTTTGGCGTTCTTCGAGCGCACCCGGGAGCGATATCTGGCGCTGGCGGCAGCAGATTCAACCATTCAAACTATTGATGCTTCTCAGACACTGGAGAATGTCAGCGCGGATATTCGTCGAACGCTGACTCAGTGGTTAAACGCGCGGGAAAGCGCGTAATGAATTGGTATCCGTGGTTAAACGCACCTTACCGCCAACTGGTCGGGCAACATATCGCCGGCCGTGGCCATCACGCCCTGCTGATCCATGCGCTGCCGGGCAACGGTGCCGATGCGCTGATTTACGGATTGAGCCGCTGGCTGATGTGCCAGAAACGTCAGGGAGAGAAAAGCTGTGGCGAATGTCACAGTTGCCGCCTGATGCTGGCTGGCAATCATCCGGACTGGCACGTCCTGTCGCCGGAAAAAGGCAAAAGCAGCATTGGCGTTGAACTGGTTCGGAACCTGATTGATACCCTTTATTCCCATGCTCAGCAGGGTGGAGCGAAAGTGGTCTGGCTGCCTCAGGCTGAATCCCTGACCGATGCGGCGGCCAACGCCTTACTGAAAACGTTGGAAGAACCGCCGGAAAACACGTATTTCCTGCTGGGATGCTTTGAGCCTTCCCGCCTGTTACCAACGCTGCGTAGCCGCTGTTTTTACTGGCATCTGGCTTGCCCGGAAACCGCCTTGAGCATGCAGTGGCTGGGGCGGCAAATCAGCGCTGAGCCGGTCGCCATGCTCGCGGCGTTGCAGCTGAGCGAAGGCGCACCTATTGCGGCAGAGCAACTGTTGCAACCGGCGCAGTGGGCGCAACGAACGGCGCTGTGTCAGGCGCTGGTAGAGGCGTTAGCCCGTCAGGATTTGTTGTCACTGTTGCCGCAGTTGAATCAGGATAACGTTGCCGATCGTGTGTATTGGCTGTCTTCTTTATTGCTGGATGCGTTGAAATGGCAGCAGGGAGCAGGGAATTTTATCGTCAATCAGGATCAGCGCCCGTTGGTGCAACAATTGGCTGAGTCAGCTTCTATCGCCGTGTTGCTAAAATCGGCCAATCAATGGCTGCACTGTCGCCATCAATTATCTTCAGTCGTCGGCGTGAACCGAGAGCTGTTACTCACTGAGCAGTTGCTCAATTGGGAAAACAGACTGTCTGGCGCCGATCGTACATTTTCTCATTCGTTGTAAAAGAGTTTACTTATTATGTTGTTAGTTGATTCCCATTGCCATCTGGACAGTTTGGATTATCAGGCGCTGCACACCAGCGTCGATGACGTGGTGGCTAAAGCCAAAGCGCGTGACGTCGGTTATATGTTGGCGGTGGCTACCACCTTGCCGGGTTTTCGTGCCATGACGGCAATGATCGGAGAACGTCCGGAAGTGGCGTTTTCCTGCGGCGTGCATCCGTTAAATCTGGAAGATGGCTATGATTTTGCCGAACTGCGCGCGTTGGCCGCAGCGGATAATGTCATCGCGATGGGAGAAACCGGGCTGGATTATTTCTACCAGCAGGACAATATTCCGTTGCAGCAGGCGTCTTTCCGTGAACACATTCGTATTGGCCGGGATCTGAATAAACCGGTTATTGTGCATACCCGAGATGCTCGCGTAGATACTCTGGCCATTCTGAAAGAAGAGCAGGCGCAGGAGTGCGGTGGGGTGCTGCATTGCTTTACTGAAGATATCGCGACGGCAGAAACCTTGTTGGACCTGGGTTTTTATATTTCCTTCTCCGGCATAGTCACCTTCCGTAATGCCGAGCAATTACGCGAAGTGGCTCGTTATGTGCCGCTGGATCGTATTCTGGTTGAAACAGATTCACCTTATCTGGCACCGGTTCCTCATCGGGGCAAAGAAAACCAGCCAGCCTATGTGCGTGATGTGGCGGAATACATGGCAGTGCTGAAGGGCATTAGTCTGGAAACGCTGGCCGAGGCCACCACGGCTAATTTCTGTCGACTGTTCCACCTGGATGATTTGGCACAATCTGCCACACTCAAATAGAGCCTACGACGATAATTATTTTTAAGCTCGTAATTAATTCCCTAAGCGAGTAATGTTTCCACCCGTTTTATTGTGGGTGGAAAGGTTTCACTGACGTTTCTTTACAAAAAATAGCCTTTTTATACTGGATAAGGCATCTTCTTCAAAGAAACGTGACTGTCATCAAACATTACGCAGGCTATTTATTTTACTCTTCGTAATAATTAAAGGGGTGCTGTAGACACCCCGATTCGCAAAGGCTTTACTCCCCCCTTTGTAACGCCAATAAAAAGCGAGAAGCAGTAAGAAAGCACTATTTACTCAGGAGCACTCTCAACTATGTTTAAGAACGCATTTGCAAACCTGCAAAAAGTAGGTAAATCGCTAATGCTTCCGGTATCCGTACTCCCTATTGCAGGTATTCTGCTGGGTGTCGGTTCCGCGAATTTTAGCTGGCTACCTTCGGTAGTCTCTCATGTTATGGCAGAAGCGGGCGGTTCAGTCTTCGCCAATATGCCGTTGATCTTCGCTATTGGTGTAGCTTTAGGTTTTACCAATAACGACGGTGTTTCCGCATTGGCGGCGGTTGTAGCCTACGGCATCATGGTGAAAACCATGGCGGTTGTGGCTCCGCTGGTACTGCATCTGCCTCCTGAAGAGATTGCAGCCAAGCATTTGGCCGATACCGGCGTGCTGGGCGGGATCATTGCAGGTGCGATTGCAGCCTATATGTTTAACCGCTTCTATCGTATTAAGTTGCCTGAGTATCTGGGCTTCTTCGCGGGTAAACGTTTCGTTCCGATTATCTCCGGCTTCACGGCGATCTTCTTGGGCGTAGCGCTGTCCTTCATCTGGCCACCAATCGGTACGGCGATTCAGACTTTCTCCCAATGGGCAGCTTACCAAAACTCTGTAGTGGCCTTCGGCATCTACGGCGTAGTTGAGCGTTCGCTGGTACCTTTCGGTCTGCATCACATCTGGAACGTTCCTTTCCAAATGCAAATTGGTGAATACACCAACGCAGCCGGCCAGGTATTCCACGGTGATATCCCACGTTATATGGCCGGTGACCCGACTGCGGGTAAACTGTCCGGTGGCTTCCTGTTTAAAATGTACGGCCTGCCAGCAGCGGCAATTGCGATTTGGCACTCAGCCAAGCCGGAAAACCGCGCTAAAGTCGGCGGTATCATGATTTCTGCGGCATTGACCTCGTTCCTGACCGGTATTACCGAGCCGATCGAGTTCTCCTTCATGTTCGTTGCGCCGATTCTGTACGTTATCCACGCTATTCTGGCGGGTCTGGCTTTCCCAATCTGTATTCTGTTGGGTATGCGTGACGGCACCAGCTTCTCACACGGTCTGATCGACTTTGTGGTGTTGAGTGGTAACAGTAGCCGCATCTGGCTGTTCCCTCTGGTAGGTATCTGCTACGGTCTGGTGTACTACACCATCTTCCGCGTGCTGATTGCCAAACTGGATCTGAAAACGCCGGGTCGCGAAGATAACTCTACCGAGCAAAACACTAAAGGCGGCACTGAGATGTCAGCTGCGCTGGTTCAAGCCTTCGGTGGCAAAGAGAACATCACCAATCTGGACGCCTGTATCACTCGTCTGCGCGTGAGCGTGGCGGATGTATCCAAGGTTGACCAGGCTGGTCTGAAGAAACTGGGTGCAGCGGGCGTAGTCGTGGCCGGTTCCGGCGTTCAGGCTATCTTCGGCACCAAATCTGATAACCTGAAAACGGATATGGACGAATACATTCGTAACCACTAATTCAGGTCGGGGAGTGCAAAAAGGAGGCTTAGGCCTCCTTTTTTTATGGGCTTTACCTTTGATTTCAACGTGTGATTCTGGCTGATGTTTCTTGTGGTCAGCGGGCGGTATTTTCCGACTCTCGCCAAGGGGAGGATAATTCACTGAGAAAACTGGGCGATTCTGCGGCACTTGCGCCGGAAATTGCTTAATGAGGTTGAAACAGATAGAAATTGTCGCTCATACTGCATGCACTGATTTTTCCCCTACGAAGGAAATATGTTATGGCCGAAGAAACAATTTTCAGTAAAATTATCCGCCGTGAAATTCCGGCCGATGTGGTTTATCAGGATGAACTGGTTACGGCGTTTCGCGATATTGCGCCACAGGCTCCCACCCATATTCTTATTATTCCTAATATACTGATCCCTACGGTTAATGATGTCACCGTCGAACATGAAGCGGCGCTGGGGCGTATGATTACCGTTGCTGCAAAAATTGCAGAACAGGAAGGTATCTCCGAAGACGGTTACCGCTTGATTATCAACTGTAATCGTCACGGTGGTCAGGAGGTTTATCATATCCATATGCACCTGGTCGGCGGTCAGCCACTGGGGCCACTGCTAAGTCGAAAATAATTAAGCAATTTATAATTATTCGGTAAAGTGATGGCTCTGTGCATCGCGACTTTTCCGGTCATCGCTAAATCGAGGTATGCCTATGCGCCGTTTCAAGGCGTTTTTACTGCCGGGAATGTTTCTGATTCCTGTTATCACTTTACTGGGCTGTAGCGCGCCGCAGGGTATCGCCGTTAACCAACGGCAGGCGGTTGTGATGGATTCGCCGGTTCTTACCGCCGGAATTCTGGCAGAGAAGCCGGCAATCTCGACGCTTTCGGGGCGGAGTATTGCAACATCAACTTTAATGAGCAGCAGCACCAAAGCCGTCACGGTGAATTATCGTTTCTACTGGTATGACGCTCAGGGGCTGGATTTGCTGCCGTTTGAAACGCCCCGAAAGGTCACGATAGGGCCAAACTCATCAGTCGATATTCAGTCAATCACCCCGAATCTGGATGCGCGCAGCGTGCGCCTCTATCTGTTTTTATAATTGTGTTGTTGGAGTGGGATAATGAAAAGGTATTTATTTGTGGCGTTGGCCGCGCTGGTGCTGACCGGTTGTCCTTCCCGGCCACCGGAGCCGACCGAGCAGCCTGCGACCATTGAACCTATTACCCCGGTGCCACCGATTGAAACACCGCCACCGGCCGATAAAGTTCCTCAACCGCCTAAAGCTCCCCAGCCTATTGACTGGGCGGCTAGCGTAGAACCATTGGTGGCGCAAATGGTTAACGCCAACGATGTTGCCGCAGGCAGCGTTTTGTTGCTGGACAGCGTTAAAAATAATACCAACGGTGCCTTACAGATCGGTAAAGCTACCGCCGCGCTGCATCAGGTATTGGCATCCAACAAGAAATTTGCCCTGATTCCGGCTGCGCAGTTAACCGCAGCGAAACAGACTTTAGGTCTGTCGGAGGAGGATAGCCTCGGTTCTCGCAGCAAAGCCATTGGTCTGGCACGTTACGTTAGCGCTCAATATGTGCTGTATAGCGACGTGAGCGGCGACGTGAAAGCGCCAGAGATCGATATGCAACTGATGTTGGTACAAACGGGCGAAATTATCTGGTCAGGTCATGGTAACGTACAGCGTTGAAGCGAGTCTGCGTGCCTTGATTGAAACTCGGATACCGGCGGTGAATACCGCCGGTTGCCATTTCAGCCCGGTATCCGGCCTAACTGGTGAAAGCTGGCGGATAACCGGGCAAAACTTCCAATGGCTGGCGCGGGAACACTCGGTCGCCAAAAGAGAATTAGGCGTTAATCGTCAGCGTGAGCAGCGTATCTTGCAGCAGATGTCGGCGCGTGCGTTATCTCCGCGAGTGATGATTGCCAATCAACACTGGCTGGTGGTGGAATGGCTGGATGGCGTGGTGGTCGAACCCCAGCAGTTCCTGCAACTGGCCGATCGAGGCACGTTGGCGGAATTGGTGGCGCGGCTGCATCAGGCTCCCCGTACCGGCTATCCGTTGAATATCCATCGACAATTACTCGGTTATAGCGAAAGAATGGATCCGTCCCGCCGCAGTGCGGACTGGTTGCGACTGCATAAACGCTTTATGGCGCAAAAACCGCCGCGTCCGCTGAATCTGGTTCCTTTGCATATGGATATTCACCCTGGAAATATTATCGAGACAAATTCTGGTCTGAGATTAATAGACTGGGAATATGCGGCAGACGGTGACGTGGCGTTGGAGTTGGCCGCGATGTTTCGGTTTAACGGTTGGGACAACGCGCGGCAGCAGGCGTTTTTACGCCAATATGGTCAGCAGCCGGGAGCCTATCAGGATATCGCCGCTTTGACGCGGCAAATAGCACGCTGGTCTCCGTGGATCGATTATCTGATGCTGATGTGGTTTGAAGTGCGCTGGAAACAAACCGGCGAGATAGGTTTTTTGCAGTGGGCAGCGCCGCTGCGCCGACGATTTAATTTATCGGGTCTGGATTCATCCGCCGGATAACAACATATTTTATTCAATGACGTGAGGTAGTTGTGGGTCCTGTCATGTTAGATGTTGCCAGCTACGAGCTGGATGCCGAAGAACGCGAAATCTTGCAGCATCCGCTGGTGGGTGGGCTGATTTTGTTTAGCCGTAACTTCCACGATGCCGAACAGTTGCGTGAGCTGGTGCGACAGATTCGCGCGGCTTCCCGCGAGCGGCTGGTTGTGGCGGTCGATCAGGAAGGTGGGCGGGTGCAACGCTTTCGAGAAGGTTTTACACGTTTGCCTGCGGCGCAGTCCTTTGCGGCTCTCAACGATAAGGAAACCGCCGGGCGTTTAGCGCAAGAAGCCGGTTGGCTGATGGCCTCGGAAATGATTGCCATGGATATTGATATCAGCTTTGCGCCGGTATTGGATATTGGCCACGTTAGCGCCGCTATCGGCGAGCGTTCATTCCACAGTGAGCCGCAAAAGGCGCTGGAAATGGCCGAACGCTTTATTTTAGGAATGCATAGCGCAGGCATGAAAACCACCGGAAAACACTTCCCCGGCCACGGTGCGGTGACCGCTGATTCCCATAAAGAGACGCCGAGAGATACGCGCCCACTGGCAGAAATCCGCGCACATGATATGGTTATATTCCGTGAGCTGATTCAGCGTAACCTGCTGGATGCCATTATGCCTGCTCATGTGATCTACACCGATGCCGATCCGCGTCCGGCCAGTGGCTCGGCTTATTGGCTTCAGCAGGTATTGCGTCAGGAGCTCGGTTTTGAGGGCATTATTTTCTCTGACGACCTCTCGATGGAAGGCGCGGCGATCATGGGCAGCTATGCGGAACGCGGGCAGGCCTCTCTGGATGCTGGGTGTGACATGATTCTGGTGTGCAATAATCGTCAGGGGGCCGGTCAGCGTGCTGGATAACCTGTCTCCGGTCAAAGCAGACAAGCTGAGTCGGTTATATCATCGTGGGCAGTTCGGTCGCGAAGAGCTACTTGGCTCTCCACGCTGGCAGCAGGCCAATAAAGCGTTAACGGCGCTCAGCGAGCGGTGGGACACCCATAAACAAGGGTTAGGGAACTAGCACGTACCGGGGTGTGTCCGGTGCGATTTACCCTGTCGTAGCGAGGATAAAGATGATCGTCTATTTACACGGTTTTGATTCAACCAGTCCCGGCAATCACGAAAAGGTTCTGCAACTGCAGTTCATCGATCCGGATGTGCGTTTTATCAGCTACAGCACCTTACATCCCCGGCACGATATGCAGCATTTATTGAAGGAAGTGGACAAAGCCATTCAGCAGGGCGGTGACAGTCATCCTCTGATTTGTGGCGTCGGTTTAGGCGGGTTTTGGGCAGAACGCATCGGTTTTCTATGTGGAATTCGGCAGGTGGCTTTTAACCCGAATCTGTTCCCACAGGAAAATATGAGCGGTAAAATCGACCGCCCGGAAGAGTATCTGGATATCGCGACCAAGTGCGTTCAGGATTTTCGTGAGAAAAACCGCGATCGTTGCTTAGCGGTGCTTTCCCGTCACGATGAGGCATTGGACAGTCAGCGCACGGCGGCAGAATTGCATCCTTATTACGAAATTGTCTGGGATGAAAAGCAGGGGCACAAGTTTAAAGATCTTTCCGTTCACCTACAGCGGATCAAGGCATTTAAAACTCTCGATTAACATTTTTTTCTCATACTCGAGCCCCGAAGCGATCGTTTTTTGACGGTAACTTCGGGCTTTTTCTTTCCCAAAGCCATCGGTAAACGGTGATTTTGGGTAAAAAAGTCTGAAATTATTAAACTGTGACCTGTCGCTAACTATTTGAATATTCTTCTAGAAAAAATCCTCCCGCCGCGTCTTTCAGCAAAATAAATTGATATATATCAATTTTGGTATGACCAAATAACCCTGCATGATATTCTGCGGTCAGATAATTGAATTTACTCAAGCGAACCCTATGTTATCTAAGGATATTATTCATTTACCCTTAGCTAACAATTGGTTCACATTTAGGGGGTCATTTTGACAACGCCAAAGAAAAAAATCGTTATTATTGGTGGTGGTGCCGGCGGACTGGAACTGGCGACCAGCCTGGGCCATAAACTGGGTCGCAGTAAAAAAGCGGAGATTGTTCTGGTCGATCGCAACCACAGTCATTTGTGGAAACCATTGTTGCACGAAGTGGCAACTGGCTCTCTAGATGACGGGGTTGATGCGCTGAGCTACCTGGCTCATGCTCGTAATCACCATTTCAATTTCCAACTGGGTTCATTAACCAATATTAATCGGGAAACCAAAACCGTCAGCCTGGCCAAAATCTGCGATGAGCAGGGCGACGTGCTGGTGACCGAGCGTGAATTGTCTTATGACATTCTGGTGATGGCGTTGGGCAGTACATCCAATGATTTCGGTACGCCGGGCGTGAAGGAAAACTGTATTTTCCTGGATAACCCGCATCAGGCTCATCGTTTCCACAACGAAATGCTGAATCTGTTCCTGAAGTATTCCGCTCAGCCGGGTGAAAAAGGCAAGGTTAACATTGCTATCGTTGGCGGCGGTGCAACCGGCGTTGAGCTGTCTGCCGAGCTGCATAACGCAGTTAAACAGCTGCACAGCTATGGTTTCGAAGGTTTGGACAATCAGGCGCTGAACGTGACGCTGGTGGAAGCTGGTGAGCGCATTCTTCCTGCGCTGCCACCGCGTATTTCCGCTGCGGCTCATCAGGAACTGACCAAGCTGGGCGTGCGTGTATTGACCAAAACCATGGTGACTAGTGCAGACAGTCAAGGTCTGAATACCAAAGACGGCGAATTGATCAACGCTGACCTCATGGTGTGGGCGGCGGGTATCAAAGCGCCTGACTTTATGAAAGATATCGCCGGGCTGGAAACCAACCGTATCAATCAGTTAGTGGTTGAACCAACGTTGCAAACCACTCGCGATCCCAACATTTTCGCTATCGGCGACTGTGCCTCTTGCCCGCAGCCTAACGGCGGTTTTGTGCCTCCGCGCGCGCAGTCGGCTCACCAGATGGCCAGCCGTTGCTACAGCAACATTCTGGCGTTGCTGAATGGTCAAAGTCTGAAACCTTACGTGTATAAAGACCACGGCTCATTGGTTTCCCTGTCTAAATTCAGCACCGTTGGCAGCCTGATGGGTAACTTGATGCGCGGTTCAATGATGGTGGAAGGGCGTGTGGCGCGAGTGGTATATATCTCCCTGTATCGTATGCATCAGGTAGCGTTACATGGCTACACCAAAACCGGCCTGATGATGTTGGTAGGCGGGATTAACCGGGTGATTCGCCCTCGGTTAAAACTGCATTAATAGCCTGAAGTTCAGTATTCGCTTAGCGAATCGGATACCCGGAAATTGAGTTCTGGGAAGTTAAAACTCGTAGTAGCACAGAGAACCGTCGTCACAGTGTGGCGGCGGTTTTTTGTTTTCGGAGGTTGACCCGATTTTGCGAACAGTGATTCAGATTCTTATCAGAGAGATTTAGCGTATCGAATTGATATTGTTATGTTTGAAATACAAGCAGCGTATTTAGAGCTAATTTTATCGCATCAGGATATTAAGTTTTTCACCAGGTGAGGCTTAAGGATAATAGTCCGTAGTGCAGAAATATGTTCTGGTATAAATAATAAATTGCAAAAAAATAATGTCCGGTGTTATCAGTTCGAATGCCTCCATTGATATATAGACTTTTTATGGTTGTAAATAAAATAACCTTGCGGTTAGGTCGTCATCAATTAATGTTTTTTAATATATTTGGCGGCGATCATACTATCGCCTTTATCAGGGCTATCTTGAGCGATTAACGTGGCCGGTGGTTGATACGCCCGGCGGTGTGAAACCGTCGATGCTGAAACTTATAGCAGCCAGTGAAATGAGCCTAAGATTCTATAACAGTAAGGTTTGGCTGGAAAGCTGGCAGACACCGCAGGCTATTCCGCTGGCGATACACATGACATTGCGCACGCCGTCATTCGCAAAATCGAACGAGTCTGGTTGTTGAAAGGCTCGCAAATGTTTTCAGAAAATCAATCATGAATTCGGCACCCAAACGCGGCATCGCGATGATCGTGGTGTTGGTGCGGCTGGGATATTGCGGAAAGTCTGTAGGCGTTTGTCGACAGTGATGCCTCGCTGCAAACCCGTCTGGCAGAGAGGACTGGGAGTCTCTGGTTTGCCCGATTCCTTTCTTTGCGCCTAAGCGCGGGTGAATATCAGCGAACTAAGTGCTATTCAGGGAATAGATGCGGATGTTTATCAAAGGCTTAATCCTCAGGTATGTACACTACCCATGACAAGACAAAGCATTAATGTTAATACCCTAAATGTCGCTCACAGTGTCATTCTGGAGGCATTATTTACCCCCGGCTTAGTGCCACTCAGGCGCAGATGCTGTTGCAGCAGCGGCCGGAAAAAGGATGGGAAAGCATAGAGCAGTTGTTGAGCGTCGCGCCATTAGCCGATGTGGATGCCAAAGTGAAAGCGCAGGTAAAGCCGATATTGAGCGTGAATAGCCGCTACTTTTGGCTGCGTTCCTGTATTGAGGTTAACGACGTGAGCTTGACCGTGCAGTCTTTGATCGTGCGCAATGGCGCACAAAAATTTGATGTGCTGTGGCATCAGACAGGAGAAGTGGAGTGAGTGAATCTCTGAATCTTTTTTTCCCCCTTGGCGAAGCGCAGCCGATCATATGGCGACGTGACTCGGAAACGCCTTTCGTACCAGAAACTAAAGGGGAATGGATTTCCCCATGGGCGGCGCAGGATATGTTGACGCAATGGCCGAAATTCGATGCGATTCGGGTGTTTTTCCCCGGAGAATGGGCTGGTGTTCGTAAAGTTGAATTGCCTAAAGTCTCCAAAAAACATGCAGAGAAAATCATCCCCGCACTGTTAGAGGAAGACTTATGCGAAGACATTGATGATTTACATTTTTCCATACTGGAAATAGATGAAAAGCAGGCCACCGTTGCGGTGATTACTCATCAGAAAATGCATTATCTTACTCAGTGGCTACATCAGGGCGAAATATTGGCGACAACGTTATTGCCGGATTGGCTGGCGTTGCCGGAAGGCCATCTGCTGGTTAGTGGTGAACGCTGTCTGCTTCGCACCCATCAATGGCAAGGATGGAGCGCAGAATCGTCCCTGGCTCCGTACTTACTCAAGGCACAGTTACGTGACCGTGATTCAGTGAGCCAGCTCTGCGTCTACGGTGAGTTGCCTGCGGCACTGGCGTCGGCGCTGGATTCGTGCGGTATTGAGAACACGGTATCAGGAACGCTGCCCGCGCCTCAGACTAGCGGTGCGGGTTTGCTCTGTGGCCGCTGGAAACCGCGAGTGAACTATCAGAAACAGTGGGAGCGTTGGCGTCCGACGATGACGTCGTTAATAGTGCTTGTCGGTGTCATGACGGCGGAACGACTGGTGTCATTGTGGAGCATCACGGAACGCGCGCAGCAGACCCGCACGGCGGCCGAAGAGAGTTTCCTCCAATTGTTCCCCGAACAGCGGCGCATCGTCAATTTACGGGCGCAGCTCAATGCCGCGCTGCGGGAGCTGGGAAGTGGGACCGCAGAGGACGAACTGCTGGTGATTCTACCCTTGGTCGCAGAAACGCTTGAGTCTAAAGGAATACTGAAACAGATAGATGTTCAGGGAATTAAATTTGATCAACAGCGGCAGGAATTGTATCTCAGGCTGAGAGCCGCCGATTTTGCGACCTTTGAGGCGCTGCGGGAAGATCTGGCGACTGTTTTTTCCGTCAAACAAGATGCACTGCTGAAGGATAACGAGCGGGTTACAGGGGGAATGACTTTGAAAAGGAAGCAAAATCATGCGTCTTAATTTACGGCCTTTGTATCAACGGATGGTATCAAAGGGCATGTCCATCGGGGAAGGCATTCTGACGCAGCACTGGCAGCCTCGCTCAATTCGGGAGAAATGGCTGATTGGTGCCGCCCTCTGTAGCCTGATTTTGGGGGGATACTATTGGGGAATATGGCAGCCGCTAACCCGACAGATCGCGCTGCAAGAAGGGGTATTGCAACAGCAACGAGCGTTGATTGCCAAAATGCGCGCCGCTGCACCGGAAATTAGCGCGTGGCGACAGCAAACCCCATCAGTGGCAAAGAACGCTTCTGTTACCTCATTATCACAAAGGGTCAGCACCAGCGCCGCCGAGCACAAGATTACGCTGAAGCGTATTCAGGAGCGGGAAGGGGTCGTTCAGATAGGGCTGGAACCCTTGCCCTTTAATTCTCTCTTGGATTGGTTGAATGGATTACGTCAGAAGTCGGGCGTTCGGGCGGTGCAGTTGGATATTGTCGCGGCAGACCAACCCGGAGTTGTCAAAGTGCAGCGGCTGGAGCTGGCGAAAATCTAAGAAGACCGGTTCAGTGTTTATCGCTGAAAAATTGTGAGGTCAGTGCCGCAGGTAAACTGAACATTAGCGGCCAGCGCGCGATGTAAAAATCATTCGAGCCGATGGTGTGCGTCAGGGAAAGTTAACCTAAGATTTGGCGCGCAAACGGGCAAGAGTCGCAATGACGCTGTTTAGGCCGCCAATTCGCCAGCAACAACATTGGCCGTTTGTCCAGTCGCATGCTGGGATTGCGCACCTAATGCCAAACTTTTAGCATAAAACCCTTCGTTACATTTAATAGCTTGCTAAGATTCGTCCTAAAGCCGCCTTTCCCCTGTGGTTTCCGCTGATTTGGCGTATTTATCTTATTGCTGTCCTAAATGACATTGTGCAGACTCACTCCCGATAACAGAGGCGAGTCACGCACGCCGACGCCCGAAGTTCAAACTTACGAGGCCGCTGTCAGATTTATCGCCGTTAGGCGAAGGTACTGCGGTACGGAGTCTACGGCATAAATTGCGTGGTAACATTTTAGGAGGATTTCCTGTGAACAAATCAATGTTAGCAGGCGTGGGTATTGGTATAGCTGCCGCTCTGGGAATTGCCGCCGTGGCAAGTATGGATGTTTTTTCCAGCGGTCCTCAGTACGCACAGGTGATAGCCGCTACGCCAATAAAGGAAACGGTTAAAACGCCACGTAAAGAATGCCGCAATGTTACGGTAACTCACCGTAAACCGGTGCAGGATGAAAACCAAATTGCAGGATCGGTACTCGGCGCAGTCGCAGGCGGGGTATTGGGGCATCAAGTGGGTGGCGGTCGCGGTAAAGATATCGCCACCGTAGCAGGCGCGTTAGCCGGGGGTTACGCCGGTAACCGGGTGCAAAGCAATATGCAGGAAAGCGACACTTACACCACCACGCAGCAGCGTTGCCAGACGGTGTATGACAAATCGCAGAAAATGCTGGGATATGATGTCACCTACAAAATTGGCGATCAGCAGGGAAAAATTCGTATGGATCGTGATCCAGGTACGCAGATTCCTGTCGATAAAAATGGTCAACTGATTCTGAGTAATCGAGCATAACGAAATATTTGTGGTCCAAGACCTCGTAACAAGAGCCCGCGGTGTAGTGTTAGTTCTGATCGTTTAATAGTCAGTCGGGGTGGTTATCCGCCCCTACCGTTAAGCGAGTGGCATTAGCATTGACGCGGGTTTCCTTCTGCCTTTCCCGCGCCAACACTATTCCCTACATCAATTATCTAGATAAATTCTTTATATCAATAGTCATCGAGGCCACCTTATAACCGCGTGGTTAAGCGATACGGTGCTGTTCGAAAGAGGCCAGTAGTTCCTCAACAAATTTCAAACGTTTGGTCCGATCGCTTAAATCCTGCATAAACTTCAGCTTGGTTGGGCCTTCTAATCGGAATATCTGCGGCTGACGCTGCAATAAACCAATCAGATACACCGGATCGACCTTGTTTTTCTCGCCGAACTCGATAAAACCACCGCGTTCATTGCCTTCAATCCGTTTAATGCCCAGTTTTTGCGCATGTTGACGTAACGAAGCGGTTTGCAGCAGGAATCGCGCCGCATCCGGCAACAGACCGAAACGATCGATCAGTTCGACTTTCAGTTCATCCAGCTCGACGTCATCGCGGGCGCTGGCGATACGCTTATAGAATGAAAGCCTGATATTTACATCAGGAATAAAATCGTCGGGCAACAGCACCGGCATACGCATTTCGATTTCGGTCTGGTTGCTGGTGAGATCCTCCAGCGACGGTTCGCGCCCTTCTTTCAATGCATCGACCGCGCTTTCCAATAGTTCCATATACAATGAGAAACCAATGGTCGTCATCTGGCCGCTTTGATCTTCCCCCAACAGTTCCCCCGCGCCACGAATTTCCAGATCGTGAGTCGCCAAAGCGAAACCGGCGCCGAGATCTTCCAGTGAAGCAATGGCTTCCAGCCGTTTTTTGGCATCGGTCGTCATGGCTTTCGGATTTGGCGTCAGCAGGTAAGCGTAGGCCTGGTGGTGAGAACGACCGACGCGGCCTCGTAGCTGATGCAACTGCGCCAGACCGAAGTGGTCGGCTCGCTCGATAATAATGGTATTGGCGCTAGGAATATCAATACCGGTTTCAATAATTGTGGTGCAGACCAAAACGTTAAAGCGTTGATGATGGAAATCATTCATCACCCGTTCCAGATCCCGCTCACGCATCTGACCGTGGCCGATAGCAATGCGGGCTTCTGGCACCAGTTCCGCCAAACGTTGGGCTGCTTTCTCAATATTTTCAACGTCGTTGTACAGATAATAAACCTGCCCACCGCGTAATACTTCACGCAGAATGGCCTCGCGGACGACCAGATTGTCGTATTCGCGCACAAAGGTTTTTACCGCCAAACGGCGCGCTGGCGGCGTGGCAATAATCGACAGGTCACGCATACCGCTCATCGCCATATTCAGCGTGCGGGGAATCGGCGTAGCGGTCAGCGTCAGAATGTCCACATCGGCGCGCATGGCCTTGATTCGCTCTTTGTGGCGCACGCCAAAGCGGTGTTCTTCATCCACAATCAGCAGGCCCAGATCTTTCCAGTGTAAATCACTTTGCAGCAATTTATGGGTGCCAATCAGAATATCGATTTTCCCTTCTGCCGCCTGCTCCAGAATCACCTGCTGCTCTTTTGCGCTGCGGAAACGAGAAAGCATTTCGATACGGACCGGCCAGGTAGCAAAACGGTCGCGGAAATTATCAAAATGCTGCTGCGCCAGCAGGGTGGTCGGCACTAATACTGCCACTTGCTTATTATTATTCACCGCAAGGAAAGCCGCGCGCATTGCCACTTCGGTTTTACCGAAGCCGACGTCACCACACACCAGACGGTCCATCGCCAACGGTTGGCACATATCGCTCAGCACCGCATTAATCGCCTGTTCCTGATCTGGCGTGGTTTCAAACGGGAAGCTTTGGCAGAACAGCTGATATTGTTCGCGATCCTGTTTGAATTTAAAGCCGGACTTCACCGCACGCTGGGCGTAAATATCCAGCAGCTCGGCGGCTACGTCCCGAACTTTCTCCGCAGCTTTCTGACGGGCGCGGGTCCAAGCGTCACCGCCCAGTTTATGCAGCGGCGCGTTTTCATCGGCACCGCCAGAATAACGGCTGATGAGGTGCAGGGAGGATACAGGCACATACAGTTTGTCTTCCCCGGCATAGGTCAGAATCAGATATTCTGCTTTGATACCACCGGCTTCCAGCGTTGTCAGACCAAGATAACGGCCAACGCCATGCTCCAGATGCACCACTGGCTGGCCGGGACGCAGTTCCGCCAGATTGCGAATCAGAGTATCGGTATTAATAGTGCGGCGATTATCCTGGCGGCGACGGCTTACGCGTTCACCGAGCAAATCGCTTTCGCAAATCAGCGCTAGCTGACGAATATGATCGAGAAAACCGCGTTCCGCCGCACCGATCATCAAATAGTGACCGGTTTTTTTCACTTCATCCAAACGGGAAATCAGCGTCGGGCGTAATTTAATCCGGCCCAGTAAATCCTGTAGGGTTTCGCGTCGGCCTTCACTTTCTACCGAGAACACTACGCTGCCGCTGAAGCCTTCAATAAAGCGGCGCAGGTTATCTAACGGAGCTTTCGCCTGTGCCTGTACCGCGACGTCAGGCAACCCCTGATAATCCAGATTGGTGTTGGCGGCTTTTTTCGGCAGAACGTCAGTTTTAAGTTGAATGCGTGGCCAGTCTTTGAGCTCGCTAAACAGACCGTCAGTCCGCAGCCACAGGGTTTCCGGTGCCAGCAAAGGCCGCATGGGGTCAATGCGACGGCTTTCATAACGCTGATTGACATCCTGCCAGAAACGCTCGGCGGCGGCTTCCAGATCGCCGGTATTCACCAATAAGGTGTTGTCCGGCAGGTAGCTAAATAGGGTGGGTAACGCCTGACTGAAAAATAGCGGTTGCCAGTACTCAATACCCGCAGGCCAGATGCCTTTGCTCACCTGCTGGTAAATATGTTCAGGGTCGCGTCGGACTTCAAACTGCTCGCGCCACTGGCTGCGAAATAGCTCAATGGCGGCCTGATCAATAGGAAACTCATGAGCAGGCAATAAATTGATGTGTTCCACTTCCGACAGGGTGCGTTGAGAGTCAACGTCAAATACCCGCAGGCTGTCGATTTCATCATCAAAAAAATCAATGCGATAAGGTTCTTCGCTGCCCATTGGATATAAATCCAAAAGCGCTCCTCGGGTAGCAAATTCACCGTGTTCCATCACCTGATCTACGCTGCGGTAGCCAGCTTGCTCCAATTGGGAACGCAGTTTATCGCGAGATAAATGCTGGCCTTTTTTCATGACCAGCGCGTGACCGTGCAGGAATTCGTGAGGACAGACCCGCTGCATCAGCGTATTTACAGGAAGAATGATCACGCCGCGTTTCATCGCCGGTAACTGATACAGGCAAGATAAACGGGTGGAAATAATATCCTGATGGGGGGAGAAACTGTCGTAAGGCAGCGTTTCCCAGTCGGATAAAGTCGTGACGCTGTGGGCAGTAAATTGCTGAATTTCATCCCGCAGGCGCAGGGCATTTTGCATATCCGGCGCGATTAACATCACCGGTCCCGGATGGCGTTCAATAATTTCGGCGCATTCGATGGCGCAGGCAGCGCCGGTTAATTGGCCTAACTGGCGTATATCGCCACGGCGCTCAGGTAATGAGTAACGGTATTGTTGGGACATAAGCAGTTAAGCAATCTCTTTGGTTCAGCACTGCGGCAATAACGATATTGCCTATCCTAGCATGCGATGACGCAAGGCTGTGGAATTGGCGCTATTTCTGGAATAAAAGCCGGAGATATAGGCTGTTAGTGGTTCCATAAAGCGGCGGTACGCTTTATTATCCTCGATCACTTTGCTTTAGCAACAGGATCTCAACAGATTTCATGTATCAACCTGTCGCACTATTTATTGGCCTGCGTTATATGCGCGGGCGTGCTTCTGACCGCTTTGGCCGCTTTGTTTCCTGGCTGTCCACCATTGGCATTACTTTGGGCGTGATGGCGCTGATAACGGTGTTATCGGTGATGAACGGCTTTGAACGGGACTTGCAGAATAATATTCTGGGGCTGATGCCACAGGCGTTGATTACTACGCCCAAAGGCTCTATCGACCCGGAAAAAATCCCCGCCTCGGCGCTAAAAGGGCTAAGCGGTGTCAGCGATATTGTGCCTTTGACCACCGGTGAAGTGGTGTTGCAAAGCCCGCGTAGCGTGAACGTCGGCGTGATGCTGGGTGTCAATCCCGAACAGCACGAACCCTTAACCAATTCGCTAGTGAATGTACATCTGCGTGATCTGCAACCGGGTCAATACAACCTGATTATGGGTGAAAAGCTGGCGGGAAAACTGGGCGTGAGTCGCGGTGAAACCATTCGCCTGATGGTGCCCAGTGCCAGCCAGTTTACGCCGATGGGGCGCATTCCCAGCCAGCGTTTGTTTAACGTCATTGGCACTTTTGCCGCTGGCAGCGAAGTGGATGACTATCAATTGCTGGTGAATCAGCAGGATGCTTCTCGTCTGATGCGTTACCCGGCGGGGAATATCACTGGCTGGCGTTTGTTCCTCGATCAGCCGTTGCAGGTGGATTCTCTCAGCCAGCAAAACCTGCCGGAAGGCACGGTGTGGAAAGACTGGCGCGAGCGTAAAGGCGAACTGTTCCAGGCTGTACGCATGGAGAAAAACATGATGGGGCTACTGCTGAGCCTGATCATCGCCGTTGCTGCGTTTAATATTATTACCTCACTGGGATTACTGGTGATGGAGAAGCAAGGGGAAGTGGCGATTCTGCAAACTCAAGGGCTTACCCGACGCCAGATTATGCTGGTGTTTATGGTACAAGGGGCCAGCGCCGGGGTGATTGGCGCGTTGCTTGGCACGGGCTTAGGCATTTTACTCGCCAGCCAGCTCAATGTGCTGATGCCGGTTCTGGGCCTGTTGCTAGACGGCGCGGCGCTACCGGTTGCCATTAATCCGCTACAAGTGACGGTGATTGCGCTGTTGGCTATGGCCATTGCGTTGCTGTCCACGCTTTATCCTTCCTGGCGCGCTGCCGCCGCTCAACCCGCTGAGGCTTTACGTTATGAGTAACCAACCTTTATTGCAGTGCGAAAACCTGTGCAAACGCTATCAGGAAGGACAACTTCATACCGACGTATTGCGTAATGTGACCTTTACCATTCAGCCGGGTGAAATGATGGCGATCGTCGGTAGCTCCGGCTCCGGCAAAAGTACGCTGCTGCATCTGCTGGGCGGATTAGATTCGCCAACCTCCGGCGAAGTCATTTATCAGGGGCGCTCACTGAGCCAGCTTTCTTCCGCCGCCAAAGCGGAGTTACGTAACCGCGAACTCGGTTTTATCTACCAGTTCCACCATTTGCTTCCAGACTTTACCGCGTTGGAAAACGTGGCGATGCCGCTGTTGATCGGCGGGACTAAACCGGCAGAAGCGCAAGATAAAGCGCGTGCCATGTTGGCGGCGGTGGGGCTGGAGCAGCGCAGTCAGCATCGTCCTTCCGAGCTTTCCGGCGGTGAACGTCAGCGCGTGGCGATTGCCCGTTCACTGGTGAATAACCCATCGCTGGTGTTGGCGGATGAGCCAACCGGCAACCTCGATCAGCGCAACGCAGACAGTATTTTCAATCTGTTAGGTGAGCTGAACGTACGTCAGGGGACTGCGTTTCTGGTGGTTACTCATGATTTGCAGTTGGCAAATCGCATGAGCCGCCAACTGGAAATGCGTGACGGTCAGTTACAGCAAAATCTGACGTTGGTGGGAGCGGAGTAATGCGCAGTTCACCTCTTTCACTGCTAATAGGCTTGCGGTTTAGTCGTGGTCGCCGTCGCGGCGGGATGGTATCGATGATTTCGATCATTTCCACTCTGGGCATTGCCTTGGGCGTCGCGGTGCTGATTATCGGCCTGAGTGCGATGAACGGCTTCGAACGTGAGCTGAAAAACCGCGTTTTGGCCGTGGTTCCACACGGTCAGATAGCTTTTCTCGATCAACCGTTTAACGCTTGGAATGCGAGCCTGCAGCGGATCGAAAAAGTACCCGGCGTCGCGGCGGCGGCACCCTATATTGATTTCACTGGACTGATGGAAAACGGCACCCAATTACGGGCGGTGCAGGTCAAGGGCGTCAATCCGGAGCAGGAAGAAAAACTCAGCGCGTTACCACAGTTCGTGCAGAACAACGCCTGGCAAGATTTTCAGGCTGGTCAGCAGCAGGTGATTTTAGGTAAAGGGCTGGCGGACGCATTAGGGGTTAAGCAAGGTTCCTGGCTGACGGTGATGATCCCAAATAGCGATCCGGAAATGAAGCTATTGCAGCCGAAGCGTATTCGTCTGCAAGTTGCCGGCGTGTTCCAGCTCAGCGGTCAACTGGATCACAGTCTGGCGATGGTGCCCCTCAGCGATGCCCAGCAATATCTGGATATGGGCGATAGCGTGACCGGTATTGCACTGAAGTTTAATGACGTTTTCAACGCCAATAATCTCACGCGCAGCGCCGCAGAAGCCTCCAATGCTTATGTGAATTACAGCAGTTGGATCGGCACTTACGGCTATATGTATCGCGATATTCAAATGATTCGCACCATTATGTATTTAGCTATGGTGCTGGTGATGGGCGTGGCCAGTTTTAACATTGTGTCTACGCTGGTGATGGCGGTCAAAGATAAAAGCAGTGATATTGCCGTGCTGCGAACTTTGGGTGCCAAAGACGGCCTGATTCGGGCAATTTTCATTTGGTATGGCCTGCTGGCCGGGCTGGTGGGAAGTATCAGCGGCGTGGTGGTCGGTGTTGTCGCTTCATTGCAGTTAACCAATATTATCAGTGGGTTGGAAACGTTGATCGGTCATCATTTCCTGTCCAGCGATATTTATTTTATCGATTATCTACCTTCAGAACTGCATTGGTTCGACGTGGCCTGCGTATTAGCCACGGCCATTGTGCTAAGTCTGGTGGCCAGTTGGTATCCGGCCCGTCGCGCCAGCCGTATTGACCCAGCGCGGGTATTAAGCGGGCAGTAACAGCGCGATCACAATAGACGAGGAATCCGGTTGTTTTAGCCGGAACTGAATGGTACTGATAAACCGTTTACTGAATAAAGGTAAAGTTATGTATTACGGTTTTGATATGGGTGGTACCAAAATTGAAATGGGCGTGTTTGATGCCGATTTACAGCGTATTTGGCAAAAACGTGTTCCAACGCCAAAACAGGATTATCAGCAATTATTGCAGGTACTGACGGAACTCACCCACGAAGCCGATGAGTTTTGCGGCGCGCAGGGCAGCGTAGGGATCGGTATTCCTGGTTTACCCAATGACGACGGCACGTTGTTTACCGCGAACGTACTGGCGGCAATGGGCATGCCGTTGCAAGCCGATCTTTCCCGTCTGATTGGGCGGGAAGTTCGTATCGATAACGATGCCAACTGTTTCGCTTTATCCGAAGCTTGGGATCCAGAATTCCAGTCTTATCCCAGCGTGCTGGGGATTATCCTGGGCACCGGCGTTGGCGGTGGCATTATTCTCAACGGTCAGGCGATGACCGGACGTAACCATATCAGCGGTGAGTTCGGGCACTTTCGCCTGCCAATTGATGCGCTCGACGTTTTGGGTGCAGATATTCCCCGGGTTCCCTGCGGTTGCGGCCAGTACGGCTGCATTGAAAACTATATTTCAGGCCGTGGTTTTGAATGGATGTACGCCCATTTCTACGGTGAAACGCTACCCGCTACGCGCATTATCGAAAATTACTACGCCGGTAACGCACAGGCCACAGAGCATGTCGAACGTTTTATCGCCGTTCTGGCGATTTGTCTGGGGAATCTGTTGACCATTATTGACCCACATTTGGTTGTGATAGGCGGCGGATTGTCGAACTTTGAACATCTGTATCAGGCATTACCGCAGCGTTTAGCTGCGCATTTGCTCCCCGTTGCGCGTTTACCGCGTATTGAGAAAGCTCGCTATGGCGATGCTGGTGGGGTGCGTGGCGCGGCGTTCTTGCATCTGTCTGATAGAAAAACATTATAAATAAAGTAAAAGAGGCAATAGGTTATGCGCATTCGCCATCGGCTGTGTCGGTTTCGCAAGAATAAGCATCTGCGTCATCAACGTTTTCGCTCTCGTATTTTCCACCGTGATAGTTCCGCCAGTACAGAAATGAAGAAACCTTTCGTGGTCGTACTCACCGGCGCAGGTATTTCTGCTGAGTCTGGAATTCGTACTTTTCGCGCGGCGGACGGTCTATGGGAAGAACATAAAGTTGAAGACGTGGCGACGCCGGAAGGCTACCAGCGCGATCCTAAACTGGTGCAGGCTTTTTACAATGCGCGTCGGCGCCAGCTACAGCAACCGGAAGTGGCACCCAATGCTGCACATTTCGCGCTAGCAGATCTGGAGGCGGTATTAGGCGATAATTTCCTGCTGGTTACGCAAAATATCGATGATCTTCATGAGCGGGCTGGCAGTAAACGAGTGATTCATATGCACGGTGAATTACTCAAAGTACGCTGTACTCAGTCTGGTCAGGTTCTGGATTGGCCGGGCGATCTTAGCGCCGATGAGCGTTGTCATTGCTGCCAGTTCCCTGCACCGCTGCGCCCGCATATTGTGTGGTTTGGTGAAATGCCGATGGGGATGGATGATATTTATCAGGCGTTGGCTGAGGCTGATTTCTTTATTTCCATTGGTACCTCCGGCCATGTTTATCCGGCGGCAGGTTTTGTACATGAATCGGCGTTGAATGGCGCTCATACTGTAGAACTGAATCTGGAGCCGAGTCAGGTAGAAAGCCAGTTCGAGGAAAAACATTACGGCTTAGCCAGTAAAGTGGTGCCGGAGTATATCCGCGAGTTTCTTACCACTCGCGGAGAAAACCGCGAAGGCGAATAATTTCCTCAGGGATTACTGCGTTTTTTTATGCAGGGACATCTTGGCAATGTCCCTGTGTCATTTCTGTCATAGCGTTATTATTCTGGCTTAAGTTTGTTTAAAACTGACCTGACGCAATATTTGATCGTGATCACTTCCCCATAATGATATCCATCATTTTGAGGGTGGGAACCATGGACAAATTACTCGATCGCTTTTTTAACTATGTCTCTTTCGATACACAATCAAAAGCTAAGGTAAAATCCGTGCCGAGCACCGATGGGCAACGTAAGCTGGCGGCAGCGTTGCAACAAGAGCTGCTGGCCTTGGGCTTTGAGCCGGTGACCTTGAGCGAGCACGGCTGCGTGATGGCAACTTTACCGGCGAACGTTGACTGGGAAGTGCCCACAATCGGTTTTATTGCCCATTTGGATACCGCACCTGATTTCAGTGGCAAAAATGTCAATCCGCAAATTGTGGAGAACTATCGCGGCGGCGATATCGCGCTGGGCATGGGCGATGAAATTCTGTCGCCGGTCATGTTCCCAGTGTTGCACCAGTTGCTTGGACACACTCTGATTACCACCGACGGTAAAACCTTACTGGGTGCCGATGATAAGGCTGGTATTGCCGAAATCATCACCGCTATTGTGCGTCTCAAAGAGAACAATATTCCCCACGGCAAGATTCGAGTGGCGTTTACGCCGGATGAAGAAGTGGGAAAAGGCGCGCAATTCTTTGATGTAAATGCTTTTAACGCCGATTGGGCCTATACCGTGGACGGGGGCGGCGTGGGCGAGCTGGAATATGAAAACTTCAATGCGGCCTCGGTGACCATCAAAATTGTCGGCAATAATGTCCATCCCGGCAGTGCCAAAGGGGTCATGGTCAATGCGCTGTCATTGGCTACTCGTTATCATCAATCGCTTCCGGCAGATGAAACCCCAGAAAATACCGAGGGTTATCAGGGTTTTTACCATCTTCAAAGCATTAAAGGCACGGTAGAACGGGCTGAAATGCATTATATTCTGCGCGATTTCAGCCGCGATGGCTTCGAAGCTCGTAAGAAAAACATGGTGGATATTGCCAAACAGGTCGGTAAAGGGTTACATCGCGATTGCTACATCGAAATCATTATCGATGACAGTTATTACAATATGCGTGAACACATAGTGGAGCATCCGCATATTATTGAACTGGCGCAGCAGGCGATGCGTGATTGCGATATCGAACCTATTATGAAACCGATTCGTGGAGGCACCGATGGCGCTCAGCTGTCGTTCCGCGGTTTGCCTTGCCCGAATATTTTTACCGGCGGTTATAATTTCCATG